>NZ_JBQQCA010000047.1:0-56602 GCF_052246635.1 Streptomyces sp. 6N223 | reverse complement strand
GCCCACACCCCGGCACCCCACCCGGGGGTGAGCGCCGTCGTCAGCCTCAGCCCTCGCGGCGGCCGTCGACGCGGCGCGGCAGCCCCAGCGGGTTGTCCTCCCGCAGCTCCGGCGGCAGCAGCGCCTCCGGCGTCGACTGGTACGCCACCGGCCGCAGCCACCGCTCGATCGCCGTCGCGCCGACCGACGTCGAGGTGGACGTGGTCGCCGGGTACGGCCCTCCGTGGTGCTGGGCCGGGGTCACCGCCACGCCCGTCGGCCAGCCGTTGACCAGCACCCGCCCCGCCAGCGGCGTGACCGCCGCCAGCAGCCGCGCGCCGTGCCCGCCGTCGCCGTTCCCCTCCGCCTCGCTGAGGTGGACCGTCGCGGTGAGGTTGCCCTGCAGCCGGGACAGGACGGCCGCGACCTGCTCGGCGTCGGCGTACCGCACCACCACCGTGACCGGCCCGAAGCACTCCTCCAGCAGCAGGTCGTGCGGCCCCTCCTCCGCCAGGCGCTCGGCCGGCACCGTGAGGAAGCCCGCGGCCACGGTGTTGGACTCGCCCTCCCCCGCCGCCACCGGCGCGGTCACGCCGTCCAGCTCGGCGCGCGCCCGCACCCCGGCGAGGAACGCCTCGCGCATCCGCGCGTCCAGCAGCACGCCGGGGGCGGTCTCGCCGACCTTCTTGGCCAGGGCGTCCAGCAGCTCGTCGCCGCCCTCGCCCTCGGGGGCGAGCACCAGGCCGGGCTTGGTGCAGAACTGGCCCGTGCCCAGGGTCATGGAGGCCGCGAGCCCGCCGCCGATCTCCGGGGCCCGCTCGCGGGCGGCGGCGTCGGTGACGACGACCGGGTTGAGGCTGCCCAGTTCGCCGTAGAACGGGATGGGCGTGGGCCGGGCGGCGGCGGCGTCGAACAGGGCGCGCCCGCCGCGGATCGAGCCGGTGAAGCCGGCGGCGGCCACCAGCGGGTGCTTGATCAGCTCGATGCCGGCGTCGAAGCCGTGCACCACGGACAGCACGTCCTCGGGCAGGCCCACCTGGGCGGCGGCACGGCGCAGCGCGGCGCCGGTCAGCTCGCTGGTGGCCGGGTGGTCGGGGTGGGCCTTGACGACGACGGGGCAGCCGGCGGCCAGCGCGCTGGCGGTGTCGCCGCCGGCCACGGAGAAGGCGAGCGGGAAGTTGGAGGCGCTGTAGACGGCCGCCACGCCCAGCGGGATCTTGTAGCGGCGCAGGTCGGGCCGGGGCGGGGTGACGGAGTCGTCGGCGTGGTCGATGACGACGCCCAGGTACGCGCCGTCGGCGACCTCGTCGGCGAAGGCGCGCAACTGGCCGGTGGTGCGGGCGAGTTCGCCCGTCAGCCGGGGCTCCCCGAGCGCGGTCTCGGCGTCGGCGGCGGCGATGATCTGGGCGCCGGCCGCCTCGAGCTGGTCGGCGGCGGCGCGCAGCAGCGCGATGCGGGTCGGCCGGTCGGCCAGGGCGTCCCGCGCGGCGTGGGCGGCCCGCACGGCGGCGTCGACATCGGCGGCGGTAGCCTCGACCGCGACCTGCTCTCGCTGCGCCCCGCTGCGCGGGTCCACGCTCCACACTGGTGTTGCCACGGGAATCGTTCCTCCTGCAACCGCGATTGTTCGAGATATTGAACATCGTCCCTGTATGTGAATACTGTTGGGACCCTATAGCGGTGCCAACAAGGGGGTCAAGGTCGATGTCAGCTGGTGAGACGGGCTCTCAGGTGAAGTCGGCGGTGCGCACCGTCGAGCTGCTGGAGTTCTTCGCCGGGCGGCCCGGGATGCACTCGCTCGCCGAGGTGCAGTCGGCCGTCGGGTACCCCAAGTCCAGCCTCTACATGCTGCTGCGCACCCTCGTCGAGCTCGGCTGGGTCGAGACGGACGCCACCGGCACCCGGTACGGCATCGGCGTGCGGGCGTTGCTGGTCGGCACCTCCTACATCGACGGCGACGAGGTGGTGGCCGCCGCCCGCCCGACCCTTGACCGGCTGTCGGACGAGACGACCGAGACGATCCACCTCGCCCGCCTCGACGGCACCAACGTGGTCTACCTCGCCACCCGCCAGTCCGAGCACTACCTGCGCCCCTTCACCCGCGTCGGCCGCCGCCTCCCGGCCCACTCCACCTCCCTCGGCAAGGCGCTGCTGGCGACCTACGCCGACGAGCAGGTCCGCGCGATGCTGCCGCGCGATCTCGAGCGGCTGACCGAGCACACCATCACCGACCGGGAGCGGCTGATCGACGAGCTGCGCCTGGTGCGCGAGCGCGGCTTCGCCATCGACCGCGAGGAGAACACCCTCGGCCTGAGCTGCTTCGGCGTCGCCATCCCCTACCGCACCCCGGCCCGGGACGCCATCAGCTGCTCGGTGCCGGTGGCCCGGCTCGCCCCGGCGCACGAGCAGCTCATCAAGGACGCCCTCCTCGACGCCCGCGACCGCCTGGCGCTGGCGACGCGGCATCTGTAGCGGCGCGAGCGGCACGGGGCGCGCCGCCGTTCACCGCCCCACCCCCGCACGGCCGTTCGGGCCGATTCAGCGCGGTCTCATCGGCATCTGCCCGTGATCTCCACGTGCCCCGCGCTGAACTAGGCTCTGCTCTCGTGTAATTTCGCCACCGGGGGCGCGGCGTACGCTTGCCTTCGCGCGCCGGTGCACGGGGGATCTCACGGGGAGAGCAGAGCATATGGATGCGCCGCGTCGGCTCGCGGGCCGGTACGAGTTGCGCAAGGTGCTGGGGCGCGGGGGGATGGCCGAGGTCTATCTCGGGCACGACGCGCGGCTGGGGCGGCCCGTGGCGGTCAAGACGCTGCTGCCCGACCTGGCGCGCGACCCCGCCTTCCAGGCCCGGTTCCGGCGCGAGGCGCAGTCGGCGGCGGCGCTGAACCACCCGGCGGTCGTCGCCGTGTACGACACGGGCGAGGACTTCGTCGACGGGGTCTCCACCCCGTTCATCGTCATGGAGTACGTGGAGGGCTCGACCCTGCGCGAGCTGCTGACCGAGGGCGGCAGGCCCAGGCCCGAGCGGGCGCTGGAGGTCTGCGCGGGCGTGCTGCGGGCGTTGGAGTACTCCCACCAGGGCGGCATCGTCCACCGCGACATCAAGCCCGGCAACATCATGCTCACCGACACCGGCCAGGTGAAGGTGATGGACTTCGGCATCGCCCGTGCCATGGGCGAGGCGGGCCTGACGCAGACGGCGGCCGTCGTCGGCACGGCGCACTACCTCTCGCCCGAGCAGGCCAGGGGCGAGAACGTCGACGCCCGCTCCGACCTGTACTCCACCGGCTGCCTGCTCTTCGAGCTGCTGACCGGTCGGCCGCCGTTCACCGGCGACTCCGCCGTCTCCATCGCGTACCAGCACGTCAACGAGGAGCCGAAGCCGCCCAGCGCGTTCGACGCGGCGATCACGCCGGAGGCCGAGGCGGTGGTGCTGAGGGCGCTGGCGAAGGACCGCGAGCACCGCTACGAGAGCGCGGCGGAGATGCGGGCGGACATCGAGGCGGTGCTGGACGGCAGGCCCGTGGCGCCGCCGGCCTCGCCCGCGCCGGTCGCCGCCGAGCGGCCCACGACGGTGCTGCGGGCGCGACCGGCCGCCACCGCCACCGCCTCCACCCCGGCCTCCCCCTCGGCACCGGTGCCGGCTGCGGGTCCGGCTCCGGGTCCGCCTCCGCGGAGGCAGCCGGACATGGGGCCGGACACCGGGCCGGGGCACGGCGGACGGCGGCGCCGCAGGTCCCGGGGCCCGGCGCTGGTGGCGGCGTTCGTCACGCTCGTGCTGCTGGCGGGTGCGGTGTTCCTGGGCCGCTCCCTGCTCGGCGACGGCGACGACGAGGGCGGGAACGCCGGCGGCGGCCCCACGGTGACCGTGCCCGACCTGCGCGGCATGAGCCCGAGCAAGGCGCAAAAGGAGGCGGCCGACGGCGACTTCGAGGTGGTGGAGGGCAGCCGCCGCCCGTGCGTGGAGGAGGAGGGCACGGTCTGCGCGACGACCCCGGCGGCGGGCAGCAGGATCGACCCGGGCGGGACCGTCACGCTGATCATCTCCTCCGGCTCGCGGCCGGTGAAGGTGCCCGACGTCACCGGCGACGCCTTCGAGGACGCCCTCACCGAGCTCCAGGCCGCGGGATTCGACGTGGACCAGGACACGGAGGAGACGCCCGACGAGGAGCCCGGCACCGTCCTCGGCCAGGACCCCGAGGGCGGGAAGAAGGCCAGGCCCGGGACGGTCGTCACCCTCACCGTCGCCGGCCAGCCCGGCGGTTCCGGCCCCGATCCCTCGCCGACGCCCGGCCCCGAGGAGACCGAGCCCGCGGACCCGGACGAGAGCCAGAGCCCCGACCCCGGGGAGACGGAGCCGGAGGCGCTGGATGTGCCGGACGTCACGGGCCTGTCGTACGACGACGCCGAACAGCGGCTGAGCGACGTCGGCTTGGCGGCCGATCGCGTCGTGAGCACCGAGTCCTGGGGCTACGAGCCCGACACGGTGATCAGCCAGGACCCCGCGGGGGGCCGGCTGCCGCCGGGCGGCCTGGTGACGCTGACGGTGGAGCCGCCGGTCGAGGAGGTCCACGTGCCCGACGTGAGCGGCCGCATGTACGGGGACGCCGCGTGGGCCATCGAGGACGCCGGCCTGGTCCCGCTGCCCTACAGTTATCCCGCGCAGGATCTGGGCTGCCGGGACACCGACGTCGTCGACTACTCCACCCCCGGTGCGGGAGAGACCGTCCAGAAGGGCGACTACGTGGAGCTGTACTGCTATCGCCCCGAGGAGTAGCTTCCCCCGCCTTCAGTCCACCCCGAACAGCTGCTCAACGGGGTTGATCGCGAAGTAGATCACGAAGAGCGCCGCCGCCGTCCACACCAGCCAGTTGATCTCGCGCGTCCTCCCGGCCGCCGACTTCAGGACGACGTACGCGATGAAGCCCGCCCCGATGCCGTTGGTGATGGAGAAGGTGAACGGCATGACGGCCACGGTCACGAACGCCGGGATCGCGACCGTGTAGTCGGCCCAGTCGATGCGGCCCACCTGCGTCATCATCAGGAACCCGACCGCGACCAGCGCCGGGGCCGCCGCCTGCGCGGGGACGATCGCCGCGAGCGGCGCGAAGAAGAGGGAGAGGGTGAAGAGGCCGCCGGTCACCATGTTGGCGAAGCCCGTGCGGGCGCCCTCGCCGACGCCGGCCGCCGACTCGATGTAGGAGGTGTTGGAGGAGACCGACGCCGCGCCGCCCGCCGCCGCGGCCAGGCCGTCGGTGAACAGCAGGCGGCCCAGGCGCGGCACCCGCCCCCGCTCGTCCAGCAGCCCGGCCTCGCTGGTGACGCCGACCGCCGTGCCCATGGTGTCGAAGAAGTCGGTGAGGAAGAGGGTGAAGACCAGCAGCACCACGGTCACGCCGCTGACCTCGTCGAAGGCGCCGAAGAGGCTGAAGTTGCCCAGCAGCCCGAAGTCGGGGCCGGCGACGATGTCGTCGGGAACCTCGGGGACGCTCAGGCCCCAGGCCTGGTCGGCGATGTCGGCGATGGCGTTGACGACGACCGCGAGCACCGTCATCGCCACGATGCTGATGAGGATGGCGCCCTTCATGCCGCGCGCGAGGAGCGCGAGGGTCAGCAGCACGCCGAGGCAGAAGACGAGGATGGGCCAGCCGGTCAGCTCGCCGGTGGCGCCGAGGCCGACGGGCGGGGAGCCCTCGCGGCCGAGGGTGAAGCCCGCGTCGACGAAGCCGATGAAGGCGATGAACATGCCGATGCCGACGCTGATGGCGATCTTCAGCGGCATGGGGATGGCGTGCATCACCGCCTCCCGCAGGCCGGTCGCGGAGAGCACGCACAGGATGAGGCCCTCGATCACCACCAGGCCCATGGCGTCCGGCCAGGTCATCTGCGGCGCGATCTGGAAGGCGACCATCGCGTTGATGCCGAGCCCGGCGGCGAGCGCGAGCGGCAGGTTGGCGGTGATGCCCATCAGCGCCGTCATGATGGCGGCCACCAGCGCGGTGGCGGTGACCAGTTGGGGGAAGGAGAGCTGGTCGCCGTTGATGTCCGTGGCGCCGCCCAGGATGATCGGGTTGAGCACCAGGATGTACGCCATGGTGAAGAACGTGGCGAGCCCGCCGCGTGCCTCCCGGCCGAAGGTGGAGCCGCGTTCGGAGATCTGGAAGAACGTGTCGAGGCGTGCCAGGGCGGCGGGCGGCGGCATGGGGCTCCTCACGGCGGTGGCGCTGCCGGGGGACAGCTGGGGACAGGGAGAACGGGGGGATTCTGCCCGGCGGGCCGGCTGGGCGGGTTTTATCCGTGTAACACGATGCCGCACCGTTACCGAATTGCGCCCGCCGCCCGCCGCACGCCGCCGGCGCCGCGCCGGGGGCTACGGCAGCTTGGCGAGGGCGGCGGCGACGGTCGTGAGGTCCTCGGCGGTGGCGAGCCCGGCGTGGTAGAGCCGCAGTTCGTCGGCGCCCAGCTCGGCCGCGTGGACGGCGTCGGCGGCAAGGGTGCCGGGGCTGCCGCCCATGCCGGCGACGACGGGGAAGTTGGCGGCGAGCACGGTGTTCTCGCGGCGGTGCGGCGCGAACGGCGTGAGCACGCCCGCGCGCCCGCCCTCGCCGCCCGGGCCGCCGGGGCAGGGCAGCACGACCCCGTCGGCGTGGGCGAGGACGCGGGCGGGGTCCACGCCGACGTTGGCGCCGAAGCGGTGCGGGCCGGGGTCGGCGTGGAGCATGACGCGGAAGCCGGGCCGGCCGGAGAGGCGGGCCGCCCCGCGGACGGCGGCGACCGCCTCGCGCTGGAAGGCGTCGGCGGTGGCGTCGCGGTAGGCGGAGACGGCCGCGGCGAGCTCCGGGCCGAGAAGGCGGTCGAACGCCGCCCGCTCCCCCGCGCGGTCCGCCGGGTCCCGCTCCGCCCGGCCCGCCCAGTACGCCTCCAGCGCGGCGGTGACCGCGCGCCTGAGCCGCTCGGGGTCGGCGCCGTGCTCGGCGTACCCGGCCCGGCAGACCGCGCAGAAGCACAGCGACATGAGCCAGCCGCCCACCGCGCCGAGGCGGGCGCCCGCGATCTTGTCGTGTGCGTGGAGGTGCTCCAGGCCGTACCAGCCGCAGGACTCCAGCTCGGTGCCGCGCGCGCCGGGCCGGGTGGCGGCCTCGGCGGCCAGGCGCACGGCGTACGCCCGCACCTGTGGCCGGGCGATGCACGGCGCCCACGGGTAGCGGTCGCCGTAGGCGTTCTCGACGGTGATGTCGGGGTGCTCGCGGCCGAGGCGGGAGTTGTGGGCGAGGATCACCCAGGAGTGGACCTCGAGGCCGGCGTCGGTCAGGGCCTGGGCGGCCTCGCCGAAGGGGTCGTCCCCCGGAACCCAGGTCTGGGCGTGGGGGCGCAGCGGGCTGCCGGCCCAACGCGCCTCGTCCACCGGGTAGTAGACGGCGGCGTGGCGGGCGGTGACGATGCGGTGGCGCGGGTGGCGCGGGGTGAGGGCGCGGGTGGAGTGGTAGGAGGCGGCGAGGGTGACCTGTGCGACGCCGAGGTCGGCGACGCGGCGGGCGGCGTCCGGGTCGCCGACGACGTCCCACGGGTAGAGGAAGGTGGAGGCTCGCATCGCTCTCAGCCTTTCAGGAGGGCCAGGCCGCGGTCGATGAGGGCGGCGAGCTCGGCGACGTGGTCGGGGGCGGGCTCGGACAGCGGCGGGCGGACCCCGCCGACGTCGCCGCCGCGCAGCCGCACCCCGGCCTTGACGAGCGAGACGGCGTATCCGGCGCCCTTGTCGCGCAGCTCGACCAGGGGCCGGTAGAAGCCGTCGAGCAGGCGCCGCACGGTGTCCTCGTCGCCGCTGCCGACGGCGGCGTGGAAGGCGAGGGCGATCTCGGGGGCGAAGCAGAAGACGGCCGAGGAGTACAGCCGCACGCCGAGGGCCTGGTAGGCGGGCTGCGTCAGCTCGGCGGTGGGCAGGCCGTTGAAGTAGAGGAAGGCGGCGGCGCGTTCGGGGAGGCGGTCGCGGACGGCGGAGACGGTGCGCTGGAGCAGGTCGAGGTCGCCCAGGCCGTCCTTGAGGCCGATGATGCCGGGGGTCCGGGCGAGTTCGACGACGGTGCCGGGGGTGAAGACGGCGTTGTCGCGCTGGTAGACGATGAGCTCCAGCGGGGTGGCGGCGGCGAGTTCGCGGTAGTGGCGCAGCAGGCCGTCCTGGGGCGCCTTGAGGAGGTAGGGCGGCAGGGCGAGCAGGCCGTCGGCGCCGGCGGCCTCGGCGGCGCGGGCGTATGCCACGGCGTTGGCGGTGCCGTAGCCGGTGCCGGCGAGGACGGGGACGGCGCCGTCCGCCTCCTGGACAGCGGCGGCGACGCAGGCGTGCAGCTCCTCCCGGGTGAGGGCGTGGAACTCGCCGGTGCCGCAGCAGGCGAAGACCGCGCCGGCGCCCGCGTCGACGCCGGCGCGCACGTGGGCGCGGTAGGCGTCGAGGTTGAGCGAACCGTCGGGATGGCAGGCCGTGACGGGAAAGAACAGCAGGCCGTCGAGGCGCTCGGCGAGTGAGGCTCGGGCTTCGGTCATGCGCGTCCCGTCTCGTGCAAGATTCTGACTTCTGTCTATATCCCTGAACAGTCTGATGCACGCTAGAGGAGGCGGCATCAACGGTCAAGCAGCTCTCAAGCAGCCACTGAAGCGCCGTTGACGGGTTCGGAGCCGCCGCCTAGCGTGTCCCGTAGTCCCCGTATATGAACGGAGCCTTCATGACTCCCCCGGCCACGACGCCTCGGACCATTCTGCTCACCGGCGCCGCCGGCACCGTCGGCACGCTGATGCGCGGACTGCTGCCGGGCTACGGGTACGAGCTGCGGTCGCTCGACGTCGCCCCGGTGCCGGGCGAGCCCGACGCCATCACGGCCGGCCTCGGCGACCGGGCGGCGCTGCGCGAGGCGGTCGCGGGCACGGACGCGGTGCTGCACCTGGCCGGGATCTCGCTGGAGTCGTCCTTCGACGAGATCCTGCGCTCCAACATCGAGGGCACCTACAACCTCTACGAGGCGGCGCGCGAGGAGGGCGTGCGCCGGATCGTCTTCGCCTCCAGCAACCACGCGGTGGGCTACACGCCCTGGCCGGGCAAGGACGACCCGCTGATCCCCATCGACGTCCCCCGCCGCCCCGACACCTTCTACGGCCTGTCGAAGTGCTTCGGCGAGGACCTGGCCCAGCTCTACTGGGACAAGCACGGCATCGAGACGGTCTCGGTCCGCATCGGCTCCTGCTTCCCCAGGCCCAGCTCGGTGCGGATGCTCTCGATCTGGATGAGCCCCGAGGACGGCGCCCGCCTCTTCCACGCGGCGCTGACCGCCGAGGGCGTGGGGCACACCGTGGTCTACGGCTCCTCCGCCAACACTCGCGTGGTGTGGGACCTCGCGCCCGCCCGCGCGCTGGGGTACGAGCCGCGGGACGACTCCGAGCCGTACGCCGCCGAGCTCATCGCCGAGCAGGGCGAGCTCGACCCCGCGGGCAACCCCGACCACGCCCACCTCGGCGGCCTCTTCGTCACGAGGCCGCCGCGCTGGGAGGACCGCGGCTGAGACCGCGCGCGCCTCACCCCCGGTTTTCCCCGCCGACCCCCGCCCCCGCCCCCGCCTCAGCCCCGGGTGGGGTGCCGGGGTGTGGGCGGCCAGGGGGTCCGGGGCAGAGCCCCGGAGAGGTCAGGCGCCGCGCAGGCGCAGCGCGCATGCGCGCGCAACGCGGGCCAGACGCTCCGCGTCGGGCCCGGCCCCCGCGGGAGCGGGAAAGCGGCGCCGGACGTAGCCGAACGCCAGCCCGCTGCGCGGGTCGGCGAACGCCATCGCGCCGCCCGCCCCGTCGTGGCCGAAGGAGCCCGCGCCGAGGAAGGGCAGCCCGACCATGAAGCCGATGCCGTACGCGCGGTGCATGTTCAGCGTCAGGTCGTGGCCGACGGCGTGCGGCCGGGCGAACTCCTCGGCGGTGGCGGGCTCCAGCAGCGGCGGGCGGCCGTCGACGCCCCACACGGCGGCGGCGTACAGCCGGGCCAGGCCCCGCGCGCTGGCGACGCCCGCGACCGAGGCCTGGCCACCGGCCCGGAAGGCACGGGAGTTGGGAAGCGCGGCCAGGTCGGTCAGCTCGCCGGCGTGGAGGTTGGAGGCGATGCCGCCCAGCGAGTCGGGGGCGTCTCTCGCGGGCTCCGGCTTCGGCGGGATCACCTCCACCACCCGCGGCTCCAGCGCTTCGGGCAGCCCGAGATACAGCTCCAGGCCGTGCGGCGCGCGGATCTCCCGCTCGTAGACCTCCTGGAGGCCGAGCCCTGTGGCCCGGCGCGCCACCTCCCCGGCGAGCGCGCCGATGGTGAAGGCGTGGTAGCCGAAGGCGGCGCCGGGCCGCCAGTACGGGCGGTGCGGAGCCAGCAGCTCGGCCAGCGCGCGGTCGTCGGCCAGCTCGGCGGGGGTGAAGCCGGCGTCGGTGCCGATAGAGCCCGCGCGGTGGGTCAGCACATCCCGCAGCGTCACGCGGTCCTTGCCCTCGGCGGCGTACTCGGGCCAGTAGTGGCGCACCTCGCGGTCGAGGTCGAGCACGCCGCGCTGCACCAGGAGGGCGACGGTGAGGTACGCCGCCCCCTTGGTGCCCGAGTACACGCCGATGAGGGAGTCCGCGGCGAACGACGGGCCGCCCCACAGGTCGGCGACGGGCCGCCCGTCCACGTACGCCGCGAGCTGCGCGTCGTGGCCGGGCGGCTCGTCCGCCAGCACGGCGGCGAACTCCTTGCGCAGCGGCTCGAATTCGGGGGCCGCCGTGCCGTGGATCATCTGGGCTCCTCTCCGGAGAGTGGTCCAGGCTATCCGGGCGTTACCGCTGCTGTTCCTGCCACTCCGCCTGGGCCTCGTTGAACTGCTCGGCGAGGTCGTCCAGGAAGTCCTGCGCGGACATGTCGCCCAGCAGCACCTTCTGGAAGTCCGGCTCGTTGTCGGCCTTGCTGATGTTGTTCCAGTCGGGCAGGTAGTAGGGCAGCTGGACGATGGTGGTGCTCTCGTCGGTCAGCGCCTGGATCGCGGCCTCGGTGGCCGGGACCTCGGCGACCCACGGGTCGCTCTGGGCCTGCGCGTTGGCCGGGATCTGGCCGGCCGACTCGTTCCACGTGCTGTTCATCTCGTAGGAGGCGGCGAACTCCATGAAGGTCCAGGCCGCCTCCTTGTTGTCGCTGGAGCTGAACAGGCCCATGCCGTCGACCGGGTTGGAGACGAAGGTGTGGTGCCCGCTGTCGTTCGTCGGCATCGGCAGCCCGGCCACGTCCCCGCCGAACGCCCCCGACATGTCGGCGTACGAGCCCAGGTTGTGCTGGACCATGCCGATGTCGCCGCCGGTGAAGGTGGCGATCATGCCGGTGGAGTCGTTGTTGACGTCGGCTTCGGGCGTGTCGGTGTTGTACAGGCCGACGTACCGCTCCAGCGCCGCCACGTTCTCCGGGGCGTTGACCGTGGTCTCGGTCTCGTCCTCGTTCCAGAAGCTGCCGATGCCGGACTGGGAGTACATCGCGTCCAGCGCCTGCGCGAGGGAGCCCTCGCCGCCGCGGATGGTGAAGCCGAACCGGTTGTCGTCCTGGTCGGTCAGCTCCTCGGCCGCGGTGTAGAAGTTCTCCCAGGTGGTGGGCGGTTCGAGGCCGGCCTCCTCGAACAGGTCGGTGCGGTACCAAAGGATGCCCTGGTTGGCGGAGGTCGGCACGGAGAACATCTCCTCCCCGCCGCCCGTGGTGGCGCGCACGCTGTCCACGAACGCGGGCACGAGCTCCTCCCGCAGCGGGCTGTCGGCCAGCCGGTCGTTGATCGGGTCGAGGGCGCCCTGGGCCACGAGGTTGGCGAGGTAGGAGGTGGAGACCATGCCGACGTCCGGCAGGCCGGAGCCGCCCTGGATCGCCGCGTCGTACTTCGACTGCACCTGGTCGATCGGCACGCCCTCGTACGTGACGTCGATGTCCGGGTGTTGCTTCTCGAAGGCGTCGATGATCTCGTTCCAGACGTCGGTCCTGACGCCGCCGTTGTTGTCCCAGAAGGTGATCTGGCCGGTGCCGTCGCCCTCGGAACCCGAGCCGGCGGTGCCGTCGTCGCCGCACGCGGTGGCGGTCGCGGCCAGGGCGAGGGCGACGACACCCACGGCGGCCCGGTGCTTCAGCTGTCTTCTCATCGTGCGGCTCCCTTGTCGCATGAGATGGGTGGGACGGGACGGGTGATGTCCGGTCTGAAGGGTGGGGATGCGGTGATGTGCTGGGGCGCGGTGTCCGGGGCCAGAGGTCAGGGGTCAGGGGGTGATGCGGAAACGCCGGAACGCCGCCGCCCCGGCGTTCGCCCCGCTCGCCTCCGGCGGGGGCCGTGGCGAACAGGCCGAGCTGGGCGCCGGCCCAGCGCCGGGGCGTTGCCGCGACGTCCTGCCCCGAGGCGCGGAATCCGCCGCCGGTCAGCGCGGCGGAGAAGCGGCAGCGGGCGTCCGCGTAGACGCCGTGGTCGGAGTCGCCCCAGAAGATCCAGAACCGGCCGTCGTGGCGGCGCAGCGCGGGCGCCCACACGCCGCAGTCGTGGCGTGGGACGGCGAACGTCTCCTCCGGCGTGAGGCGCGCGAGGGCGTGGCCGATGATGCGCCAGTTGACCAGGTCGCGGGAGTGCAGCAGCGGCAGGCCGGGGGCCCGGCCGAAGCTGGAGGCGGTCAGGTAGACGTCCTCGCCGACGCGGATGGCGTCGGGGTCGGACCAGTCGGCGGGCAGCACCGGGTTGCGGTACCGGCTGGTCGGGGTCACGGCGCCTCCACCACGTGCGGGGCGCCCGCCCAGGGGGCGCCGAGTTCCGAGTACAGGGACAGGCGGGCGGCTCCGGCCTCGGTGAGCCGGTCGATGCCGGGGATCACGCGGCGCTGCCCTCCCGCGCCGGCCTCCGGGCGCCAGGAGCTGGAGGGCAGCCGCACCGGGTCGGGCGCGGTGCGCACCGCCTCCGCGAGCCGCGTGAACGCCCCGGTGCGGGCGAGCGGCACCAGCAGCGGCGTGCCGAGCCGCAGGTGGGAGATGAGGTTCGTCAGCAGGTCGGTGCGCTGGTGGTCGGTGGTCTCGGCCGGGCGGCCGTCGCGTTCCAGCACGACGCGGTCGGCCTTGTACCAGAAGGTGATCCTGCCGGTCTCGCCGTGCACCACCACGCAGGGCTCGCCCGCGCGTTCGGCGCAGAGCGTGACGGCGGCGACGACGCTCGGCCCGGCGGCGGTGCGGATGCGCGCGCAGGAGGTGTCGTCGGCGTCGATGTCGTTGACGCGGTACAGCTCAAGATCGATGCCGGTGACGTCCTCGGCGCGGTCGGCGCCGAGGACGCGCAGCGCGGTGGCGACGGCGTGGGCCAGCGGGTTGGTCAGCACGCCGTCCACGACGTCGCGGCCGTTCAGCGTGCGGTGCCCGCCCCAGGGGGCGCGGCGCCAGTACGCCTCGCTGCGCACCCAGGCCCCGGCGGCGCCGACGCCGCGCACCGCGCCGACGGCGCCGTCGGCGACGAGCCCGCGTATCTCGGTCAGGGCGTGCGAGCCCAGCGACTGGAAGCCGATCTGGCAGGCCACGCCCGCGCGTTCGACGCCCTCGGACAGCTGGTGGAACGCCGCCAGCGACGGCGTCGGCGGCTTCTCCAGCAGCAGGTGAACGCCGTGGCGCGCGGCGATCAGCCCCAGCTCGGCGTGGGTGTGGATCGGGGTGCAGATCACCGCGGCCTCGGCGCCGGTGCGGGCCAGCAGCGCGTCGAGGTCCTCGGACTGCTCGGGCTTGCCGAGGCCGAACAGCTCCTCGGACTCCAGCGGCGCCAGCTCGCAGACGCCGGCCAGCCGCACCAGGCCCTGCTGGTGGAGGTGGCGTATGTTGCGCAGGTGCCAGCGCCCGTGGCCGCGGGCCCCGGCGAGCACGATGTCGACGGGCCTCGCGGGGGACGTGGGGGTCGCGGGGGTCGCGGGGGTCGCGGGGGTCGCGGGGGTCGCGGGGTGGGTCATCCCTTCACCGCCCCCGCGCTGATGCCGGTGATCAGCCAGCGCTGGATGAAGGCGAAGACGATGACGACGGGGACGGCCGCCACCACGCCGCCCGCCGCCAGCGCCCCCAGGTCGACGCTGTCGGTGCCGATGAGGGTGTTGA
This sequence comes from Streptomyces sp. 6N223, assembly GCF_052246635.1. Taxonomy (NCBI): domain Bacteria; kingdom Bacillati; phylum Actinomycetota; class Actinomycetes; order Kitasatosporales; family Streptomycetaceae; genus Streptomyces; species Streptomyces sp. 6N223. The sequence continues at coordinate 42,498 of NZ_JBQQCA010000047.1, read as the reverse complement.
GGCCGACGGGGATCGTCTGCTTGTCCTGCGAGTTGAGGAACATCAGGGCGAAGAGGAAGTGGTTCCAGCTGTGGACGAAGGCGAAGGAGCCGACCGCGATCAGGCCGGGCCGCAGCAGCGGCAGCACCACGGCGAGGAAGGCGCGCATCCGCGAGCAGCCGTCCACCCAGGCCTGTTCCTCCAGGGAGACGGGCACGTTCCTGATGAAGCCGCTGATGAGGATCATCGTCAGCGGGAGCTGGAAGACGGTCTCGGCGATGATCACGCTCCACAGGGAGTTGAGCATCGTCAGCTCGCGGAAGATCTGGAAGAGCGGGACCAGCATCAGCGCGCCGGGGATGAACTGCGAGCACAGCAGCGCCAGCATGAACGGCATCCGCAGCCTGAACGTGAAGCGCGCCAGGGCGTAGCCGCCGCTGAGGGCGACCAGCACGGTCATCAGCATGGAGGCGACGCCGACGTACATGCTGTTGACGAAGTAGGTGTCGAAGCCGCGCTCGTTCCAGACCTTGTCGAAGTGCTGCCCCGTCATGGGCCACGGGATGAGGGAGTCCGAGCCCGGCTCGCGGAGCGCGAACAGCAGCATCCAGTAGAACGGGATGAGCGTGAACAGCAGGTACAGGCCCAGCGGCAGGAAGATCTGCCAGCGCGGCGCCTGGTCGTAGGGGCGGTGGTGGCGGCGGCGTCCGGCCGGTGGCGTGGGCGGGGCGGACGCGGGCAGCGTGCCCTTGTCCTTCTCGATGACGGCGCTCATGTGTCCTCGGCTCCGAACTTGCTCAGGCGCAGGTAGAGAATCGAGCAGAAGAGGAGGATCACGAAGGCGACGGTGGTCAGCGCGGTGGCGTAGCCGAACTCGTTGCCGTCGATCCCGGTCTGCGCGACGTACAGCGGGAGCGTGGTGGTCTCGCCCGCCGGGCCGCCGCCGGTGAGGGTATACAGGAGGTCGACGTTGTTGAACTCCCACACCGCGCGCAGCAGGGTGGACAGGATGATGGCGTCCTTCAGGTGCGGCAGCGTGATGTGCCAGAACTGCCGCAGGCGGCTGGCGCCGTCCACGGCGGCGGCCTCGTAGAGATCCCTGGAGACCGACTGGAGGTCGGCGAGGAGGAGGATCGCGAAGAACGGCACGCCGCGCCAGAGTTCGGCGATGACCGCTCCCCAGAAGACGGTGCCGGTGTCGGCCAGCACCGAGGTGCCGTACTCACCGATCCCCGCGTCGGCCAGGTAGCGGCTGATGCCCGTGGAGGGGTTGTACAGCAGGATCCAGATGGTCGAGGTGAGCACGCCGGAGACGGCCCAGGGCGAGAAGACCAGGGCGCGGGCCATGCCGCGGCCGACGAAGGTCTGGTTGATGATCAGCGCCAGGGCGAGGCCTAAGAGGAGCTGGAGCCCGACCTCGACGACGACCCACTGGGCGCTGAAGACGAGGGTGTCCCAGAAGAACGGGTCGTCGGTGAGGATCTCCCTGAAGTTGTCCAGGCCCGCGAAGCCGTTCCGCCAGGGCTTGGTGACGTTGTGGTCCCGGAGGCTGTAGTAGAGGACGCTGAGCATCGGGTAGGCGATGAAGCCCAGCATCAGCAGCGCGGCGGGCGCGATCAGCAGGTACGGCAGGTAGCGCGGGGTGGCGCTTCTGCGGCGGCGCGGGGCCCCCCGCCCGCTCTTGCCGGTCGTGGCGGCGTTCCCCTTCCTGGCGTTCACGGCGGTGGTCATGACGGCCCTCCCTTCTGGCCCTTCTTGTGCTGGTCAGCCCGCATACGGCTCCGGCACCTCCCCGGGGCGCGCGAGGAACGCGAAGTCGCAGCCGGTGTCGGCCTGGGTGATGTGCTCGGTGTAGAGGGCGCCGTAGCCGCGCCCGTAGGGGGCGGGGGGCCTGCGCCAGGCGGCGCGGCGGCGTTCGAGTTCGGTGTCGCCGACCTCCAGGCGCAGGGTGCGGGCGGCCACGTCGAGGGTGATCCGGTCGCCGGTGCGCACCAGCGCGAGGGGCCCGCCGACGTGCGACTCGGGGGCGATGTGCAGCACGCAGGTGCCGTAGCTGGTGCCGCTCATGCGGGCATCGGAGAGCCGCACCATGTCGGTGACGCCCTGCTTGAGCAGGTGGTCGGGGATCGGGAGCATGCCGTACTCGGGCATGCCGGGGCCGCCGACGGGGCCCGCGCCGCGCAGCACCAGCACCGTGTCGGGGGTGATGCCGAGGCCGGAGTCGTTGATGGTGGCCTGCATGGTCCTGTAGTCGTCGAAGACGACCGCGGGGCCGGTGTGCTCGAGCAGCCGCGGCTCGGCGGCGATGTGCTTGATGACGGCGCCGTCGGGGGCGAGGTTGCCGCGCAGCACGGCGACGCCGCCCTCGGGGCTGAGGGGGTTGGACAGCGGGCGTATGACGGTGTCGTCGTGGACTCCGGCGCCGTCGAGCTGTTCGCGGAGGCTAGCGTGGGCGACGGTGGGGCGGTCGGGGTGGAGCAGCCCGGCCTCGGCGAGCCGGGAGAGCAGGCCCGGCAGGCCGCCCGCGTAGTAGAAGTCCTCCATCAGGTACGCCCCGCCGGGCCTGACGTCGGCCAGCACGGGCACCTCGCGGGCGAGACGGTCGAAGTCGTCGAGCGTCAGCGGCACGCCGGAGCGCCCGGCCATGGCGATGAGGTGGATGACGGCGTTGGTGGAGCCGCCCAGGGCGAGGACGGTGGCGATGGCGTCCTGGTAGGCCTCGGCGGTGAGGAAGCGCGACAGGCGCGCGCCCTCGTCGACCAGGCCCACGACGCGCAGCCCGGCGGCGGCGGCCATCCGGCTGTGCGCGGAGTCGACGGCCGGGATGGCGGAGGCGCCGGGCATGGTGACGCCGAGGGCCTCGGCGGCCGAGGTCATGGTGGAGGCGGTGCCCATCGTCATGCAGGTGCCGGGCGAGCGGGCCAGCCCGGCCTCCAGCTCGGACATCTCCCGGTCGCCGATGCGGCCGGCGCGCTTCTCGTCCCAGTACTTCCACATGTCGGTGCCGGAGCCGAGGGTCTCGCCGCGCCAGTGGCCGCGCAGCATGGGCCCCGCGGGCACGAACACGGCCGGCAGGTCGGCGCTGGCCGCGCCCATCAGCAGGGCCGGGGTCGTCTTGTCGCAGCCGCCCATCAGGACGGCGCCGTCGACCGGGTAGGAGCGCAGCAGCTCCTCGGTCTCCATGGCCAGCAGGTTGCGGTAGAGCATCGGGGTCGGCTTCTGGAAGGTCTCCGAGAGCGTGGCCACGGGGAATTCCAGGGGGAAGCCGCCGGCCTGCCACACACCGCGTTTGACGGCCTCGGCGCGGTCGCGCAGGTGCTGGTGGCAGGGGTTGATGTCGGACCAGGTGTTGAGGATGGCGATGACGGGCTTGCCCATGTGCTCCTCGGGCAGGTACCCGAGCTGCCGGGTCCGGGCCCGGTGGCTGAAAGAGCGCAGGCCGTCGGTGCCGTACCACTGGTGGCTCCGCAGGGCGGGAGCGCCGGGGGCTCCGTCTCCGGGCCCGGGGCCGGGCGCAGGGGAACTCACCGGGCGTCCCACCCCTCGACCATCTCGGCGACGGCCGCGCTCTCCGCCTCGGGGAGCAGCGCGCTGGGCGGACGCACCGCCCGCCCGCACAGCCCGAGCGCGGCCAGGCCCTCCTTGACGACGGTGACGTTGTTGGCGGAGTGCCGCGCGGCCCGCATCTCCTCGAAGGGGCGGATGCGCTCCCACACCTTCATCGCCGCCGCGTGGTCCCCCGCGCGGAGCGCGTTCAGCATCTCCAGGGAGAGGGCGGGCGCGACGTTGACCAGGCCCGAGGTGAAGCCCGTGGCGCCGCAGGCGAAGTACGGCGGGGCGTACAGCTCGGCCAGGCCCGCCACCCAGACGAAGCGCTCCAGGCCCGCGTCGCGGGCGACCGTGGCGAAGCGCACCGGGTCGGGCACGGCGTACTTCACGCCGATCACGTTCGGGCACTCCTCGCCGAGGCGGGCGAGCGTGGCGCCGTCGATGAGGGGGTTGCGGATGTAGGGCACGACGCCGAGCTCCGGCACGGACTCGGCGATCGCGCGGTGGTAGTCGACCCAGCCGTCCTGCGAGACGTAGGGGTGGACGGGCTGGTGGACCATGACCATGCTCGCGCCCGCCTCGCGCGCGTGGCGGGCGGCGGCGACGGCGGTGGGGACCTCCTGCCCGACGCCGGCGATGATCTGGGCGCCCGAGCCGGCCTCGGCGACGGTCTCCACCGTCATCTCGACCTCGGACCGGCGTTCGGCGGGGGTGAGGGAGTAGAACTCGCTGGTGTTGCCGTTGGGCGTCAGGGTGCGCACCCCGGCGGCCAGCAGCCGTCTGAGCAGCCCCCGGTAGACCCTGGCGTCGACCCGGTCCTCGGCGTCGAAGGGGGTGACCGGGATGGCCACCACGTCGGCGAGCGCGTCCCGTTGCGCCGCGAGGTCGTTCATGGCTGCTTCTCCTCCTCGGTGGGCTTGGTGGCCTCGGTGGGTTTGATGGCCCCGGTCGGCGGCTCTTTCGGGAACGCGCGGAGCACGAAGCCCTCGATGTGCTCGCGCAGCAGCCGTGCGGCGCCCTCGGCGTCGCCCTCCTCGGCGCGGGCGAGGATCGTGCGGTGCTCGTCCGCCTCGCGGCCCCAGGTCGGCGCGGCCTGCCAGGCGACGGAGGAGACCAGGGCGGCCTGGTCGCGCAGGTCGTCCAGCATCCGGGCGAGCAGCGGGTTGCCGCAGGGCAGGTAGAGGGCCCGGTGGAAGTCGCGGTTGGCCAGCGAGCGCTCGGCGGTGTCGGCGGCGGAGTCGGCGCGTTCCAGGGCGGTGTGCGCGGCGGCGAGGTCGGCCCCGGCGGCGACGGTGCGGCGTACGGCCTCGGGCTCCAGCAGCAGGCGGACGTCGTAGACGGAGCGGGCCATGGCCGTGTCGACGGTGACCACGGACGCGCCCTTGTAGTCGCTCATCACCACCAGGCCCCGGCCCGCCAGGGTCTTCAGGGCCTCGCGGACGGGGGTCTTGGAGACGCCGAAGGTGGCTGCCAGCTCGGCCTCGACGAGGGGGGAGCCGGGCGCGAGCTGTCCGGAGAGTATGGCGCGGGTGATGTGGTCCATGACGAACTGCGTCCGGGACGGGATGGGGACCGGCGCGGCACCGGACAGACCGGACAGAGGTGCGTTCATGGGCAGCGGGTCTCCACCTCTCGTATATGACGTATCGCGTATGGCGTACGACGCCGGAGTGCGTTGACGGTAAGTCGGCGGGCGGGCGACGTCAACGGTTCCGACAAAACTTGGAAAGGGCTTTCTGCCTTGGGCCACTTGGGGCTGGCCGAGCCCACCGCCGCCGGCGGGCGCGGGGGCAGCCACCGGCGGCGTTGCGGGAAGGACTGGGGGCCTGGTCGTGGGGCGGCACATGAAGGGCTTCATGAATCTTTCATGAATCGATTCATGAACAGGAACGCGCAGAACGTCGCCCCGTCACGAGGCCAAGGCGGTGCGCGATTGGCGCGCGAGGCACGAACGGCACGGAAAGCGCGGCGCCCGCGCCCGAGTTGGACAGAAAGCCCTTACCAGGCAGCGTGAGTACCCCAACGCCTGGGGCGACCCCCGGACAACGCCGTCGGCGGCAGGCGCGGAGCCTGCCGCCGACGCTTGTTCAGGGTGCGTGCTCGGGACTCAGCACGTGTTGTCCGCGCTGTTCTCGAACGTGACGTTCTCGATGACCGTGTTCTCGCCGCACGGGTCCTCCGTGACGGCGGAGTTGATCACCGTCAGGTTGGACAGCGTGATGTCCCGGTTGTTGGCGAACTCGCTGCGCGCCGCGAGCCGGATCTCCCCGCCGCCCGAGACGGTGCCGCTCTCGGCCGCGATGGTCACGTTGTAGCAGTTCTCGATCAGGATGGCGTTGTTCTCGGTGTCCGAGATGTCCACCCGGTCGATGACCGCGCCGCCGCTCTCGGAGACGCAGAAGATCCCGCGTCCGCCGCCGCGCGCGACGACCTCGCCGACGTGGATGTTGGTCGAGTAGTCGTCGAGGGCGCCGTTGCGGTTGGCCATGCGGAAGGTGGCGTATCCCGTGCCGGAGGCGACGTTCTCGCCGATGACGCTGCCGATCTCGGCGTTGTACGTGTCCTGGATCAGCAGGCCGGACTCGCCGACGTCGGTGGCGGTGACGGTGCCGATGGTGAGCCCGTCCACACCGTAGGTCTCGATGGCGTGGCTGCCGGCGCCGGAGATGTTCGCGCTGTCGATGGTGACGTTGTTCGTACGCCAGCTCGTGTCGTCGTGGTTGTCGATCCGCATGCCGAGCCCGCCGCTGAGGGTCATGTTGATCTGACCGAAGTCGACGTTCGAGGCGTTGCGGACGAAGATCCCGAAGTAAGGGGCACCGGTCATGCCCTCCAGGTACGGAACGGCCACGTCGTTGACGCCGACCATGCGCAGCGGCGCCGCCTCCGCACCGATCTCGCCGACGACGTTGATCGTTCCGCAGATCTCGATGGACGTGTAGCTCGGGATGTCGATCGAGTCCTCGGACCCTATGTCGCCCGAGCCGCGCACGACGACGGACTCGATGCTGGTGCGCCCCTCGGTGAGGCTGGCGATGCCGGCCCTGACGGCCTCCGGCATGGAGTCGCCGGTGTAGCCCGGGGCGGTCCAGGTGCTGCCGTCCTGCACGACCTCGGCGTTGTAGGTTCCGCCGCCGCAGTCCTGCTTCGTCTCCGGCGAACCGGGATCCTCGGCGGCGTTCGCCGACACCGTGAGGGTGGCGGCGGTGGCCACGGCCGCCACGATGGCGGAGAGGATCAGGGCGGGCCTGCGCCTGGTGATGGGTGATGCGGCTCTGCGTCCCATCGTTGACTCCTGTTGTGGGGGTTCTGTGGGGGTCACGGCAAGCCCGCCGCACGCGGCGGGCTCACCATCCCTCGCCCGTGAATCGATTCATCGCGGGACCGTCCTCGGCTCTGGACGATGACCTCGCCGGGCTGTCTGGGGAAGGTGTGCACGCCGATGCGCGGCAAGCGATTGCCGATTGGCCCGTGAGTATTCCAACGTCCCAACGGAGGCGTCAAGAAGTCCCGGCACCAGCCCTGGCGGGGGCTCCGGACGCCCGCCGCGCGTGCCGCGCCGGGCCGACGCCCGTGCCCGGCAGCGGGAACCGCGCGAGCGCGGGCGCGGGCGCGAGGTGGTCGTGCCGCACCTCGGCGGCGAGCTCCGGCCGGGCAGGCGCGTCCGCATCGCCGGCCGTGCCTCCCCTCCCCCGGCGCGGTCATGGAGATTCGCCGCTCCGGTGTCCCCGCCGCCGCGGGAGGCCGTCAACGCCGTTCCAGGCGCACCCTCGGCAGCAGGCGTCCCAGCCAGTGCGGGAACCACCAGGCGGCGCGGCCCATCAGGGCCATGGCCGCCGGGACGATCAGGCAGCGGATGACGACCGCGTCCACGAAGATCGCGACCGCCATGCCGAAGCCGATCTCCTGGAGGACGCGTTCGGGGGACAGCATGAACGACCCGAAGACGGCGATCATGATCGCCCCCGCGGCGGTGATGAGGGAGCCGGTGTGGCCCAGCCCTTCGCGGACCGCCAGGGCGTGGTCCCCGGTCCGCGTCCACTCCTCGTGGATGCGGGAGACGAGGAAGATCTCGTAGTCCATCGAGAGGCCGAAGATGATCGCGAAGATCATCACCGGGATCCACGGCTCCACCGGGCCCGCCTCGACGCCGAACAGGCCCTCCTGGAAGACCAGGATCATGGCGCCGAGCGCGGCGCCGATGCTCAGCAGGTTGAGCAGCGCGGCCTTCAGCGGGATCAGCAGCGAGCGGAACACCGTCATGATCAGCAGCATCGACAACCCGACGACGATCGCCACGAAGAGCAGGATGCGCTCCGAGACGACCGAGGCGAAGTCCTCCGCCCCGGCCGTCGCGCCGCCCACCAGATAGCGGGCGCCCGTGTCGCGCTCCAGTCCCGGCAGCACCTCGTCGCGCAGCCGGTGCACCAGGTCGGACGTGTCCTCGGCCTGCGGCGAGGAGGCGGGGAACGCCAGCACCGTGGCGGCCTGCCCGTCCCGCGTCGGGATCGGGCCGGTGGCGGAGGCGACGTCCGGCGTGCGGTTCAGCACCAGTGTCGCCGCCTCCCCGGCCCGCTCGGCGCCGTCGCGCCCGCCGTCGGCGACCACGAAGAGTGGCCCGTTGAAGCCGGGTCCGAAGCCGCGCGAGAGCAGGTCGTACGCCTGCCTGCTCGTGGTGCCGGACTGGTCGTTGCCCGCGTCGGCGAAGCCGAGCCGCAGGCCGAGGACCGGCAGGGACATCGCCGCCAGCGCGGCCGCCGCCACCAGCAGCGCGGCGAGCGGCCGGCGTTGCACCGCCGCGCCCCAGCGGCGCCAGGCCGCACCCGGCGGAGGCCGGCCCCGGTCGTCGCGCCGGGCGGCGCGGGCGGTGACCTGCCGCTGGAAGCGGTGGCCGAAGACGCTCAGCAGCCCGGGCAGCAGCGTCAGCGACGCCACCATCGTCACCAGCACCGTGAGCGCCACGGACAACGCCATGCCCTGGAGGCCGCCGATGCCCAGGGCGTACAGGCCCAGCAGCGCGACGATCACGATCGAGCCCGACAGCGACACCGTCCGTCCGGCGGCGTCCAGCGCCACCCGTGTCGCCTCCCCCGGCCCGTGGCCGGCGGCCAGTTCGGCCCGGTACCGGGAGAAGATCAGCAGGGCGTAGTCGATGCCCACGCCGAGGCCGACGAGCGCCATCACGAAGGGCGTGAAGTCGGCGATGGTGAGGATGTGTGAGAGCAGCACCATGATCCCGACCGCGCTGCCCACGGCGAAGATCGCGGTGATGACGGGCAGGCTCGCGGCGATCACCGTGCCGAACATGACGACGAGGATCACCAGCGCCGCCAGCACCCCGACGCCCTCGGCCAGGAAGCTCTCCTCCTCGGCGAGGAGGCGGGCCGCGTCGCCGCCGAGTTCCACCTGGAGCCCGCCGCCCTGGGCCGTCGTGGCCGCGTCGTAGATCCGCTGGACCTCGGACCCCGTCATGTCCTCGGCCTTCACCGTCAGGACGACCGTGGCGTAGCCGATCGTGCCGTCCCGGGAGATCGCCTCCTGGCTGCGATAGGGGCTGTCGACCTCCGCCACCTTCGGCAGCCGCGCGACCTTCGGCAGCATCGTGTCCACCCGCCGCCGCACCTCCGGCCGCCGCACGCCGGCCTCGTCGTGCAGCACGATCGCCACGGTGTCCCCGGCCAGCGGCGAGCCGTGCTCGTCCAGCAGGTCGGTGGCGTCCTGGGACTCCGTGCCCGGCAGCGAGAAGTCGTTCCGGTACGCCTGCCCCGCCGCCTCGGCCGCGATCTGCACGCCCACCAGGAGCGCCACCCACAGCAGCAGCGCCGTCCACCGACGCCGCTGGGCGAAGCCGGCGAGGCGCTCGTACACCGACTGCCGCGTCGCACCCCTGGTCGTCATCCCGCACAGGGTGCCCCTCCTGAGGGAATGAAACCCCTTGGCACGCGGGGGCGCCCCCGGCATGTCAGCCGTATGGAGTTTCCCGGCCCCGGACGCCGCGCTGAGCGGGAACCCCGGCCGCTGATCAGGCGCGTCACATACCCCGACCGGCGGTTGAACGCCCGCGGGGCGATGGGGAGGCAGCGGTGAGGACGGGGATGAGGGTGGCGGTGGCGGTGGTGGTGGCCGTGCTCGCGCTCGGCGCCGCCGGGTGCACCGGGGGGGACGGCGACCCGGACCAGGAGGAGTCGGAGCCGTGCTTCGACCTGGAGTGCGAGACCACCGTGATGCAGGGCGAGGAGATAGCGGCCGACGGCGCCCACGGCATCACGAGGGTGACGTTCCCCCGGATCGGCTCCGATGGCATGAAGATCGTCTTCACCGGGCCCGGCTACGGCCGGCAGGTGTGCGAGAGCAGAGGCAACGTCCTGAGCGCCTGCGACTCTCCCCCCGTCACGATCGACGTCACCGACGTCACCGGCAACACGGCCGCGGTCTCCATCACGTCCTGAGGACGTGGCGCGGGGCGAGCTAGCCCGCCGCCCCCGCCGACCGGGCCTTGAACGCCGCCTTGCGGGCCTGCTTGGCGAGCTGGCGATCGGGGTGGAGACGGCCCATCGCCTCCAGCACGTCGGCGGTGGCGGGGTGCTCGCAGCGCCAGGCCCGGTCGAAGAAGTCGCTGTGCTGGGCGGTCAGGTCGCGCACCAGCTCGCGCAGCTCGTCGGCGTCGTCGTCCTCGGCGGGAGTGCCGAGCTGGGCGGCGAGGGTGTCGACGGTCAGCCAGAAGACCATCTCCTCGGTGGGCGGCGTCACGTCGTCCGCGCCGCGCTCGGCCAGCCACACGCGGGCCAGGCCGCCCAGCTCGCGGTCGTCGAGCACCTCGCGCAGGGCCTCCTCGCCGCGCCCGTCCACGAGCGAGAGGACGAGCTGGCAGCCGAGGCGGCGGCCGGGGGCCTCGGGGTCGGCGCCCCGGGCGGCGGCCAGGAGCTGGCGTACGGCGTCGAGGGGCTGGTGTTCGGCCAGCCACAGCTCGGCCTCCTCGCGGGCGGCGGGCTCGGGGCGGAAGGGGATGGCGGCCAGCAGCTCGGCGGCCTCGGCGTGCCGCAGGTCGCCGACGACGGGGGCGTCGAGACCGGCCTCGACCATGCGCCGGCGGACGCCGTACAGGCCGAGCGTCGTCAGGCGGACGCGCCCGAAGCTCTCGAGGTCCATCTCCTCGGTGTCCTCGGCCTCCCCCGCCAGGTCCGAGGGCTCGGCGGCCTCGTACTCCAGCAGTCCGGTGCCCTCCAGCGCGCGGAACTGCTCGTCGAGCCGCATCACGACGGCCGACATGTCGTCCAGCATCTCGTCGGAGGGCTCCTCCTCGCCCTCCGGCATGACGACGGCGGCGGCGACCATCGGCAGCGGCACCATCGCCCCGGCGGCGACCTCCTCGTCGGAGGCGGTGAAGAGGTAGAGCGTGCCGAGGGCCGAGTCGAGCAGCTCGGACTCGCCCTCCGGGTCCCACTCCAGCTCGTCGAAGTCCTCGTCGTCGGCGTCCTCCTCGGGCACGGAGTCGTCCGGCAGCTCGTCGAGGCCGGAGAACGCCGCGTCGTCGAGGACGCCGTCGATGCCGTCGGACCACAGGTCGAGCACGGTGGCGGGGTCGCCGCCGCTCTTCAGGTCCAGGTCGTCCAGGCCCGGGCGCGGGGTGGCGAAGCCGGTGGCGGCGTCGGCGTCCGCCGTCTCCTCCTCGTCCTCCTCCTCATCCCCGTCCGCCTCGCCGACGACCACGACGAGGCCGGCGTCCACGGCGAAGGCCCATGCCTCGCCGGCGTGGGCGGGCCCGTCGGGCGACGCCTCCAGTCCCAGGCGGGCGACGGCCGTCTTCAGCTCCTCCGGCAGCAGCTCGCCGCCGGGGCCGACGGCGATGCCCTCGCCGGCCGCCGAGGCCGTCCAGCGGGCGAGCTCGACGGCCCGGGACAGCAGCGGCGAGGCGAGGGCCAGCTGGGCGAGTTCGTCCTCGGAGGGAAGCCGCACAGGCGGAAGCGCGGAACGGTCGGCGGAGGTCATGAGATCACCCTAGTTGACGCTCCGCCAGCCGCACGCCGAGACCCGGCACTCCCGGGGTTCACAGGGACGTTACGCGCCGGACGGCCGGCGGGCGTTGACATGGACGGGACGGTACGCGACCTTGACGCGCGTAGAGAACGCACAGGCACGCACCGCACGCGTACGCCAGACCCCGGAGGATGCCGTGGCCGCAACCACACGTCGCAAACCCGCCGCCATGCTGGGAGCCGCGCTCGCCGCCGCCTCGATCGCCGGCGCGCTGGTCGTCGCGCAGGCGTCGGACGCCGAGGCCGCCGGGCCCCGCATCCACGAGATACAGGGCGCGACGCGCATATCCCCCTACGCCGGGCAGCGGGTGACGGTCGTGTCCGGCGTCGTCACGGGGGTGCGCGGCTACGGCTCGCGCGGCTTCTGGATGCAGGACCCGGCCGGCGACGGCGACCCGGCCACCAGCGAGGGCGTCTTCGTCTTCACCTCCTCCGCGCCCACGGTCTCCGTCGGGGACGAGGTGCTGGTGTCGGGGCGGGTCGGCGAGTACTACTACGGCGGCGAGAGCGCGGGCGGCCAGTCGGTGACGCAGATCTCCGGGCCCACGGTGAGCGTGGTGTCGTCGGGCAACGACCTGCCCGCGCCGTACGCCCTGGACGCGGACGCCCTGCCCGGCGCCTACGCCCCCGAGGGCGACCTCGAAGGCCTCGACCTCCGGCCGGACGCCTACGCCCTGGACCGGTACGAGTCGCTGGAGGGCATGAACGTCGAGATCGGGGCGGCACCGGTGGTCGGCCCCAGCACCGAGTACTACGAGCTGTGGGTGACGGTCGAGCCGGACCGGACCCCGACGCCGAGCGGCGGCACGCTCTACGACTCCTACGCCTCGCAGAACCCCGGGCGGCTGAAGGTCGAGTCGCTGGTGCCGGTCGGGCAGCGGCCGTTCCCGGTCGCGAACGTCGGTGACACTCTCGCCGGGCCGGTCAGCGGACCGCTGGACTACGACGAGTTCGGCGGCTACGTGCTGACGGCGCGGCAGGCGCTGTCGGTGACCTCCGGCGGCCTGGAGCCGGAGGCGACCCGGCCGCAGGACGGGAACGAGCTGGCGGTGGCCACGTACAACGTGGAGAACCTGCACCCGGGCAACGACCAGGAGAAGTTCGACCGGCTGGCCGCCGGGGTGGTGGACGCCCTGGCCTCGCCCGACATCGTGGCGCTGGAGGAGATCCAGGACAACTCGGGCCCGACGGACGACGGCACGGTGGCGGCCGACGAGACGCTGGCCCGCTTCACGGACGCGATCGCCGCGGCGGGCGGCCCGGCGTACGAGTGGCGCGCCATCGACCCGGCCGACGGCCAGGACGGCGGGCAGCCGGGCGGCAACATCCGCAACGTCTTCCTCTTCAACCCCGAGCGGGTGTCGTTCGTGGACCGGCCGGGCGGCGACGCGGCGACCGCGACCGAGGCGGTGCGCCGGAGCGGGCGGGCCACGCTGTCCCTCTCCCCCGGCCGGATCGACCCGGGCAACGAGGCGGCGTGGGCGGACAGCCGCAAGCCGCTGGCCGGGGAGTTCCGCTTCCGGGGCGAGACGGTGATCGTCGTCGCCAACCACTTCGCCTCCAAGGGCGGCGACCAGCCGCTGCACGCCCGCCAACAGCCGCCGGAGCGCTCCAGCGAGGCGCAGCGGCTGGCGCAGGCGGAGGCGGTCAACGCCTTCGTGCGGCAGGTGCGTTCGGTGGAGCGGGGCGCCCGGGTGGTGGTGCTCGGCGACATCAACGACTTCGAGTTCTCGGCGACGACCCAGGCCCTGACGGCGGGCGGCGTGCTGCGGAGCGCGGTGTACGCCCTGCCGCCGGCCGAGCGGTACACCTACGTCTTCCAGGGCAACTCGCAGGTGCTCGACCAGACGCTGGTGACGCCGTCGATCCGGCGCTTCGACTACGACATCGTGCACATCAACGCCGAGTTCGCGGACCAGGCCAGCGACCACGACCCGCAGGTGCTGCGCTTCCGGCCCTGAGGCCCGTAAGCGATTCTGAACGGTGCGGTCGAGGGAATCTACGTGGACCCCGGCCGGTGAGGTGACGAGACTGCGGGCATGACGACGGAACCCGCACCCGCACCCCTCGGCCGCCGCGCGGCGGCGATGATCACCCCGTTCACCAGCCAGGGCGCCCTCGACGTCGAGGGCGCCCAGCGGCTCGCCGCGCACCTCGTCGAGCGCGGTGGCTGCGACGCGCTCGTCCTCAACGCCACCACCGGCGAGGCCCCGACCACCACCGACGCGGAGAAGGCCACGCTGGTGCGGACCGTGGCCGAGGCGGTCGGCGCGCGGGCGAGCGTGATTGCGGGGGCCGGCACCAGCGACACCCGGCACACGATCGCGCTCGCCCGCGCCGCCCAGACGGCGGGGGCGGACGGGCTGCTGGTGGTGACGCCGTACTACTCGCGGCCGACGCAGGAGGCGATCGTCCATCACCTGCGGACGGTGGCCGACGCCGCCGAGCTGCCTGTGCTGCTGTACGACATCCCGGCCCGGACGGGCAGCGGCACGGCGCTGACGGCCGACTCGCTGCGGCGGCTGGCGGAGCACCCGCGCGTGGTCGGGGTCAAGGACTGTTCCTACGACCTGCTGAAGTCCGGCCTGGTGATGGGCGACACCGACCTCGTCTACTACTCGGGGTCGGACGAGACGAACCTGCCGCTCTTCGCCATCGGCGCGCGCGGCTACATCAGCACGGTCGCCAACGTGGCGGGACCGCAGGTGCGTTCGGTGCTCGACGCCTTCGAGGGCGGTGACCACGGCGAGGCGGCGCGGCGGCACCGGGCGCTGCTGCCGCTGGTCGAGGCGATGATGGGCGAGGTGCCGGGCACGGTCGCGGTGAAGGCGCTGTTCCGGGCGGCGGGGCTGCCGGGAGGCGGGGTGCGCGGGCCGCTGCTGCCGGGCGGGGAGGAGCTGACGGCGCGGCTGGCGACGGCGTTGAAGACGGCCATCTCGGCCTGCGGCGTGGGACGTTCCGATAGTGTCGCCCCGACACACGAACAGTGAGAACGGTTTCGGGGGACGGCACCATGCACGGTTCGGGCGCGTCGGCCGCGCAGCTTCGTCAGTTCCAGCCGCTGGAGGCGGACGACCCGCCGGTGGTGGGGCGGTATCCGCTCGCCGCGCGGCTGGGGGCCGGTGGCATGGGCCGGGTGTATCTGGCGTACACGCCGGGCGGGCGGCCGGTGGCGATCAAGGTCGTGCGGCCGGAGCTCGGCGAGGACCCGCAGTTCCGGGCGCGTTTCCAGCGGGAGGTCCGGGCGGCGGAGCGGGTGCAGGGGCTGTACACGGCGCCGGTGGTCGACTCCGACACCGAAGGGCCGGTGCCGTGGCTGGCGACGGCGTACATTCCCGGGCCGTCGCTGGCGGACGCGGTGTCCCGGCACGGGCCTCTGCCGCTGCCGACGGTGATGCTGCTGCTGGCGGGGACCGCGGAGGCGCTCCAGGCGATCCACGGGGCGGGGCTGGTGCACCGGGATCTGAAGCCGTCGAACGTGCTGCTGGCCGCCGACGGTCCGCGCGTCATCGACTTCGGCATCGCGCGGGCGGCGGAGTCGGGCACGGCGCTGACGGGCAGCGGGATGGTGGTGGGGACGCCGTCGTTCATGTCGCCGGAGCAGGCGGCGGGCGCGGCGGTCGGCCCGGCCACGGACGTGTTCGCGCTGGGGCAGCTCGCGGTGTACGCCGCCAGCGGCACGCCGGCGTTCGGCGAGGGCACCTCGCACGCGGTGCTGTACCGCATCGTGCACGAGTGGCCGGACCTGTCGGCGCTGCCCGGCGGGCCGCTGAAGGAGCTGGCCGCCCACTGCCTGGCCAAGGACCCGGCGGCGCGGCCGGGTCCGCCGGAGGTCATCGCGCGCTGCCGGGCCGCGCTGCCGGCGGGGGCGATGCCCGCGCCGGGGCAGTGGCTGCCGGCGGCGGTGGCGGCGGAGCTGGCGGTGGGGGCGCCTCCCAGGCCCCCGAGGACCGCGACGGCCGCCACGCAGCCCACCGGCCACACCCGGCGGCGGCGCCCGTCCGCGACGCGCCGGCGGGGCGTGGTCATGGCGGGTGCGGCGGCGGTGGCGGCGCTGGCCGTGGGGGCGGGCGTCGTGCTGCTGTCGGGTGACGGCGGCGAGGACGGGGCCGGGGAGGCCGCGTCGTCCCCCGGTTCCGGCGACGCCTCGGCGGAGAGCCCGCGCCGGTCCGAGTCCCCGCCCGGCGGGACGGAGCCCGAGGCCCCGACGCTGCCGGACGCCCCGGATGCGGCGGAGTATCCCGGCCTCGCCATCCCGGCGGGCTACCACCTCTACCTCGGCGAGGACCCGGTCGAGCCGCGCGCGTCGGGCGCGTGGAACATGGCGCAGATCGACTTCCGCTACTTCACGGGCGAGGACCCGGCGCTGCTGCGCACCGCCGAGGGGAACACGCTGGTGCTGCTGGAGGCGGGCGAGGAGGGCTCCTTCGCCGCCTGTGCGGCGGACGACGCCCAGGCCGTGGCGTCGGTGAGCATGGACCGGGTCGAGGAGGGCTCCCAGGTGTGCGTCCGCACCGCCGCCGGCCACGTCGCCCTCATCACGGTGACCGGCCTGCCCGGCGCCGAGGACACCCTGACGGTGGACGCCACGGTCTGGCGCGACGCACGTGCCGGTCTTGGTAACGCCAACGAATCCTAAAGCCGCAGTTGGGCGGGGCTGAAGCCCCGGATTCGGACGCGTCCCCCCGGGTAAGCCTGGCGCGTGCACGTCAAATGACGCGCACGACCATCACCGCATTACCCCTGAGGAGGACACGTTGTCCGTTCAGACGTCCGCTCCCGTCACCCCGGTGTTCGCCGGGTCGGCCGAGCACGCCGCCATGACCTCGCTGATGTCCGAGCCCGAGGCTCCGGTCAGCGGCGCGCCGGTGTACTCGCCCCAGGCCGGCGCGCTGCTGCTGGCCCTGACCTTCATCTCGCCCAAGCCCCCCAAGGAGCCCCGCAAGAAGTAGGGCCAGGCGGCACAGCACGATCAACGAGTGACACAGCGCTCGTCATTGCGGGCAGAAGGTGAGTCAGCGATGTCGTATCCAGACGCCTCACCGCAGGCGGACTACGCCGCGGCGGTGGAGGGTCTGGCCGGGCGCGTCCTGGGTGTCCTCCGGGGCACCCAGGGTCCCCCGGCCTCTGCGGCCCACGTACAGGGCCACGTCCCGGGCCACGTACAGGCCCACGTGCAGCAAGCCGCGGACGCCAAGGCGGGACTGGCCGCGGTCCGGGTCCTGGGACCCGATGTCCTCGCGCCCGTGCTGCTGCTCGGAGCCCCGTTCGACGCCGCCGACCGCGAGACGGTCGCCGAGGCGTTCCGGGTCTTTCCCCCCGCCCCCGGCGATCCCGGGGAGGTGGCGTGGCGCGACCACGTGACGGCCACGCTCCTCGCCCGGCACGGCGGTGGCGGCGCGCCCATGCCCGTGCCCAGCCCGCCGGCCGCACTGCCCGACGCCGCGGATCTCCCCTGGCCCGCGTGGTGCGCGCTGATGGCGCGGCTGTCTCCGCTCGCGCTGCCGGGCGTTGACGGGCCGGTGCCCGAGCAGGCGTGTCAGCACGTGCGCGCGCTCAGCAGGGGCACCGCGCGCTCGATGCTGCGACGCGATCACCCGACGGCCGCACGGCTGGCCCGCTGGCTCGCGCTGGCGATCCGGCGCGGCGCCTCCCCGGAGCTGGACGTGGCGGCCGTGCTGCGGCACATCGAGCTGTTCGGCGGCGGCAGCGCGCGCACCGTTCTGGACACCACGATCGCCCGCGCCCTGATACCCGACGCCGAGCAGGATGAGCAGGAGAGGCGAGCCGCATGAGTACGCCGACGCCGGCCCCGGCACCCGTCCGCCTGATGGCACACCGGATGGCCACCGGCGCCCTGGGCTGGCTGCATCGCAACCGCGGCCACGGCGCCCTGCCGCCCGGCACCACGGCCGACCTGGCCGACCCCGACAGCGTCTACAAGCCGCTCGCCGAGTCGGCGATGGCGGCCTCCCTGGTGCTGCGCGAGGGCATCGCCTCGCCGGCCGACCAGCACAGGGCACGGGAGGTTCTCGACTTCTCGTGGGAGCAGCTCGGCGCCAGCGACCTGCTCTACGAGCGGCAGCTGCGGTACCCGGTGATGACGGATCCGCTGGAGGTGTACACGCACTTCACGCGGGCCGGCTACCGGCACGAGCGCCTGGACGGCCTGCTGGCCCACCTCGGCGGCCTGGCCTCGCCACGGAGCTCCGAGCTGATGCCCAACCGCCGCCTCGCCGTTGCCAACGCGGCCCGCGTGGCCGGCCTGGAGCGGGAGGTGGACTGGCGGGCGCTGACCGACGCCACCTGGCTGGGGCAGACGCCGGAGCCGTGGGCGATCGACTGGCTGACGGCCTACTGCGTGACCCACACGGTTTTCCACGTCACCGACTGGGGCGCCCGGCCGGAGGGGCTGCCGCCCAGGATCCAGGACTACCTGACGCTGTGGCTGCCGGTCTGGATCGACGTGTGGCTGGAGATCCAGGAGTGGGACCTGGTGGGTGAGCTGCTCATCGTCGACGCCTGTCTGACCGAACCGCGTTGCCCTCCCGGCGCCTGGGAGATGTTCGCCTCGGCCCAGCACGAGGACGGCTTGCTGCCGCGGGACGGCCGGCCGGTCGCCGAGGATCCGCGGCAGGCGTTCGCCGAGCACCACCACCCGACGGTCGTGGCGACCATCGCCGGCACGCTGGCGCTGTCCCGCTTCCGCGGTACAGCCGGCGCCGCGTGATGACGCTCGCGGGGCACCTGGAGCCCGTCGCGGCCGCGGCCGCCGCCACCGACGCCCGGGCGGCCGTCGTCGTCGTGGCGGAGACGGCGGACGAGACGGCGACGCTGTGCCGGGGTTTCACGGACCGGACGATGACGGCGGCCGTCACCGACCGGACCCGCTTCGAGATCGGCTCGGTGACCAAGACGTTCACCGCGCTGCTGCTCGCCGAGATGGCGGCCCGCGGCGAGCTGCGCCTCGACGACCTCGTCAGCTCCCGCGTCCCGCCCGGGGCCGCGCCCCGCGGCGCCTACGGCGGGCGATGCACGCTGGAGCAGCTGGCGACGCACACCTCCGGTCTGCCCAGCCTGCCGTCGGCCCTGATCCGGTCGGCCCTGCCGTCCTGGTTCGCCAACCCGTACGCGCGTTTCGCCCCGGACCGGGTGTGGCCGGCCCTCGCGGGCACCCGGATACGCCGCCCGCCGGGCGCCCGGGTGCGGTACTCCAACTTCGGGGCCGGCCTCCTCGGCCGCCTGCTGACCGAGGAGGCGGCCACCGACTACGGCACGCTGCTGCGCGCCCGGGTCCTGGACCCGCTGGGCCTGGCCGACACCAGCCCGGACCCGGGCCTGCCGCAGGCCACCGGCCACGCGCACGGCCGCCCCCGCCCGCCGTGGCTCATCCCCGCCCTGCCCGGGGCGGGCGCGCTGCGCTCCAGCGCCCGGGATCTGCTGCACTACCTGCGGGCCCTGACCGACCCTGACGGCTGCGCGCCGTCGGGAAGCACCCTGCGCGCGGCGCTGCGCGAGGTCGTCCAGCCCCGCGAGCGCGCGCCCGGCGGGCCGGAGCTGTGCCTGGCGTGGACCAGGCGCGCACTGCCCACCCACGTCGTGTTCTTCCACTCCGGCGCGACCCGCGGCTTCACCACGTTCACCGGCTTCAGCCTCGACCCCGCCGTCCGGGTCGTGGCGCTGACCAACAGCGGCCCCACGCTGCGGAACCGGTTCGTCCAGGCTTCGTACCTGCTGCTGCGCGCGCTGGCGCGGCACGCGCCGACCGCCCGCGCGGAAGGCTCATGAAACGACGGAGCGAGCGCCGCCGGGACGCCGGTGCTCATCCGCGAGCCGGCGCGCCAGCAGCGTGGCGCCGGCCACCGCCCCCGGCATGAGGAAGACCGCGGCGAGCGGCACCAGGAAGAGCAGGATGAGAGGAACGCCGAAGCCGAGGGTCGTCGCGAGGTGGGCGCGCAGCAGCCGCAGGCGTTCGCGTACCCGGATGTCCCGGCGTTCCATGGCGAAGGACGTGAGCTCGGCGGTGAGGAAGAAGCCGGAGACGCAGACGCCGAGCATGGGGATGACGGTCTGGCCGATGAGGGGCACGAAGCCGAGCAGGAAGAGCGGTACGCCGAAGAGCAGGACGCGGCCGAGCAGGTAGAGGTTGTCGCGCAGCGAGATCCACAGCTCCCGCCACCAGGGGCGGTCCGGGCCCTTGGGGCGGCCGCCCTCGGTGTCCTCGACCTGCTCGGAGAGCTTCTCGTAGAAGGGTTCGCCGATCAGCAGCGTGACGGCGGTGAAGGTGAGGACGGCCAGCAGCACGCCGCCGCAGAACAGCGCGACGGCCACGAGCGTGCGCAGCAGCGAGCGCCAGGTGTCGCCCCAGTCGTCGGCGAAGGGCGTGGCCCACTCGGCGATGTCGCCCGCCGTCAGGGCCAGCGCCACGAGCGCCGCGCCGTAGATCAGCAGCGTGATCAGCCCGGGCAGCAGCCCGAAGCCGAACCAGCGTCGCCGGCGCAGCACCCAGCGCTGGCCCTGGAGGAGGAAGGTGATGCCCGCCGAGAATCCGTTCACGGGCCCGATTCTGTCAATTGTGGGTGTGCAGCGCGGCGTTGAGGCCACCCCACGTGCCGGTGCGCGGCAGCGCCTCGACGGTGCCGGTGGTGGAGTTGCGGCGGTAGAGGAGGTTGTGGGCTCCGGAGAGCTCCAGCGCCTTGACGATCTTGCCGTCGGGGAGGGTGACGCGGGTGCCGGCGGTGACGTAGAGCCCGGCCTCGACGACGCAGTCGTCGCCGAGGGAGATGCCCAGGCCCGCCTCCGCGCCCAGCAGGCAGCGCTGGCCGATGGAAATGGTCCGCTTCCCGCCGCCGGAGAGGGTGCCCATGATGGAGGCGCCGCCGCCGATGTCGGAGCCGTCGCCGACGACGACGCCCGCGCTGATGCGGCCCTCGACCATGGAGATGCCGAGGGTGCCGGCGTTGAAGTTGCAGAAGCCCTCGTGCATGACGGTGGTGCCGAACGCCAGGTGGGCGCCGAGGCGGACCCGGTCGGCGTCGCCGATGCGGACGCCGGTGGGGATCACGTAGTCGGTCATGCGGGGGAACTTGTCGATGCTGGTGACGGCGAGGTGGGCGCCGGAGGCGCGGGCGGCGAGGCGTACGCGCTCGATGTCGTCGGCGGCGACGGGGCCGAGGCTGGTCCAGGCGACGTTGGCGAGCAGGCCGAAGACGCCCTCCAGGCTGAGGCCGTGCGGGCGGACCAGGCGGTGGCTGAGCAGGTGCAGCCGCAGGTAGACGTCGTGGGCGTCCAGCGGCTTGTCCTCCAGCGAGGAGACGACCGTACGCACGGCGACCACCTCGACGCCGCGGCGCGGGTCGGGGCCGAGGGCCTCGGGGGCGGCCTCGCCGAGCAGCTCGGCGGCGCGCTCGGCGCTCAGCCGCTCGGTGCCGGCCGCGGCGGCGGGGCCCTCGGGCTCCGTGGTGAGCTCGGGGGCGGGGTACCAGGTGTCGAGCACGGTGCCGTCGGGGGCGAGGGTGGCGAGCCCGGCGGCGACGGCGCCGGTGGTGCGGGGGTCGGGGGTGGTGGTGGATGCGTCGGTCATGCCCCCGACGCTAGCCGGTGGCGGCGGGCGGCGGCGAACCCGTCTCATTCAGCAGGCGCGCGAACGCCTCGGTCGTCTGGGCGGCGTCGTAGGGGCGGTTGGTCAGCAGGCACTGGAGGGTGAGGCCGTCGCCGAGGGCGACGAGGGCGCGGGCGGTGGCCATGTCGGGGACGAGGCGGCGGCGCGGCAGGGCCTCGGCCATGGCGTCGAGGCAGGCGGCGGCCAGCGGGCGCACGGCGGGGTGGCGCAGCCCGGCGACGTACAGCTCGTACTCGACCTCGGTGCGGGCGCGGTCGTCCTCCAGGCAGGACCGGACGAACGCCGCCGCCTGCGGGGCGAGCGGCTTGGCCGGGTCGGCCGCGGCGGCCCACACCTCCCAGCGGGCGAGCCAGGCGTCGTTGACCTGCCGCAGCGCGGCGAGGAGCAGCTCGTCGCGGTCGGCGAAGTGGTAGGTGGTCGAGCCGAGCGGCACGTCGGCCTCGGCGGCGACGGCGCGGTGGCTGAGGGCGGCGACGCCGCGCTCGGCGATGAGCCGGACGGCGGCGTCCACGATGCGCCGGCGGCGGTCGGGGTCGTGGCGGCGAGGGCTCATCAGTGGGCCGCCCCGCCGAGGTTGAGGACGACGACGCCGGCTATGACGAGCGCGACCCCGAGGATCTTGGCGGCGGTGAGGGCCTCGCCGAGGAAGGCCATGCCGATGGCGGCGATGAGCGCGGTGCCGGCGCCGGACCAGACGGCGTAGGCGATGCCGACGTCCATCGACTTCAGGGCCTGGGCGAGGAGGGTGAAGGAGACGCCGTAGAGGCCGAGGCAGGCGAGGGTGGGCGCGAGCCGGGTGAAGCCGTCGGTGCGCGTCATGACGGTGGTGCCGAGGATCTCGGCCAGGATCGCGGCGGAGAGCGTCACGTAGACCATGCGTACCAGCGTACCCATCGATGCGTACGCGCGTACGCAAGCATGCGTACGATCGCACCTATCCGCCCGGCCGGGGTGACTGCCCGCGCGTCAGCGGGGAACCGCCCGGCGTTCCCGCCATCCTTGCGGCGGACGTCCGAGGACACGACGAAGGAGTGAGGACCATGGCCCAGTGCGAGACCTGCGGCAACGAGTACCGGATGGCCTTCGAGGTGCGCGCCGCCGGTCAGGTGCACATCTTCGACAGCCTGGAGTGCGCCGCGCAGAAGATGGCGCCGATCTGTGAGAACTGCGGGTGCCGCATCCTCGGCCACGGCATGGAGACGGAGGACGGGCACTTCTACTGCTGCGGGCACTGCGCACGGATGCAGGGGCACCGGGAGCTGGTGGACCACGCGTGAGGGCCCGGCTGGACGAACGGGGCGGGAAAAAGGGAGTCCGGGGCGACGGCCCCGGACCCCCTGGGAGGCCCGGACCAGCGGTCAGACGTTGAAGCCGAGGGCGCGCAGCTGTTCGCGGCCGTCGTCGGTGATCTTGTCGGGGCCCCACGGCGGCATCCAGACCCAGTTGATCTTCAGGTCGTTCACCAGGCCCTCCGTGGCGCTCCTGGCCTGGTCCTCGATGACGTCCGTGAGCGGGCAGGCCGCGGAGGTCAGCGTCATGTCGAGCGTGGCGACGTTGTCGTCGTCGACGTGGACGCCGTAGATCAGGCCGAGGTTGACGACGTCGATGCCGAGCTCGGGATCGACGACGTCCATCATCGCCTCGCGGATGTCCTCCTCGCTCACCGGCGTGGTCGCGGCGGTTCCGGTCTCGCTCATGCCGTCTCCTCCAGTGCGCTCTCGCCCAGCACCTGGGCGGTGGCGTCCTTCCATGCCATCCAGCTCAGCAGCGCGCACTTCACGCGCGCCGGATACTTCGAGACGCCGGCGAAGGCGACCGCGTCCTGCAGCACGTCCTCCATGGCGTCGTCCGGGGTGACCCGGCCCTTGGACTGCATCAGCTCCAGGAAGGTCTCCTGGATCTTCCGCGCCTCGGTCACCTCCTTGCCGACCAGCAGTTCGTTCAGCACGGAGGCGCTGGCCTGGCTGATCGAACAGCCCTGGCTCTCGTAGCTGACGTCGGCGATGGTCTCGCCGTCGTACCGCACGCGCAGCGTGATCTCGTCCCCGCAGGTGGGGTTCACGTGGTGCACCTCGGCGTCGCCCTCGCGCAGGCCCCGCCCGTGCGGGTGCTTGTAGTGGTCCAGGATCACTTCCTGGTACATCGACTGCAGCTGCACGTCCTTATACCACCCTCGTGTCCGACGTCCCTGTCCGGCTATCCGAAGAAGCTCCGTACGTACTCCAGGCCTTCGACGAGGGCATCGACCTCCGCCGGGGTGGAGTACAGATAGAAAGACGCCCTCGTCGTCGCGGGAATTCCGAACCGCAGGCAGACCGGGCGGGCGCAGTGGTGCCCGACCCGGACGGCGATGCCCTGCTCGTCCAGGACCTGGCCCACGTCGTGGGGGTGGATGTCGCCGAGGGTGAAGGAGATCGTGGCGCCCCGGTCCTCCGCCGAGACCGGGCCGATCAGCCTCAGGTCCGGCACCTCGGCCAGGCGGCCGAGCGCGTACTGGGTCAGCGCGTGCTCGTGCGCGGCGATCTTCTCCATGCCGATGCCGGCAAGGTAGTCCACGGCCGCGCCCAGCCCCACCGCCTGCGCGATCGGCGGCGTGCCGGCCTCGAACTTGTGCGGGGCCGGGGCGTAGGTGGAGGAGTGCATGGTGACGGTCTCGATCATCTCGCCGCCGCCGAGGAAGGGAGGCAGGTCCTCCAGCAGCTCCTGCCGCCCCCACAGCACGCCCACGCCCGTCGGGCCGCACATCTTGTGGCCAGTGAAGGCGACGAAGTCGGCCTGGAGCGCCTGCACGTCCAGCGGCATGTGGGGCGCGGCCTGCGAGGCGTCGATCACCACCAGGGCGCCGACCTCCTGGGCCCGGCGGACGATATCCTCCACCGGGTTGAGCGTGCCCAGCACGTTGGAGACCAGGACGAAGGAGACGACCTTGGTGCGCTCGGTGATGACCTGGTCGATGGCGCTCAGGTCCAGCCGCCCGTCGTCGGTGAGGCCGAACCACCTCAGCTTCGCGCCGGTCCGCTGCGCCAGCAGCTGCCAGGGCACGATGTTGGAGTGGTGCTCCATCTCCGTGATGACGATCTCGGTGCCCGAGTCCACCCGGTAGGGCTCCTCGGCCCAGCCGAGCATGTTCGCCACCAGGTTCAGCGACTCGGAGGCGTTCTTGGTGAAGACGACCTCGTCGCGGCTGGGGGCGTTGATGAACGCCGCCACCTTGTCGCGGGCGCCCTCGTACAGCGCCGTGGCCTCCTCGGCCAGCACGTGCACGCCGCGGTGGACGTTGGCGTGGTGCCGCTCGTAGTAGTCGTTGAGCGCGTCCAGCACCTGGCGCGGCTTCTGCGAGCTGGCGGCGCTGTCGAGGTAGACCAGCCGCTTCCCGTCCTGGACGGTGCGCTCCAGGATCGGGAAGTCCTTGCGGATGGCGTCGGTGTCCAGCAGCCCGGTCAGCAACGCGCCGGGGTCGGAGGATTGGGTCAGCGTCATGAGGTGGCCACCCCCTTGGTGTACTGCTCGTAGCCCTCGGCCTCCAGCTTGTCGGCAAGCTCCGGGCCGCCGGACTCGACGATCCGGCCGGAGGCGAAGACATGCACGTGGTCGGGGGTGATGTACCGCAGGATACGGGTGTAGTGCGTGATGAGGAGGGTGCCGGCCTCGCCGGTGGCGCGGACGCGGTTGACCCCCTCGGAGACGATGCGCAGCGCGTCGATGTCCAGGCCCGAGTCGGTCTCGTCGAGGATCGCGATTCTGGGCCTGAGCAGTTCGAGCTGGAGGATCTCGTGGCGCTTCTTCTCGCCGCCGGAGAAGCCCTCGTTGACGTTGCGCTCGGCGAAGGCGGGGTCGATGCCGAGGCGCTCCATGGCCTCCTTGACCTCCTTCACCCAGGTGCGCAGGCGCGGCGCCTCGCCGCGGATGGCGGTGGCGGAGGTGCGCAGGAAGTTGGAGACGGAGACGCCGGGGACCTCGACCGGGTACTGCATGGCGAGGAAGACACCGGCGCGGGCGCGCTCGTCCACGCTCATCGCCAGCACGTCCTCGCCGTCGAGGGTGACGTTGCCGGAGGTGACGGTGTACTTCGGGTGACCGGCCAGCGAGTAGGCCAGGGTGGACTTGCCGGAGCCGTTCGGGCCCATGATGGCGTGCGTCTCGCCCTGCTTCACGGTCAGGTCGACCCCGCGCAGGATCTCGGTGGGGCCGTTCTCGCCCTCGACGGAGACGTGCAGGTCGCGAATGTCAAGCGTTGCCATGGTGCCTTCAGGACTCCTGGGTGACGGAGACGAGCACGGCGGCGCCGGGGCCGTCTCCTTCGATCTTTACGGGGTATACGGGGATGGGTCGGGTGGCGGGCAGGCCGGAGGGCTTGCCGGTGCGCAGGTCGAAGGTGGAGCCGTGCAGCCAGCACTCGACCTGGCAGTCCTCCACCTCGCCCTCGGAGAGCGAGACGTTCGCGTGCGAGCAGATGTCGTTGACCGCGAAGACCTCGCCCTCGGTCTTGATGACGCAGACGGGCGTGCCCTCGAGCTCGACGCGCTTGGGCACGTCCTCCTCCAGCTCGCCGAGCGAGCAGACCTGTCGGAAGCCGGTGGCGCCGGGAGCATCAGTCATGCGATCGACGCCTCCAGTTCCGCCTCCAGCTTGGCGATGAGCCGCTCCTCCAGGTCGGGCACGCCGATCTGCTGGACCAGCTCGGCGAAGAAGCCGCGCACCACCAGGCGCCGGGCCTCGGTGGCGGGGATGCCGCGCGACATCAGGTAGAACAGCTGCTCGTCCTCGAAGCGGCCGGTGGCCGAGGCGTGGCCGGCGCCGAGGATCTCACCGGTCTCGATCTCCAGGTTGGGGACCGAGTCGACGCGGGCGCCGTCGGTGAGGACGAGGTTGCGGTTGAGCTCGTAGGTGTCGGTGCCTGTGGCGGCGGCGCGGATCACCACGTCGCCGATCCACACCGCGTGTGCCCGCTCGCCCTGGAGCGCGCCCTTGTACGCCACGTTGCTGCGGCAGTTGGGCGCGCCGTGGTCGACGAAGAGGCGGTGCTCCTGGTGCTGACCGTTGTCCGTGAAGTACAGCCCGTACAGCTCGGCCTCGCCGCCGGGGCCGGCGTAGCTGACGCGCGGGTGCAGGCGTACCACGTCGCCGCCGAAGGTGACGACGACCGACTTGTACGAGGCGTCGCGGCCGACCAGCACGTTGTGCTGGGAGCAGTGCACGGCGTCGTCGTCCCAGTCCTGCACCGAGACCACCGTCAGCTTGGCGCCGTCGCCGACGTGGAACTCGACGTTGGCGGCGCGGGTGGTGGTGCCGGTGTGGTCCAGGACGAGGATGGCCTCGGCGAAGTCGCCGATCTCGAAGATCGTGTGCCCGTAGGTGACGCCGCCCTCGCCGTGCAGGCTGAACCGCAGGGGCTCGGGCAGCACCGCCTCCTTGGGCACCGAGACGACCGTGGCCTTCTCGAAGGCGGAGAACGCCTGGGCCGCGACCCGGTCCACGGGCTTGCCGGCCCGGCCGACGCGCGGATCGTCGCGGCCGACGGTCTCCATCGTGACGCCCTCGGGCGCGGAGACCTCGACCTTCATGGAACCGGACGCTGCGGCGGTGCCGTCGTGCAGCCCGTTCAGCCGCTCCAGCGGGGTGAAGCGCCACTCCTCCTCGCGCCCGTGCGGCACGGGGAAGTCCGCCACGTCGAAGGAGGGCGCGGCGGAAAGCCGCGTGGCGACGCCGGATTCTGCGGCAACCGCGACCGGGCCGCCCGCGCTGGAGCCGGCCGGGATGCTCTGGGCCTTGGCCATGGGTCTCGTCGTGCTCACTCTCTGGGTCTTCTCGGTCTTGAGGACTTGTAGGGGGAAACCAGCGCCGGGCGTCGTCAGCCGACGGCGCCCTCCATCTGCAGCTCGATGAGCCGGTTCAGCTCCAGGGCGTACTCCATGGGCAGCTCCTTGGCGATCGGCTCGACGAAGCCGCGCACGATCATCGCCATCGCCTCGTCCTCGGACAGGCCGCGGCTCATCAGGTAGAAGAGCTGGTCGTCGCTGACCTTGGAGACGGTGGCCTCGTGGCCCATGGTGACGTCGTCCTCGCGGACGTCGACGTACGGGTAGGTGTCGGAGCGGGAGACCGTGTCCACCAGCAGGGCGTCGCACAGCACGTTGGACTTCGAGCCCTCGGCGCCCTCGCCGATCTCGATCAGGCCCCGGTAGGAGGTGCGGCCGCCGCTCCTGGCCACCGACTTGGAGACGATGTTGGAGGAGGTGCGCGGCGCCATGTGCACCATCTTCGCGCCCGCGTCCTGGTGCTGGCCCTGGCCGGCGAAGGCGATGGACAGCGTCTCGCCACGGGCGTGCTCGCCCATCAGGTAGACCGCGGGGTACTTCATCGTGACCTTGGAGCCGATGTTGCCGTCGATCCACTCCATGGTGGCGCCCTCGTAGGCCACGGCCCGCTTGGTCACCAGGTTGTAGACGTTGTTCGACCAGTTCTGGATGGTCGTGTAGCGGCAGCGGGCGTTCTTCTTGACGATGATCTCCACGACCGCCGAGTGCAGCGAGTCCGACTGGTAGATCGGCGCGGTGCAGCCCTCGACGTAGTGCACGTACGCGCCCTCGTCGACGATGATCAGCGTCCGCTCGAACTGGCCCATGTTCTCGGTGTTGATCCGGAAGTACGCCTGGAGCGGGATCTCCACGTGCACGCCCTTCGGCACGTAGATGAAGGAGCCGCCGGACCACACCGCCGTGTTCAGCGCGGCGAACTTGTTGTCCCCGGCGGGGATCACGGTGCCGAAGTACTCCTGGAAGAGCTCGGGGTGCTCCTTCAGGCCCGTGTCGGTGTCCAGGAAGATGACGCCCTGGGCCTCCAGGTCCTCACGGATCTTGTGGTAGACGACCTCCGACTCGTACTGCGCGGCGACGCCGGCGACCAGCCGCTGCTTCTCGGCCTCGGGGATGCCGAGCTTGTCGTAGGTGTTCTTGATGTCCTCCGGCAGGTCGTCCCAGGTCTGGGCCTGCTTCTCGGTGGACCGCACGAAGTACTTGATGTTGTCGAAGTCGATGTCGCCGAGCTCGGCGCCCCAGGTGGGCAGGGGCTTCTTGCCGAAGAGCCTCAGGCCCTTCAGCCGCAGCTTCAGCACCCAGTCGGGCTCGTTCTTCTTGGCCGAGATGTCGCGGACGACCTCCTCGGACAGGCCGCGCCGCGCCGACGAACCCGCGGCGTCGGGGTCGGCCCAGCCGTATTCGTAGGTGCCCAGCCCTTCCAGCTCGGGGTGGGCAGTCTCCGTGGGGCTCGTCATGCGGGGTTCCTCCCGGCGTTACGTGGTGGTGCGGTGGTCGTGACGGTGCTCGTCGTGCTGGTGGTCGTGCTCGTCGTGCTGGTCTTGGAGATCTTGGGGGTCGGGACGAAGGTGGTGCACACCCCGTCGCCGTGGGCGATGGTGGCCAGGCGCTGCACGTGCGTGCCGAGCAGGTGGGAGAAGACCTCGGTCTCCGCCTCGCACAGCTGCGGGAAGCGCGCGGCGGCATGCGCCACCGGGCAATGATGCTGGCACAGCTGCTGCCCGCCCGCGGCGGGGGCCGGTGCGTCACGCGCGGTGGCGGCGTACCCGTGCCGCGACAGGGCCTCGGCCAGCGCCCGCGCCTTCTCCTCGCCACTCGCCCGCTCCACGAACGGCCGGTACGCCTCCGCCTGGGCGGCGGCCCTGGCCTGGGCGAACGCCATGACGGCGGCGGCGCCCCGCTCCCCGCTCCCGGCGCCGCGCTCGATCCAGCGCAGCGCCTCGACGGCGAGCTCGTCGTACGCCTGGTGGAAGGCGTCCCGGCCGCCCTCGGTCAGCGCGTACGCCTTGGCGGGGCGGCCCCGGCGGCGCGAACCGTACACCGGGCGCTCGCGGGGCTCGACGACGCACTCGGCGACCAGCGCGTCGAGGTGGCGCCGCACGGCGGGCTGGGTCAGCCCCAGGCGGTCGGCCAGCTCGGCCGCGGTCGACGGGCCGTGGTCGAGGATGGAGCGGGCCACGCGCTGGCGCGTGCCGTGCTGCTCCTCGGCGGCGGGCAGACCGAAACCACCGGTGGCACCTACGGCCACCGGCGCGTCACGCTGCTCGTCCGCGTTTTTCACAACGCCATTGTTGCTTAATTCAAGCGAGGCGAGCAAGCCGCGTCCTGACCAGCCGGAATGGAGTGCGTCACGTAAGGCGACCCTAAGCCGGCGACCGGGGAGCGGAGGCGCCCGCGGGGGTTTCTAGACTCCCAGACATGCACCACGCGCACTCCGCACCGGCCGTCGAGGCCCGCGGCCTGGTCAAACGGTACGGCGGCACCACGGCCGTCGACGGCCTGGACCTCACCGTCGAGCGGGGCGCCGTCACCGCCGTGCTCGGGCCCAACGGGGCGGGCAAGACCACCACCATCGAGTCCTGCGAGGGCTACCGGGTGCCCGACGCCGGGCGGCTGCGCGTCCTCGGCCTCGACCCGGTCGCCGAGGCCGCCGCGCTGCGCCCGCGCATCGGCGTCATGCTGCAGAGCGGCGGGATCTACCCGGGGGTGCGGGCGATGGAGATGCTGCGCCACATGTCCCGGCTGTACGCCCACCCCCTGGACGTGGAGGCCCTCGCCGAGCGGCTCGGCCTCGGCTCCTGCGGGCGTACGCCCTACCGGCGGCTCTCCGGCGGCCAGCGGCAGCGGCTCGCGCTGGCCCTGGCCGTGGTCGGCCGCCCCGAACTGGTCTTCCTCGACGAGCCGACCGCCGGGCTCGACCCGCAGGCGCGCCACGCCACCTGGGACCTGATCCGCGAGCTGCGCGCCGACGGCGTGAGCGTCGTGCTGACCACGCACCACATGGAGGAGGCCGAGGAGCTCGCCGACCGGGTCGCCATCCTCGACGGCGGGCGGGTCATCGCCCACGGCACCCCCGCCGAGTTGTGCGGCGGCGGCGAGAAGGCCGACGTGCTGCGCTTCGCCGGGCGGGCCGGGCTCGACATCGCCTCGCTGCGGGCGGCGCTGCCGGCCGGCTGCGAGGTGGCCGAGCCCGTGCCGGGCGGCTACCGCGTCACCGGCGACGTCACGCCGCGGCTGCTGGCCACCGTCACCGCCTGGTGCGCCCAGCACGGGGTGCTGCCGGACCGGATCACCACCCGGCGGCACTCCCTGGAGGACGTCTTCCTCGAACTGACCGGCAGGGAGCTGCGCTGAGTGACCATGACCACGGACCCCGACGCTCCGGGCCGGCACACGCCGCGCCCCGGGGCCGCGCCGCCGCTGCGCATGGTCGCCGCGCAGGCCGCGCTGGAGACCCGGATGCTGCTGCGCCACGGCGAGCAGCTGCTGCTGACGGTCGTCATCCCGACGCTGCTGCTGACGCTGTTCAGCGCCGTGGACATCGTCGAGGTGGGTGAGGGCGAGGGCGAGCGCGTGGACTTCCTGGCGCCCGGGGTGCTGGCGCTGGCCGTGTGCGCCACGGCGTTCACCGGCCAGGCCATCGCCACCGGCTACGAGCGGCGTTACGGCGTGCTCAAACGCCTGGGCGCCTCGCCGCTGCCGCGCTGGGGGCTGCTCGCCGGCAAGACCGGCGCGGTGCTGGCGGTGCTGGCGCTTCAGACGGCGCTGCTCGCGGCCGTGGCCCTGGCGCTGGGCTGGTCGCCGCACGGCAGTCCGGTGGCCGTGGCGGCGCTGCTGCTGCTCGGCACGGCCGCCTTCTCCGGGCTCGGCCTGCTGATGGCGGGCACGCTGCGGGCGGAGGCCACGCTGGCCGCGGCCAACCTCGTCTTCGTGCTGCTGCTCTTCGGCGGCGGCGTGATCATCCCGCTCGGCGACTTCCCCGGGCCGGTGCGCGAGGCGCTGGAGCTGCTGCCGCTGGGCGCGCTGTCGCACGGGCTGCGCGAGGTGCTGCGGGACGGCGCGGGGATGCCGTGGGCGGACGCCGCCGCGCTGGGCGTGTGGGCGGTGCTGGGTCTCGGGGCGGCGGCCCGGTTCTTCCGCTGGGAGTGAGTGGGCGCCCGGCCCTCGTGAAAGCGCGCACAAGCGGCGGCCTACGATGAGCGGGTGCCTACCGCCCCTACTGCCCCTGGCGCCCAGACCGCGCAGACCGCGCAGACCGCGCTGACCGCCCTGCGGAACCCGCTCGCCTTCATCGCCGCGCGCTGGACGCCGCAGCCGCGCACGGTGCGGCGGGCGGCGTTCACCGCGCTCGCCATGAGCGTCCTCATCGTGATCACCGGCGGCGCGGTACGGCTCACCGGCTCGGGCCTGGGCTGCGAGACCTGGCCCAAGTGCACCGACGACAGCCTGGTCGCCACCTCGGAGATGGGGATACACGGGCTGATCGAGTTCGGCAACCGGATGATGTCCTACGTGGTGTCGGCCGCCGTCGGCTGGTTCATCATCGCCGCGCGCGCCGCCAAGCCGCGCCGCCGGGAGCTGACCCGGCTGGGATGGGCGCAGTTCTGGGTCGTCATGAGCAACGCCGTGATCGGCGGCGTCACCGTGCTGACCAAGCTGAACCCCTACATCGTCGCGGCCCACTTCCTGGCGGCGATGGCGCTGGTGACGGTGACGGCCGTGGCGTGGGTGCGCAGCCGCGAGGGCGACGACGCGCCGCGCCCGCTCGTCGGCGTCCAGGTGCGGCGCGCGGTGCTGGGCCTCACGGGGCTCGCGGGCGCGCTGGTGTTCGTCGGCACGGCGGTGACGGGCAGCGGGCAGCACGCTGGTGACGACAGCGAGATCGAGCGGATGCCGTTCGGGTGGGACGCGGTGACGCGGGTGCACTCCCTGCTGGCGTGGGCGGTGGTGCTGGGCGCGGTGGGGCTGTGGGCCGCGCTGCGCGTGGTGGACGCGCCGGGCGCGCCGCGGGCGCGGACGCGGGAGCTGGTGGCGGTGCTGGTGGCGCAGGGTGCCGTCGGGTACACGCAGTACGCCCTCGACGAGCCGGAGTGGCTGGTGGCGGTCCACCTGCTGGGCTCGACACTGGTGTGGATCGCGGTACTGCGGCTGCTGCTGGCGACGCGGGAGCGGGGTGCGGCGCCCGGCGCGGTCCCGCCTGCGGCGGGCGCAGCGGCGCACCAGCCCGTCCCGGCCGCGGTCGCCCGGTAGGGCTCCCGGGGCTCCGCCCCCGGACCCCCGGGCCGCCCACGCCCCGGCACCCCACCCTGGGTTGAGCGCCGTCGTCAACCGCTGGGATCACTCGCGCCAGTGGCCCGTCCAGTCGTACAGCGGCGCCGTCGTGGCGTACTCGCGCAGGTACGTGATGCGCTCCCCCGCCACGCGCGCCACCGTCGCGCCGTCGAACGTGTGGGACTCGCCCTTCCACGTGCACGAGAACACCCACTCCGTGGTCAGCACCCCGCCCGCCGACGCCTCCGAGCTGATCTCCCAGGCGTCCACGGACCCGCCCGCCGCGAACCACGCGCGCATCCACTGCCCGACCCGCTCGTGGCCCCGGTACACGGGACCGTAGGACTCGATCACCACGCAGTCATCGGCCAGCGTGTCCAGCACGCCCGGGATGTCGTGCCGCGTCCACGCCTCGATGTAGGCGCGCAGGAGGTTGGCCGGCATGTCAGCGCCCCAGCTGCATGCCCGCCATCCGGCGCCACTCGTAGGGGCCCGTGCGAACCCGGGCCGCCAGTTCGGCGTCGAAGGCGTCGTGGAGCGTGACGCCCGCGCGCTCGGCGGCGCGGGCCAGCGGCTCCCGGGCGGGGGCCACCACGTCGCCCCAGCCGCCGTCTGCGCCGACCAGCACCAGGCGGTAGCCCCGGACGCCGAGGTAGGAGATCTGCCCCTCCGCGCCGCCGTGCGCGGCGGCGAAGGCGCTCACGCGGCGGGCCACGCGGCGTTCCAGACGTCCTGCACGTTCTGTCGTCTCAGCCATGCCTGGATGCTACCCGCAGGTAACAGAGGGTTCAGCGCAGGAAGGGGTCGATGGCGACGGCGAGGAAGAGGACGGAGACGTAGGTGATCGACCAGTGGAACAGCCGCATCTCCTTCAGCCGCGCGCCCGTCAGCCCGGCGCGGGCACGCGCCTGGAGGCCGTGTGCCTCCCACAGCCACCACGCGCCGGCGGCCGTGGCGACCAGCGGGTAGAACCAGCCGACGTACCCCATCGGCCACAGGGTCAGCGAGACGCCGACCATGAGCCAGCTGTAGATCACGACCTGCCGGGCGACGACCGTGTTGGCGGCAATGACCGGCAGCATCGGGACGCCGACCCGCGCGTAGTCGTCCTTCACCTTCATCGACAGCGGCCAGTAGTGCGGCGGCGTCCAGAAGAAGATGACGAGGAAGAGCACGACGGCGGCCCAGGAGAGCTCGGCGGTCACCGAGGTCCAGCCGATCAGCACGGGCATGCACCCGGCGATGCCGCCCCAGACGATGTTCTGCGAGGTGCGGCGCTTGAGCCACATCGTGTAGACGACGACGTAGAAGAGGAGGGCGCCGAGCGACAGCGCGGCGGAGAGCCAGTTCACCGCCAGGCCGAACCAGAGGGTGGAGGCCACGGCCAGCGTGAACCCGAACGCCAGGCACTCCGCCGGGCGCACGACGCCGGTGACCAGCGGGCGGTTCGAGGTGCGGTGCATCACCGCGTCGATGTCCCGGTCGAGGAACATGTTGAGGGCGTTGGCGCCGCCGGCCGAGAGGTAGCCGCCCAGGCAGGTGGCGAGCACCAGCCACAGGTCCGGCACCCCCTCCTCGGCGAGGAACATCACCGGGACGGTGGTGATCAGCAGCAGCTCGATGATCCGGGGCTTGGTCAGCGCGACGAACGCCCGGATGCGGTCCGCGCGGGTCCACTGGCCCGTGGATCCTGAGGGCCCGGCCTGCGACCCGGCCTCGGATGCTGCCTCGGCCTCGGTCTCGGGACGGGATTCGACGGCCGTCACGGACACCCCTGCTCCTGCGTGGTCAGCGGCTGGCGCTGCGGGTTTGTGGCGGGCCCCACCGCAGAACCGGCTGGTGAGGCTCGCGCTGTACCCCGTCACTTTAGACGCCCCGGTCGGACCCCCCGCCGCCGGGGCCCGTGTCGGGAGGGCCCGGCGCCGGCGCCGGGACCTCCCCCGCGCCGTTCACGCTCCGGGTGCCGGAGCGTCTCCTCCGGAACCCTGGCGTTCACCGCGCGGCAACGCCACGGTCCCCCGCCGCCCCGCCGCGCCCCGCCGCCCCGCGAAGCGACGGTGGCCGGACGGTAGTCTCGATGACGGTCTCTGACATCCGAAGGAGCCGGGAGACCGTCAAGCCTGCCAGCACCGTCGGGCGGCCAGAACGCACGGGCGCGGCGGGGGTCATCCGTCGCCCTCGCCGCCCGTGCCTGCCTGACGCATTGCGGAGAGGAGCCCTGACGCAGGGTGAGCATCAC
This sequence comes from Streptomyces sp. 6N223, assembly GCF_052246635.1. Lineage (NCBI taxonomy): Bacteria > Bacillati > Actinomycetota > Actinomycetes > Kitasatosporales > Streptomycetaceae > Streptomyces > Streptomyces sp. 6N223. The sequence goes on along the minus strand of NZ_JBQQCA010000047.1, from coordinate 7,986 downwards.
GCCGACCACTTCAGACTCAGACCTCGACTGGACCGACCTGGACGACCGGGCCGTCGACACCGCCCGTGTCCTGGCCATGGACGCCGTACAGAAGGTCGGCAACGGCCATCCAGGCACGGCCATGAGCCTGGCGCCCGCCGCCTACCTGCTCTTCCAGAAGCTGCTGCGGCACAACCCCGCCGACCCGGCCTGGACCGGCCGCGACCGCTTCGTGCTGTCGGTGGGCCATACCAGCCTCACCCTCTACGTCCAGCTGTTCCTCGCCGGGTACGGCCTGGAGCTGGAGGACCTGAAGTCCTTCCGCACCTGGGGCTCCCGGACCCCCGGTCACCCCGAGCACGGGCACACGGTCGGCGTGGAGACCACCACCGGGCCGCTGGGGCAGGGCATCGGCAACGCCGTGGGCATGGCGATGGCCGCCCGCTACGAGCGCGGCCTGTTCGACCCCGACGCCGAGCCCGGCACCTCCCCCTTCGACCACTCCGTCTGGGTCGTCGCCGGCGACGGCTGCCTGCAGGAGGGCGTCTCCAGCGAGGCGGCGTCCCTCGCCGGGCACCAGAAGCTCGGCAACCTGGTGCTGCTCTACGACGACAACCACATCTCCATCGAGGGCGACACCGCGGCGGCGTTCTCCGAGGACGTGCTGAAGCGGTACGAGGCGTACGGCTGGCACGTGCAGCGCGTCGCGCCCAAGGAGAGCGGCGACCTTGACCCGCGGGCGCTGCACGCGGCGTTCCTGGCCGCGAAGGCCGAGACCGGCAGGCCGTCGATCATCGCCGCCCGCTCGATCATCGCCTGGCCCGCCCCCAACGCCCAGAACACCGAGGGCGCCCACGGCTCGGCGCTCGGCGCGGAGGAGGTCGCCGCCACCAAGCGGGTCCTCGGCTTCGACCCCGAGCAGGACTTCGCCGTCGAGGACGCCGTCCTCGCCCACACCCGGGCCGCCGTCGAGCGCGGCATCGCCGCCCAGGACGCCTGGGACAAGAAGCTCGCGGCCTGGCGGCAGGACAACCCCGCGCGGGCGGCGGAGTTCGACCGGATCCGGGCCGGGCGGCTGCCGGAGGGCTGGGAGAAGGCGCTGCCGGCCTTCGAGGCGGGCGGCTCCGTCGCCACGCGCAAGGCCTCCGGCCAGGTGCTGAAGGACCTGGGCGCGGTCATCCCCGAGCTGTGGGGCGGCTCGGCCGACCTGGCGGGCAGCAACAACACCACCATCGACGCCGCCTCCTCCTTCCTGCCCGCCGGGAACCCGCTGCCGGAGGCCGACCCCTACGGCCGCACCGTGCACTTCGGGATCCGCGAGCACGCCATGGGCGCGGCCATGAACGGCATCGCGCTGCACGGCAACACCCGCGTCTATGGGGGCACCTTCCTGGTCTTCTCCGACTACATGCGCCCGGCCGTGCGGCTGGCCGCGCTCATGGGCCTCCCGGTGACGTACGTGTGGACCCACGACTCCATCGGTGTGGGCGAGGACGGCCCCACCCACCAGCCCGTCGAACACCTCTCGGCGCTGCGGGCCATCCCGGGCCTGAACATCGTCCGCCCCGCCGACGCCAACGAGACGGTGATCGCCTGGCGCGAGATCCTCAAGCGCGACAACGCCCCGCACGGCCTGGCCCTGACCCGGCAGAACCTGCCCATCTACGAGGCGAACGAGGACACGGCGCTGGGCGGGTACGTGCACACCGAGGCCGAGGGCGGCGCACCCCGGGTGATCCTGATCGCCACCGGCTCGGAGGTCCAGATCGCGCTGGCCGCCCGCGACGCGCTGCAGGCCGACGGCGTCCCGACGCGCGTGGTGTCCGTGCCGTGCGTGGAGTGGTTCGAAGAGCAGGACCGCGCCTACCGCGACCGGGTCCTGCCCCCCGCCGTCCGCGCCCGCGTCGCCGTCGAGGCCGCCGTCGGCATGACCTGGCACCGCTACGTCGGCGACGCCGGCCGCGTGGTGTCCCTGGAACACTTCGGCGCCTCCGCCGACGCCAAGACGCTCTACCGCGAATTCGGCCTCACCCCCGAGGCGGTCGCCCAGGCCGCCCGGGAATCCCTGACGGCCGCCGAGCGCTGACCCGTACGTAACCAGCTTTTCAGGAGATGCGATTGCCATGACCGACGCACTCAAGCGCCTGACCGGAGAGGGTGTCGCGATCTGGCTGGACGACCTGTCGCGCGCGCGCATCACGTCCGGCAACCTCGCGGAACTGCTCGACCAGCAGAACGTCGTGGGGGTGACCACCAACCCGGCGATCTTCCAGAAGGCCATCTCGGGCGGCGACGGGTACGAGCAGCAGCTCGCCGACCTGGCGGCGCGGGAGCTGACCGTCGAGGAGGCGCTGCGGATGATCACCACCGCGGACGTCCGCGACGCCGCCGACGTGCTGCGCCCGGTGTACGAGGCCACCGGCGGCCTCGACGGCCGGGTCTCGATCGAGGTCGACCCCCGCCTGGCGCACGACACCCGGGCCACCGTCGCCGAGGCCAAGCAGCTCGCGTGGCTGGTGGACCGGCCGAACACCCTCATCAAGATCCCGGCGACCCCGGCCGGGCTGCCCGCGATCACCGAGACCATCGCCCGCGGCATCAGCGTCAACGTCACGCTGATCTTCTCCCTCCAGCGCTACCGCGAGGTGATGGACGCCTACATGTCCGGCCTGGAGCAGGCGAAGGCCAAGGGCCTGGACCTGTCGGGGATCTACTCGGTGGCGTCGTTCTTCGTCTCCCGCGTCGACACCGAGGTCGACAAGCGCCTCGACGCGCTGGGCACCGACGAGGCCAAGGCGCTGCGCGGCAGGGCTGCGCTGGCCAACGCCCGCCTGGCGTACCAGGCGTACGAGGAGGTCGTCGCCGGCGACCGCTGGGAGGCGCTCTCCCGCGCCGGGGCCAACCCGCAGCGCCCGCTGTGGGCCTCCACCGGCGTGAAGGACCCTGCCTACCCCGACACGCTGTACGTCACGGAGCTGGTCGCCCCGGGCACGGTGAACACCATGCCGGAGGCGACACTGCGGGCCACCGACGAGCACGGCGAGGTGACCGGCGACACGGTGCGCGGCCGCTATGAGCAGGCCCGCGCCGACCTGGACGCCCTGGAGAAGCTCGGCATCTCCTACGACGAGGTCGTGCAGCTGCTGGAGGACGAGGGCGTGGAGAAGTTCGAGACCGCCTGGAACGCGCTGCTGGCCTCCACCGAGGCGGAGCTCCGGCGCCTCGCGGACGACGAGGAGGGTTGAGCGACGGTGAGCACGTCCACGGCCGCTCGGGTCGCGAAGAACCCGCTGCGCGGGCCGGCCGACCGGCGGCTGCCGCGGATCGCGGGCCCCTCGGGGCTGGTCATCTTCGGCGTCACCGGCGACCTGTCGCGCAAGAAGCTCATGCCGGCCGTCTACGACCTGTCCAACCGCGGGCTGCTGCCGCCGGGCTTCTCGCTGGTCGGCTTCGCCCGCCGCGACTGGGAGCACGAGGACTTCGCGCAGGTGGTGCACGACTCGGTGAAGGCGTACGCCCGCACCCCCTTCCGCGAGGAGGTGTGGAGCCAGCTCGCCGAGGGGATGCGCTTCGTCCCCGGCGCCTTCGACGACGACTCGGCGTTCACCACGCTGCGCTCCACCATCGAGCAGCTCGACAAGGAGCGCGGCACCGGCGGCAACTTCGCCTTCTACCTGTCGGTGCCGCCGAAGTACTTCCCGACGGTGGTGCGGCAGCTGAAGAAGCACGGCCTGTCGCAGGCGCCGGGCGACAGCTGGCGGCGGGCGGTGATCGAGAAGCCCTTCGGGCACGACCTGGCCTCGGCGCGCGAGCTGAACGCCATCGTGCACGAGGTGTTCTCGCCGGACGAGGTCTTCCGCATCGACCACTACCTGGGCAAGGAGACCGTCCAGAACATCCTGGCGCTGCGCTTCGCCAACACCCTCTTCGAGCCGATCTGGAACCGGTCCTACGTCGACCACGTGCAGATCACCATGGCCGAGGACATCGGCATCGGCGGCCGCGCCGGGTACTACGACGGCATCGGCGCCGCGCGGGACGTGATCCAGAACCACCTCCTCCAGCTCCTGGCCCTCACCGCCATGGAGGAGCCCGCCTCCTTCGACGCGGAGTCCCTGGTCACCGAGAAGCTGAAGGTGCTCAACGCCGTGAAGCTCCCGGCCGACCTGGCCCGCCACACTGTGCGCGGCCAGTACACGGCCGGCTGGCAGGGCGGCGAGAAGGCCGTCGGGTACCTGGAGGAGGACGGCATCGACGCCGCCTCCGTGACCGACACCTACGCCGCGCTGCGCCTGGAGATCGACAACCGCCGCTGGGCGGGCGTGCCGTTCTACCTGCGCACCGGCAAGCGCCTCGGGCGGCGGGTGACGGAGATCGCGGTGGTGTTCCAGCGCGCCCCGTACTCGCCGTTCGACGCCACCGACACCCAGGAGCTGGGCCGCAACGCGCTGGTGATCCGGGTGCAGCCGGACGAGGGCGTGACGGTCCGCTTCGGCTCCAAGGTGCCCGGCACCCAGATGGAGATCCGGGACGTGACCATGGACTTCGCCTACGGCGAGTCGTTCACCGAGTCCAGCCCGGAGGCGTACGAGCGGCTGCTGCTCGACGTGCTGCTGGGCGACGCCAACCTCTTCCCCCGCCACCAGGAGGTGGAGCGGTCCTGGGAGATCCTGGACCCGGTGGAGGAGTTCTGGGCCTCGCACGGCAGGCCCGAGGCGTACACCTCCGGCACCTGGGGGCCGAAGGCGGCGGACGAGATGCTCGCGCGCGACGGACGGAGCTGGCGGCGGCCATGAACATCGACCTGACGGACACGACATCCAGCCAGATCAACTCCGGGCTGGTGCGGGCGCGCCGGGCCAGCGGCAGCCCGGCCGTCGGCATGGTGCTGACCCTGGTCATCGTCACCGACGAGGGCAACCACTACGACGCGCTGAAGGCGGCGAGCGAGGCGTCCAAGGAGCACCCGGCGCGGATCCTCGTCGTCATCAAGCGGCCGGGCCGCTCGCCGCGCGAGAAGGCGGCGGCGCGTCTCGACGCCGAGGTGCGGGTCGGCGGTGGCGCCGAAGGCGCTGGGACCGGCGAGACGGTGCTGCTGCGGCTGCACGGCGAGTTGGCGGCGCACGCCTACAGCGTGGTGCTGCCGCTGCTGCTGCCGGACGCGCCGACCGTCGTCTGGTGGCCGGGTGAGGCGCCCGCCCACCCGGCGGACGACCTGCTGGGCACGCTCGCGCAGCGCCGCATCACGGACGCGGCGACGGCCGAGGACCCGGTGGGGGCCCTCGGCTCCCGCGCGGCGGTGTACGCGCCCGGCGACACCGACCTGGCGTGGACGAGGATCACGCCGTGGCGCAGCGTGCTGGCGGCGGCGCTGGACCAGAAGGACGCGACGATCACCGGGGCGAGCGTGGAGGGCGAGGAGTACAACCCGAGCGCCGAGCTGCTGGGCATGTGGCTGACGGAGCGGCTGGCGGTGCCGGTGGAGCGCAGGATCTCCGACGGGCCGGGCATCACGGCGGTGCGGCTGGCGACGGCGGACGGCGTGATCTGCCTGGACCGGCCGGACGGCTCGCTGGCGAAGCTGGCGGTGCCGGGCCAGCCGGACCGGCATGTGGCGCTGCACCGGCGGGCCACGGCCGAGCTGATCGCGGAGGAGCTGCGGCGGCTCGACCCGGACGAGGCGTACGCGCACGCGGTGCGGGTCGGCGTCGGGCGGCTTCAGGCCCCTGCCGCGCCGGTCCCGGAGGCCGTCGCGGAGGACGGCGGGTCGTGACCGAGACCCCGCAGCTTGTGGTTCACCGCGACAAGGAGCTGATGGCGCGGGCGGCCGCCGCACGGCTGATCACGAAGGTCGTGGACGCGCAGGCCGCCCGCGGCTCCGCCTCGGTGGTGCTGACGGGCGGCCGCAACGGCAACGGCCTGCTGGCCGCGCTCGCCGCGTCGCCCGCGCGGGACGCGATCGACTGGCGGCGCCTGGAGGTGTGGTGGGGGGACGAGCGTTTCCTCCCGGACGGCGACCCCGAGCGCAACCACACCCAGGCCCGCCGGGCGCTGCTCGACGCGGTCCCGCTCGACCCGGCGCGGGTGCACGTGATGGCCGCCTCCGACGGCCCGTACGGCGCCGACCCGGAGGCGGCGGCCGAGGCGTACGCCGCGGAGGTGGCCGCCGCGCCCGACCCGTTCGACGTGCTGCTGCTGGGGGTGGGGCCCGACACGCACGTGGCATCGCTCTTCCCCGAGCACCCGGCGGTTCACGAGACCGAACGCCTGGCGGTCGCGGTCCACGGCGCGCCGAAGCCGCCGCCCACCCGCATCACGCTCACGCTGCCCGCCATCCGCTCCGCCCGCGAGGTGTGGCTGCTGGCGGCGGGCGAGGACAAGGCGAAGGCGGCGGCCCTGGCGCTGTCCGCCCCCGGCGCCATCCAGACCCCGGCGGCGGGCGCGCACGGCACGGCCCGCACGCTGTGGCTGCTGGACCACGCGGCGGCGTCCGAACTGCCGCCGGACCTGTACCCGCCGGCGACGGCCTAGTGGTGCTTCGTCAGGCTGGTGCTGCCCGGATCCGGGTGGGTGGCTGATCGGCGGACCTGACGAAGCACCACGAGCCAGAGACTTGTGACGCTGCCGTGGCCAGCGGTGCTCGCCCGCCGCTCCCACCGGCTCCTCACGGTCGGGGGCGCTCGCGGCCCGGGGCCCCGCGGGCGGGCAACACGCTTGCGGCCAAGCCGAGCCGCGGGCGGGTGCCCACGGCTCCCGCACGTCTCCCCTACCGGCCGTAGCGGTCGCGGCGGCGCGGGGCGTACGGCGGGAAGGCGGCCGGGTCGGTGAAGTCGCGGTCCGCGTCGGGCCAGCGGCGCCGCAGCAGGGACGCCGTGCGCCGGGCCCACCCGGCGAGGGCGGGCAGCGCCCGGTGCGCCTCGGCGGCGCGGGCGGCGGCCTCCAGGGTGGCGACGAGCTGCCCCCGGCTGTCGAGGCCGGGCGGCCGGGTGTCGAGCCGGGGGAACCGCTCCAGGCGGACCAGCGCCCAGGACAGGCACGCCGCGGCCAGCCCGAGCCCGTAACGCCGGTCGTCCTCGGCCTCGGGCACGCCCCGGGCGAGGGCCCTGCGGTAGTGGCCGGCGAGCCCCGAGGCGGCCGGCTCGCCGACGGACATCCACGCCGGGCCGGGGACGTGCAGGCAGACGGCGTCGGTGAGGGCGTGGGCGTACGAGGCGTGCTCGAAGTCGATGAGCCGGGCGTCGGCGGGGCCCTCGGGGGCGACGAGGCAGTTGTTGGCCTCGGCGTCGTTGTTGCTGAGCGCGAGGAAGGGGCCCGGGTCGTCCAGCTCGCCCAGCGCGACGGCGAGGTCGGACGCGGCCCGGCCGGTCAGCGGCGCGCCGAGGCTCGCGGCGTGGCCGTACGCCGCCTCCCGCAGCCGCGCGAAGTACCGCGCCGGGCCGGGCTCCGGCGCGCGGAAGGCACCGGAGCGGCGGGCGGTGGCGGCGCCCAGCGCGCCCCGTGCGCGGGCGAAGGCGACCAGCCGCTCGGCGTGCGCGGCCGCGCCGTCGCGGCGGAGCAGCCGGTCGAGGGCGGTGCGGGGCGCGAGGTCCTCCAGGACGGCGTACCCGGCGTCCTCGTCGACGGCGACGACACGCGGCGCCAAGGCGAGCCCGAGATCCTCGGCAAGGAAGCGGAGCGCGGCGACCTCGGTACGCAGGCGATGGGGCGGCAGCCACTTCACGATCACGCTGCCGGGCGTGCCGCCAGGCCCGAGCCGCGCTCGGGCGATGGCCCACGGCTCCAGGCGCTGCCAGCGCTCGACGGTGACCGTCCGGGCGTGAACGCCCGTCAGCAGCGCGGCGATATGGGCGGGTTGGGGTGCGTCGGACACCCCGCCCACCCTAGCCGGGGGCTCGAGTCCCAGGCCCCCGCTTTTTCTCCGCCCACCCCGCCCCCACTGAACCCCGGGTGGGGTGCCGGGGTGTGGGCGGCGCGGGGGTCCGGGGGCGGAGCCCCGAGGGGCGGGTG
>NZ_JBQQCA010000046.1:0-57957 GCF_052246635.1 Streptomyces sp. 6N223 | reverse complement strand
GGGGCGGAGCCCCCGGCGACCTCCTACCCCGCGAAGCTCGCGAAGTACGTCGCGGCCATGTCCTCCCCACCGTGGCCCTGCTCGGACGCGCGGCGAAAACGTTCCGCGCCCGCCTCCGCCAGGTCGAGGCGTACGCCCGCCGCTTCACCCGCCGCCACAATGAGGCGGGCGTCCTTCTCCGCCGTGTCCACCGCGAAGCTCGGCGTGAAGTCCCCGGCACGGATGGCCGCCGCCTTGGCGCGGAGGTAGCCGAGGTCGAGCGGGCCGCCCGCGATGGCGTCGAGGAAGAGGCCGGGGTCGACGCCGAGACCCTCCGCGAGGGCCAGGGCCTCGCCCGTGGCGTGGGTGGCCGCCAGCACCCAGCTGTTGCACACCAGCTTCAGCCGGGTGGCCGCACCCGGCTCCTCCCCCACCCAGATGGTCCGGGCCCCCACCGCGTCGAGCACGGGCGCGAGCGGCTCGCGCGCCGACGCCGGCCCGGCGGCCAGCACCGTCAGCCGTCCGGCCTCCGCGGGCTGGCGGGTGCCCAGCACGGGGGCGTCGACGAAGACCAGGCCGTGCTCGCGGGCGAGGGCGGCCAGCGGCGTCAGCCCGTCGATCCCCGCGGTGGTGCACTGCAGCCAGTACGCCCCCGGGCGCAGCCCGGCCGCGGCGGCGCGCACGGACTCGGCCGCCGCGTGCCCGTCGTACAGCATGGTGAGGACGACGTCGGCGTCCGCCACGGCCTCGGCGGGCGTGCCGGCGATGGTCGCCCCCTCGGCGGCGAGGGGTTCGGCCTTGGCGCGGGTGCGGTTCCAGGCCCGGACCTCGAGGCCGGCGCGGCACAGGCTGCGGGCCATGGCCGCGCCCATGATTCCCGTGCCCAGCACCGCCACGCGCGTGCGCCGTGATGTCCCACCGGATTCAGCCATGGCGGCACGATAGCCCTGCGAGCGCGCTCCAGCGCCATCCCCACCAGCGCGCGACGGCGCGCGGCGGCTCACACCACCTGGTGCAGCCAGCGGACGGGGGCGCCTTCGCCCGCGTGGCGGAAGGGCTCGAGCTCGTCGTCCCAGGGCTTCCCGAGCAGCTGGGTGATCTCGGCGTGCAGGTCGCTCTCGCCGCGCGCCGCCCGGTCGGCGGCGGCCCGCAGCCGGTCCTCGGGGATCATGATGTCGCCGTGCAGCCCGGTGACGGCGTGGTAGATGCCGAGGTCGGGGGTGCAGCTGAAGCGCTCGCCCTCGCCGCTCGCGCACGGCTCGCAGGTGACCTCGAAACGCAGCAGGTGCCAGCCGCGCAGCGCGGAGGCGAGCCGGGAGGCGACGCCCGCGTCGCCCTGCCAGGAGAGTTCGGTACGCCAGGTGCCGGGCGAGGCGGGCTGTCTGGTCCAGTCGAGACTGACGCGGCTGCCGAGGACCGAGGCCACGGCCCACTCGATGTGCGGGCACAGCGCACGCGGCGCGGAGTGCACGTAGAGAACACCACGTGTCGTCATCGGTCCTCCAGTCCTGCCTCATGGAACCAAGGGGTGACGGGAAGTCATCTCTTAGGCTGGGGGCTGTCCAGTGCCAGCACCCAAAGCTACCGCGAGAGCAAAAGGAACTAGGTGAACGCATGCTGGTCAGCCGCCGTCCCGTCGCCCTGACGCTCGCAGCCGCGACCGTCGTGCTGGCGGCGTCCACCGCCTGCAGCTCGTCGTCGTCCGACTCCGACCCGGACTCCGCGGCCGAATCCGGGGCGGAGAAGGAGGAGTCGGGGCCTTCCTCTCCGGGGGCGGAGCGGCCCGAGGATCAGGCGGAGGACCCGGCGGAGGGCCAGGCGGAGACCGAGCAGCAGGCGGCGCCCGAGCCGGCGTGGGACACGAGCCCGTCCTCCATCGCGGCGATCGGCGACTCCATCACCCGCGGCTTCGACACCTGCGGGCTGCTCACGGACTGCCCCGAGGCGTCGTGGGCCACGGGCACCGACGCGGAGGTGGCGAGCCTGGCCGCGCAGCTGCTGGGCGACGACACAGCCGACCGCGTGTGGAACCTGGCGGAGACCGGCGCCAACGTCGCCGACCTGCCGGCGCAGGCGCGGCGGGCGGCGCGCCACGAGCCGCAGCTGGTGACGGTGCTGATCGGCGCCAACGACGCCTGCGCGGGTGACGTGGAGTCGATGACGAGCGTGACGGACTTCGAGGCGGACTTCGCCGAGTCGGTGGAGCTGCTGCGCGCCGAGTCCCCCGAGACGCAGATCTACGTCTCCAGCGTGCCCGACCTCATGCGGCTGTGGGAGGAGGGCAGCGAGTCGATGATGGCGCGCACGGTGTGGGGCATGGCGAACATCTGCCCGTCGATGCTGGCCGACGCCGGGAACCGGTCGGAGGGGGCCGACGCGCGCCGCGAGGCGGTGCGGGAGCGGGTGCAGGCGTACAACGAGGTGCTGGCCCGGGTCTGCGCCGAGGACGAGCTGTGCCGGTACGACGGCGGCGCCGTCTTCGACTACGAGTTCACCAGCGACCACCTCAGCGAGTGGGACTGGTTCCACCCGGGCGAGTCCGGGCAGCGCGAGCTCGCCGCCCTGGCGTACGAGCAGGTCGTGGCGAACGTGACGACCAAGGACTGACCTGGACTGACCTGGACCGACCGCGGGTGGTTCCCAAGGCGTGGTGGCAGGGGTGACCATTGACAGGCTTGGCCTGCGCTCATTACCGTCACGCCCAGCATTTCGAACGCATGTCGAAATACCGAACGCCCACGCTCACCACCGCGGAGGTCAGGCACCCGTGCGCATCACCGGAATCAGCACGCACGTCGTCGGCACGCCCTGGCGTAACCTCACCTACGTCCAGGTGCACACCGACGAGGGACTGACCGGCGTCGGCGAGACGAGAATGCTGGGCCACACCGACGCCCTCATCGGCTACCTGCGCGAGGCGGAGGCCAACCACATCGCGGGCTCCGATCCCTTCGCCGTCGAGGACCTGGTCCGCCGGATGAAGTACGGCGACTACGGCCGCGCCGGTGAAATCGTTATGTCCGGCATCGCCTGCGTCGAAACCGCCTGCTGGGACATCAAGGGCAAGGCCCTCGGCGTCCCCGTCTGGCAGCTCCTGGGCGGCCGGGCCGACGCGGAGAACAACCGCGTCAAGGCGTACGCCAACGGCTGGTACACCGTCGAACGCACCCCCGAGGCGTTCCACAAGGCCGCGCAGACCGTCGTCGAGCGCGGCTACCGGGCCCTGAAGCTCGACCCCTTCGGCACCGGCAGCTTCGAGCTGGACCACGCCGAGTCGCTGCGGTCGGTCTCCCTCGTCGAGGCGGTGCGCGACGCGATCGGCCCCGAGGCCGAGCTGCTGGTGGAGATGCACGGCCGCTTCTCCCCCGCCACGGCGATCCGGCTGGCGCAGGAGATGGAGCGGTTCCACCCCTCCTGGATCGAGGAGCCGGTGCCGCCGGAGAACCTCAAGGCGCTGAAGAAGGTCGCCGAGAAGACGACCCTGCCGATCGCCACGGGCGAACGCATGCACGACCGGATCGAGTTCCGCGAGCTGTTCGAGTCGCAGGCGGCCGACATCATCCAGCCAGATCTGGGCCACCTGGGCGGCATCGGCGAGATGCGGAAGCTGGCCGCCACCGCCGAGACCCACTACGTCCTGGTCGCGCCGCACAACGTCGGCGGCTCGGTGCTGACCGCCGCCAGCCTCCAGCTCGCGGGCTGCACCCCGAACTTCAAGATCCTGGAGCACTTCAACGACTTCGCCGACTCGGAGATCAAGCGCGTGGTGCGCGGCGCCCCCGAGGTGGTCGACGGCTACTTCACTCTTTCGGAGGCCCCGGGCCTCGGCGTCGAGCTTGACACCGAGGCGGCGGCGGAGTTCCCCCAGCAGCGGGCCCGCTTCGACCTGTGGGCCGAGGACTGGCACAAGCGCGAGGGCACGAAGTGACCGGGCACGGAGAGACGCCGTGAACGCCGCCCGCCGCGTCGTGGTCGACAAGCCCGGGGAGCACCGGCTGGTCAGCGGGCCCGTGCCCGCCCCCGGGCCTGGCGAGGTGCGGGTGGCGGTGCACGCCGCCGGGATCTGCGCCTCGGACCGCGAGCTGTACGACGGCACCCGCGACCCCGGCTACGTGCGCTACCCCGTGGTCCCCGGGCACGAGTGGTCCGGCACGGTCGACGCGCTCGGCGAGGGCGTCGACCCGGCGCTGGCGGGGCGCAAGACCGTGGGCGAGGGCTTCCGCGCCTGCCAGGCCTGCGAGCGCTGCCACTCCGGCGAGACGAGCCTGTGCACCGCCGGGTACGAGGAGACCGGCTTCACCCGGCCCGGGGCGTTCGCCGACTACCTGGTGCTGCCCGCGCGGCTGCTGCACCCGCTGGACGACGACGCCGACCTGACCGCGGCCGCCCTGCTGGAGCCCGGGGCGGTCGTCGCCGCCGCCGTGCTGCGCGCGGCCCCCCGCGCCGGGGAGCGGATCGCGGTGGTGGGCGCCGGAACGCTGGGGCTGCTGGCCACACAGCTGCTGGCGGCCTCCACCCCCGCCGAGCTGCTGGTGGTCGACCCGCGCCCCCGGCCGCTGGAGCAGGCGGCCGCGATGGGCGCCACCGAGGCCGCGACCCCCGAGCGCGCCGCTGAGCTGCGGGGCCGCTACGACCTGGTGGTCGAGACCGCCGGGGCGCCGGGCACCGCGCGGGACTCCTGCCTGCTGGCGCGGCGGGGCGGCCGGGTGGTGCTCACCGGGCTGCCGGAGCCCGGCGCGCACGGCATCGACCCGATCCACCTCGCCTTCGCCCAGCTCACCGTGGCCGGCGTCTTCGGCGCGCCGCCCGCGGCGTGGGCGTACGCCGCGCGCGCCTTCGACGTGGGGCTGCTGCGGCCCGCCGCGCTGGTCACCCACCGGCTGCCGCTGGAGTCCTTCGGGGACGCGGTGCGACTGGTGGGTAGCGGTGATCCGGAAGTGGGCAAGGTCCTGCTGATGCCCTAGCCGATCAGCGAGACAACCGGCGCTCGAGCCAGATCAGTTACAACGCCATAGCAGTGAGAACAGTCACAGCGAGATGTCCGCCACTTAACGACTTGACGACCGAACGCCATACGGCATACCGAACACCACGAGACTGACGTACCACCGCGAAACCCAGGAGCATCGTGTCTGAGTCCGCCGCCGCCCCCGCCCGCCGTCCCGGTGAGGCCGCCCTGGCCTCGATCGGCTACGCCGTCCCGGCGGACGACCCCGCCGACGCCTCCCCGCACGCCTTCCCCGACGGCGGCACCTGGCGCACCGAGATTCCCTCCGTCGAGGGCCCCGAGGCCCTGTCCACCGTGCTGAAGGAGGCGGCCCAGCTCGGCGTGCCGATCCACCGCATCAGCCAGGGCAGCGGCGTGTGGATGCTCACCGATGCCGAGATCACCGAGATGGTCGGCGCCTGCGCGCAGGCCGGCGTGGAGCTGTGCCTGTTCACCGGCCCGCGCGGCACCTGGGACATCGGAGCCTCCACCCGCACCTCCTCCGGCGGCGCGGGCCTGCGGGCCCGTGGCCACGGCTCGGTGGCCGGCTGCGTGGAGGACGCGCTGCGCGCCACCGAGCTCGGCGTGCGCTGCCTGCTCGTCGCCGACGAGGGCGTGCTGTGGCTGCTGCACCAGCTGCGCGCCAACGGCACGCTGCCGGCCGACACCACCTTCAAGGTCTCCGCGCTGGTGGGCCCGGTGAACCCATCCGCCGTCGCGGTGCACGAGCGGCTCGGCGCCGACTCGGTGAACATCCCCTCCGACCTCACGCTGGAGCACATCACCGAGATCCGGCGTGTGACGAGGGTCCCACTTGACTTCTACCTCGAAGCACCTGACGATCTGGGCGGCTATGTACGTATGTACGACATCGCCGAGCTGATCCGTCGCGGCGCCCCCATCTACCTGAAGTTCGGGCTGAGCAAGGCACCCGGAATCTATCCCTATGGCGCTCACCTGCGTGACCTCACGCTGGAGACCGCCCGCGAGCGCGTACGCCGGGGACGCCTCGCACTGGACCTCCTGGCGCGGCTGGGCGCCAACACCGGCATGGCCCAGCCCGGCTCCAGGCTCCCCGGGGAGCTGAACCGTTTCCCCATCTCCGAGAACGACACATCCGTCACTGTGTCTTATTCCAAATAGTCCTGATTGCCAGGATCGCCCTGAAAGGTCATGCCCATGTCCCGTACCCGATCCGCCGCCCGCGTCACCGCCGCCGTGGCCGCCACCCTGTCCCTCTCCCTTGCCGTCTCCGCGTGCGGCCAGGACTCCGAGGGCGGGTCGGAGAACAACGGCGGCGGGGACGGCGGAGGCACCGTCGGCATCTCCATGCCCACCCAGTCCTCGGAACGCTGGATAGCCGATGGCGACAACATGGTGAAGCAGTTCGAGGAGGCCGGGTACGACACCGACCTCCAGTACGGCGAAAACTCGATCGAGACCCAGGTCAGCCAGATCGAGAACATGATCTCCCAGGGCGTGAACGTGCTGGTGATCGCCGCCATCGACGGCGCCTCGCTGGGCAACGTGCTCCAGCAGGCCGCCGACGCCGACATCCCGGTCATCGCCTACGACCGGCTGCTGATGGAGAGCGAGAACGTCGACTGCTACGCCTCCTTCGACAACGAGCAGGTCGGCGAGCTGCAGGGGCAGTACATCGCGGACGAGCTCGGCCTCGAGGAGAACGCGAACGAGACCTTCAACATCGAGCTGTTCGCCGGCGACCCCGACGACAACAACACCCGCTACTTCTTCCAGGGCGCGATGAACGTCCTGCAGCCGTACATCGACAGCGGCCAGCTGGTGGTGCGCAGCGGCCAGACCGACCTGAACCAGATCACCACCGTGCGCTGGGACGGCGCCGAGGCTCAGGACCGCATGGACGACCTGCTCACCGCCAACTACGGCACCGAGCGCCTGGACGCGGTCCTCTCCCCCTACGACGGCATCTCGCTGGGCATCCTGTCGTCCGTCAAGGCCGTCGGCTACGGCACCGAGTCCCAGCCGCTGCCGGTCGTCACCGGCCAGGACGCCGAGGTCGCCTCGGTGAAGTCGATCATCGCCGGTGAGCAGACCATGACGGTCTTCAAGGACACCCGTGACCTGGCCGCCCAGGCCGTGTCCATGGGTGAGGCCCTGCTGTCCGGCAAGGAGTGCGAGGCCAACGACACCGAGACCTACGACAACGGCGTGAAGGTCGTGCCCTCCTACCTGCTGGAGCCCGTCAGCGTCGACGCCTCCAACTGGGAGCTGCTCCTCGACGAGGGCTACTACACCCGCGAAGACCTGGAGAACTAAAGGGCCCGCTTAAGAGCCGAGAAGCCAGAGTCCCAGCGACGGAAGCGTTCTAAGCCATGTCACCACAACAGACCGGGCACGTCCTTGAGATGCGCGGCATCAGCAAGACCTTCCCCGGTGTGAAGGCGCTGGACGGCGTCAGCATGTCGGTGAGGCCCGGCGAGATCCACGCCATCTGCGGCGAGAACGGCGCGGGCAAGTCGACGCTGATGAAGGTCCTCAGCGGCGTCCACCCGCACGGCTCGTACGAGGGAGAGATCCTCTTCGAGGGCAAGCCGTGTCACTTCCGCGACATCCGCGCCAGCGAGAAGCGCGGGATCGTCATCATCCACCAGGAGCTGGCGCTCGTCCCCCAGCTGTCCATCGCCGAGAACATCTTCCTTGGCAATGAGCAGACCGGGCGCGGCGGGATGATCAGCTGGTCGACCACGCTGAAGGAGACCGATCGGCTGCTCAAGCGCGTCGGTCTCACCGGCGAGCGCCCGCAGACGAAGATCTCCGAGATCGGCGTCGGCAAGCAGCAACTGGTGGAGATCGCCAAGGCCCTGGCCAAGGAGGTCAAGCTCCTCATCCTGGACGAGCCCACGGCGGCGCTCAACGACGCCGACAGCCGCAAGCTGCTCGACCTGGTGAAGGAGTTCCGCGACCACGGCATCTCCTGCATCCTCATCTCCCACAAGCTCAACGAGGTGCTCTCCGTCGCCGACTCGGTGACGATCCTGCGGGACGGGCGGACCATCGAGACCCTGGCGGTCCGCCCGTCCCCGGGCGCGCCCGCGGAGCTGTCGGAGGACGAGATCATCCGGGGGATGGTCGGCCGCGAGCTGACCCAGTACTTCCCCGAGCGCACCCCCTATACCGGCGAGCGGGCCGGGCAGGTGGCGTTGTCGGTCTCGAACTGGACCGTGCGCCACCCGCTGGACGCCACCCGTCGGGTGGTGGACGGCGTCTCCCTGGAGGTCCGGCACGGCGAGATCCTCGGCATCGCCGGGCTGATGGGCGCCGGCCGCACCGAGCTGGCGATGAGCATCTTCGGCCGCTCCTACGGCAAGTACGAGCGGGGCCGGGTCTCGCTCCACGGCCGGGAGATATCCACCCGCACGGTCGCCGACGCGGTACGCCACGGCATCGCGTATGTCACCGAGGACCGCAAGACCTTCGGCCTGAACCTGATCGACACCATCAGCCGCAACATCTCACTGGCGTCCCTGCCGAAGATGGCGCGGCGCGGCATGGTCGATGAGCTGGCCGAGACGCGAGTGGCCGAGAAGTTCCGCACCTCGATGAACATCAAGACGCCCACCGTCTTCGAACAGGCCGGGCGGCTGTCCGGCGGCAACCAGCAGAAGATCGTGCTGTCGAAGTGGATCAACGCCGATCCGGAGGTGCTGATCCTGGACGAGCCGACGCGCGGCATCGACGTGGGGGCGAAGTCCGAGATCTACGGCGTGATCGACCGGCTGGCCGCCGAGGGCAAGGCGATCGTGCTGATCTCCTCGGAGCTGCCGGAGCTGCTCGGCATGTGCGACCGGATCGCGACGATGGCCGCCGGCCGGCTGACCGGCGTGGTGCCGCGGGAGGAGGCCACACAGGAGTCGCTGATGCGGCTGATGACCATGGCCCGCAACGGCAACGGCAACGGCAACGGGGGCAGCAACGGGGTTGGCGTGAAGGACGGGCCGCAGGACGCGCGGTCCACCACGACAGGAGAGAAGAACTAGCGATGGACCAGGCAACTCTTCGCAAGACCGACGCCGGCGGCCCGCCACCCGGCGGACCCAGGGGCAAGGGCGGACTGAGCGACAGCTTCGGCCTGGTGCTGCGCAGCCTGGGCGGCAACATGCGGCAGTACGGCATGCTGATCGCCCTGGCTCTGATCGTGGTCGTCTTCCAGGTGTGGACCGAGGGCGACCTGCTCCTGCCGCGCAACGTCAGCAACATCATCTCGCAGAACGGCTACATCCTGATCCTGGCGATCGGCATGATGATCGTCATCATCAACGGCCACATCGACCTGTCCGTCGGGTCCGTGGCCGGATTCTGCGGGGCCGTGGCCGGCGTGCTGATGGTCGATCACGATATGTCCTGGCAGCTCGCCTTCGCCGTCGCCCTCGCCCTGGGCGCCGTCGTCGGCGCCTGGCAGGGCTTCTGGATCGCGTATGTCGGCATACCATCCTTCATCGTCACCCTGGCAGGCATGCTCCTGTTCCGAGGGGCCACGCGCATCGTGCTGGGCGGCGAGTCCCTCTCGCCCTTCCCGCAGGGCTTCAACGACCTCAGCCAGGGATTCCTGCCGGAGGTCGGGCCGAATACCAACTACCACAACCTGACCGTCCTGCTCGGGCTGATCGTCTGCGCGGTGGCGGTGCTCCAGGAGTGGCGCAAGCGGCGGCAGCAGCGCCAGTACGAGCTGGAGGTTCTGCCCATGAACCTCTTCCTGCTCAAGTGCGCGGCGATCGTCGCGGCCGTCCTGGTCTTCACCCTGCTCCTGGCCAGCTACCGCGGCGCTCCCGTGGTGCTGCTGATCCTGGGCGGCGTGCTGCTCGTCCTCGGCTACGTCATGAAGAACGCCGTCGTCGGCCGCCAGGTCTACGCCCTGGGCGGCAACCGGCAGGCCGCGCAGCTGTCCGGCGTGAAGGACTCGCGGGTCACCTTCCTCGTCTTCGTCAACATGGGCGTGCTGGCGGCGCTCGCGGGCTGCGTCTTCACCGCCCGCCTCGGCGTCGCCACCACGGGCGCGGGCAACCTGTTCGAGCTTGAGGCCATCGCGGCGGCGTTCATCGGCGGCGCCTCGATGAGCGGGGGCGTGGGCACCGTGCTCGGTGCCGTCATCGGCGGCCTGGTGCTCGGCGTGCTGGACAACGGCATGCAGCTCGTTGGCATCAGCGAGGACTGGCAGCAGGTCGTGAAGGGCCTCGTGCTCCTCGCGGCCGTCGCCTTCGACATCTGGAACAAGCGCCGGGCCGTCGCGTCGTAACACGAAACAACAGAATCCCTTCATTACTCCTATAGAAGGAGCCGCGTTTCCCATGTCCACCACCAGAAGAACCGTGATCGCCACGGCCGCGGCGGCGGGTCTCACCGCCGCCGCGGCGGGCGGCGCGCAGGCGCACCGCGGCGGGAGCGGGTCCGCTCCCCGGCGTGAGCCGTTCGGCAGTCTCGCCGACGGCACGAAGGTCGAACGCTGGACGATCTCGCGCGGCGGCACCCGCATCAAGGTGCTGTCCTACGGCGGCATCGTGCAGTCGCTCGAACTCCCGGACCGGACGGGGCGCTACGCCAACGTCTCCCTCGGCTTCGATTCCCTGGACCCCTACGTCAGCGACTCGCCCTACTTCGGCGCGCTGATAGGCCGCTTCGGCAATCGCATAGCCAAGGGCAAGTTCACCCTGGACGGCACCGAATACACCCTCCCCGTCAACGACGGCCCCAACAGCCTCCACGGCGGCGACAAGGGCTTCGACAAGCGGGTCTGGAACGTCACCCCCAACGGCCCGGCCTCCCTGGTGCTGACCTACACCAGCCCCGACGGCGAGATGGGCTACCCCGGCACGCTGGACGTCAAGGTCACCTACACCCTGACCGCATCCGGCGCTTTCCAGATCGACTACGAGGCCACCACCGACGCGCCCACCGTGGCCAACCTGACCTCGCACATCTACTTCAACCTGGCCGGGGAGGGCAGCGGCGGGATATACGACCACCGTCTGGGCATCGCCGCCACCCGCTTCACCCCCGTCAACGACACCCTGATCCCGACCGGTGAGCTGGCCCCGGTGGCCGGTACCCCCTTCGACTTCCGCCAGCCCAAGCCCATCGGCCGCGACATCCGCGAAAGCCATGAGCAGGTGCTGTACGGCCAGGGCTTCGACCACAACTTCGTCCTCGACAAGGGCATCACCGGCAAGCCCGAGCAGGCCGCCACCCTGTACGACCCGCTCTCGGGCCGCCGCATGGACATCGCCACCACCGAGCCGGGCCTGCAGTTCTACTCCGGCAACTTCCTCGACGGCACCCTCACCGGCACCAGCGGCAAGGTGTACCGCCAGGGTGACGCCCTCTGCCTGGAGACCCAGCACTTCCCCGACTCGCCCAACCAGCCCGACTTCCCCTCCACGGTGCTGCGCCCCGGCAAGACGTACCGCTCCACCACGCTCCACACCTTCGGCACGCGCTGAGCAACACGCCGAACCACGCCCGGAGCCCGTCAACGGAACGTTGACGGGCTCCGGGTCGTCTGGGCGCCGGCGCGTCGTCAGCCCGGAATGGGCACGGAGACGATGTCGTATGTCGTCGTCTCGGTGACCTCGGTGTCGAAGCGGGCGTTGGGAAGGTACAGGCGGCCGTCGTGGCCCGCGACCGTGGTGGGGGTGTCGAAGGACGCGTCGGTGAGACGGGCGGTCACCGTGCCGACCCGGCCGTCACGGTCGAGCGTGATGACGGCGACCTCGTTGGAGCGGTTGAGGACGGCGTACAGGGTGACGCCCTGGCGGAGCAGGCCGTCGCCGTTGACGAGGGACTCGCCGCCGAGATCCACGGGGGTGGCGTCCCCGGTGGCCGCATCGACCCGGTAGAGGGTGCCCTCGGTCGAGTGGACGACGAGGAGGGCGTTGCCGTCCGGGGTGGTCGTGAGGCCGTTGACGTTGATCTCCCCGGGCGTGAACGGGATGCCTGTGAGAGGGAGCGTCACGACGTCCTGCTGGGCGGGCAGGGCGCCGCCCAGGCCGAACGGCAGGACGTAGAGGACGGGGTTGTAGGAGTCCGTGAAGTACGCCGCCTGAGGGGTGAGGAGGACGTCGTTGACGAAGCCGGTGCCGGAGGAGGGGACCAGGGTGTAGTGGGCGAGGCGGTATTCGGAGTAGGTGTCGAGGACCCTGGCGTCGCCGTTTGCGCCGCCCGCGATGAAGAGCCGGTCGTCGGCGTCGACCTTCAGGCCCAGCGCCGGGGTGCCGGGGATCGGGGCGAGCGAGCCCCAGTCGCCGCTGTGCATGAATATCTTGAGGACCTCGCCGGTGACGCGGTTGCCGCAGTACGCGAGGCCGCCCTTGCCGATGGTGATGCCCTCCGGGGCGAAGCCGTCGGGCAGCTGGACGGAGGTCACGGCCCGGGGCCGGGGCGGCGTTGTGGCCGCGGTGGCCGCGGTGGCCACGCCGGTCGCGGCCACGGTGGCGGTTGCGGCGAGGGATGTGAGAACGGCTCGCCGGCTGAGGTGGGGCGCGTGGGGGTGGGTCATCTCAGCTCCTCGGAAGGTTCCAGGGGGTCTGTGACGGATGCGTACGCGTTACGCAACGAGCGTCGCGGGGCGAGCGATCCCCACCGTCGCGGCGATGGCTCGTTTCCGGCCGCTACGCGGAGGCCTCCGTCAGCCGGGCCAGCTCCGCGTCCGTCAGGCGGAGGGAGACCGACGCCAGCAGCGCCGGAAGCTGCTCGGGCGTGCGGGCGCTCGCGATCGGCGCCACGACGGTCGGCTGCGCGGCGAGCCAGGCCAGCGCCACGGTGGCGGGCTCGGCGCCGTGGGCGGCCGCCACCTCGTCCAGGGCGGCCAGCACCCGGCGCCCGCGCTCCGTGGTCAGATGCCTGGCGGCTCCGCCCGCCCGCGCGCTCTCCACGGAGGCGGCGCTCTCCGGCCGGTACTTGCCGGTGAGGAAGCCGGAGGCCAGGGCGTAGTACGGCAGCACGCCGAGCCCGTAGCGCAGGGCGATCTCGCGGCGTTCGCCCTCGTACGTCTCGCGGGAGACGAGGTTGTAGTGCGGCTGGAGCGCGACGTACCGGGCCAGGCCCTCGCGTTCGGAGAAGGCGAGCGACGCCTCCAGCCGCTCCGGGCTGATGTTGGAGGTCGCGATGGCCCGCACCTTGCCCTCGCGGACGAGCTCGTCGAGCGCGGTGACGATGTCCTCGACGGGCACGGACTCGTCGTCGAAGTGGGTGTAGTAGAGGTCGATGCGGTCGGTGCCGAGGCGGCGCAGGGACGCCTCGGCCGCGCCCTTGATGGTGGCCGGGGCCAGGCCGGTGAAGTCGGGGTGCCGGGCGACCTTTGTGGCGATCACGACGGAGTCGCGGTTGCCGCGCGCGGCCATCCACTCCCCGATCAGGGTCTCGGACTCGCCGCCCTGGTTGCCGGGGATCCAGGCGGAATACGAGTCGGCGGTGTCGACGAAGTTGCCGCCGGCGGCGGCGTAGGCGTCGAGCACGGCGAAGGACGCCTCGCGGTCGGCCGTCCACCCGAAGACGTTGCCGCCGAGGTTGAGGCCGAAGACCTCCAGGTCGGAGGAGCCGAGCTTGTGCAGGGTCGTGGTCACTGGTTACGCCTCCCAGGCATGGGTGGGCCCTCCCGCGACGCGTCGCCGGAGGGCCGTTTCGTTCGGCTCAGTCAATCAGGGGGTCGAACTCCCCCGCCTTCGCGGCGCGGATGAACGCTCGCAGTTCGGAAGGGGTGTAGCGCAGCGGCTCACGCTCGGGCGACTTGGAGTCGCCGAGAGCGACGCCGCCGTCGATCTTCATCAGCTGGACACAGTCGTCGCCACTGCCGTTGCTGAAAGAGGACTTGACCCACTCTCCATCAAGGGGAGCGACATAGAGGTCGGTCTTCTCGTGCTTCATCGCAGTTCTTTCTCGATCTCTTCGATGCGCTGGATGGTCTCCTGTGGACTCAGCGCGTACCCGGTGAGGTCGGCGAACTTGCGCCGAGCCTGCCGGACATCCGCCGGGTCGTCGTGAAGCAGTTGGCCCCTGAGCTTCTCCTGTGAGACGACGCTGTGGTTCTCCGTCCCGGGAAAGTCGAGGACAGTGAAGGGGAATCCGTGGATGCTGGGCGCCCCTGCCGAATGGGGGATCATCCGGAGGGTGACGTTCTGCTTCGGCGCCCACGTCAACAAGTGCAGAAGCTGCTCGCGCATGACGTCCTTGCCGCCGACGACCGCGCGTAGCGCTGTCTCCAGGCAGAGCGCGTCCAGGATGACGGGATGCCGCCGCGAGAGGATCGCCTGCCGTTTCATCCTGGACTCCACGAACGCCTCGCGGCGCTCCGCGCTCTCCTGCTTCTGCCCGAACGCCGCGATGGCCTCGACGTACCTCCGCGTCTGGAGCAGGCCCGGCACATAGGTTCCCGAATGGACGGAAATCCGTTCGGCGGCGTCCTCGACGTAGAAGTACCGGTAGGAGTCGCCCCGGAAGAGATTGCGGAAGCGCGGCTGCTCCCACCAGGCCCGGCCGTAGGACTTGCCGTGTTCGATCTTGGCCTGGATGGAGGCCCGCACCTGGGTGTTCGCTCCGTAGAGCGAGAGCAGGGCGTCGAGTTGCCGGTCCGTTGGGAACGCCTTGCCCCGCTCGATCTTGCTGACCGTGAAGCGCGAGACCTTCAGCCTCTCCGCCGCGTCGTCCTGTCGCAGACCAGCGTCGGTGCGCAGGCGTTGCAGGTCTTCTCCCACGTCGCGCATGGCGAAGATCGCGTTCGTGTTGACGTTGGCTGACAAGCCTCTCCCTCCCGCCTGGGCGCCTGCGCCGCGATGCGGCCAGGGTATCGCCGCGTCACCCGGCAGCCCCCAAGTTGCCCCTCTTCGGGGGAACTTCCGATAACTCTTGCACGTGACCAGTCACGTGACCCATCCTAGCCTCTGCGCACCGCTACCTTATGGTCGCGGTCCGTAGCTGATGCAGATTACGCCTCGGGAGGGACAGCGATGCACGAACGTGGGCACGTACTGTCAGTCGGACGCTACCGGCGCGAGCCGGGCTCCGTGGCCATGGCCCGCAGAGCCGCGACCCAGGCGTACGCCGCCTACCCGTG
Source organism: Streptomyces sp. 6N223 (assembly GCF_052246635.1). Lineage (NCBI taxonomy): Bacteria > Bacillati > Actinomycetota > Actinomycetes > Kitasatosporales > Streptomycetaceae > Streptomyces > Streptomyces sp. 6N223. The sequence goes on along the minus strand of NZ_JBQQCA010000046.1, from coordinate 42,907 downwards.
GATCGACCCGGCCCTCGTCGCGCTCCTCGTCTCCGAGGCCGCCACCAACGCCGTACTCCACTCCACCGGCAGCGACTTCGACGTGCTGTGCCACTCCCCCTCCCCGCTCGACGGCAGCGTGCAGATCGAGGTCCACGACCGCAGCCGCGCAGTGCCGTGCCCCCGTCAGGCCACCGAACTGGACGAGCACGGCCGGGGGTTGGCGTTGCTGGACCTCCTCGCCGCCGCCTGGCGTACGGAGGCCACCGCGACCGGCAAGAGCTTCGTCGTCACCCTGGCGACGGACAAGCCGTGCCCGGCCTGACGCGGCCTGGGCGCCTTCAGGCAGGCGGTGCTCGTGCTGCGCTGGTTCGTCGACGGTGCTGACGCGGACTAGCTAGTGGCGCTTGTGTACCGACGGAGCCCGGCACGCCACACCCCACGCGCGACCACGCAACTCGCAGTGGCAACCCCGAGCGCGATCGGCACCTGGATCAGACTGGCGCCCCGGGCAAGCACCTCCATGGGCAGGCTGGCCACCAGTGCGGTGGGGAACACGTACGTGAAGATCACCTGCAGCACGGGCCGGTAGAGCTGGACTGGATAGCGGGCGAACTGCCAGATGGCGTCGTAGACCACGTCTAGGCTCAGGCCGACGGCCCAGAACACGACAGCTGCGAGGATCACCCGGGTCGACCACATGATCACTGTCGCGGCGAGGATCATGACCAGCCATGCGGCGACACCGCCGACCGTGATCGCGATGGAGGCATGGACAATGCCGAAGACAACGATCCCGAGGCCGAGCGCGACCTGCAACAGGGCGAGCGGAGCGCTCGTTCCGAGGCTGGCAAGGAAGATGGCCGGCGCGGGTTGAACCAGAGCCGCGTCGAATCGCCCGTCCTTCACTTGCTCGCCGAACCATTCGACGTTCGGTTCGACGAAGGCCGCCCGGAGTCCACTGACGATTTGGAAGGACCCGAGCAGCGCTATCGCCTGGCCGGGCAACCAGCCGCCGAGGGTGTCGGTCCTGGTGAACACGAAGCTGAGAGCCGCCAGTGATGCCAGCGCGCCGACGAGTGTGACGATCAGCTCGAACAGCAGGTCGGCGCGAAATGCGAGACTCCGCCGAAGAGACATCGAGAACAGGGCCCCGAAGAGTTTGACAACCTTCACCATGTGGCTCGCCTATCCTCCGAAAGCGGTGATTTTGCGGACGCCGAGACGCCAGACGCCGACCGTCGCAACACTCAAGATCAGCAGCCACCCGACCTGCAGCCCGTACGCTTCGAGAACCGCCGACGTCGCCAGGTTGCCGGCGGCGATTTCGGCCGGCGCGCCGAGCATCGACCAGAAGGGGAGGACTCTTCCCACGTCCTGCAGTTCTGCGGGCAAGAAGCTCAGCGGCGCGGCGGTGCCACCCAGAAGGAAGATCAACGTCTCGCCCATTCCGACCGCGCCGTGGGCGCGCTGTGTCCAGATGGCCGACATGGCGAGCAGATAGGTGAACACGAACCGGACCGCGGCCGCGAGCAGCACGGCAGGGAAAGCCAGCAGGAGGTTCGTCGCACCGAGCGAGACATCGGAAAGTACGCCGACCACGATGATCAGCGGCAGCCCGAACACCAGATGCCAGAGACGAACGGCCAGGTTCGTCGAGAGGAAGTCGACCACCACGGGCCGCGGTTTGACCAGTTCAACCGCGAAGTCACCGGAGTAGATGCCGTTCGCAAGGGTGTGATGCTCATAAGAGACGGTCATCAGCTGAACCGCGAGCAGTACAACGTAGTACGTGGTCACGCCGTTGCTGCCCGGTACAGCCGACGACCACACGAGCAACCCGAGGAGAGGTGTGACCGCCTGCCCGATGACCAGGGTGATGACGAAGGTCCGAAGGCTCCACCACTGAACCGAGCTGCGCCAGACGCCGAGGCCGACCAGCCGCACCAACCGACCGGACTGCGCTCCGAGGCCACGCGAGGCCGCCGTCATCGCTTCGCATCCCGGTAGAAGCGATCCATCACCAGATCCAGCGGCGGGTCCTCGACCGCCAGGTCCACGATCGGTAGTTCGGCCAGAAGCTCGCCGGTGACCTTCGGGACGGCGTCACGACGTATCCGGAGCGAGACCTGCCCGCTCCCTCCGTCCTCGGACTTCTCCACCTCACCGAAGCGTTCCCAGGCGACCCCGCTCTGATCGGCGACCGAGACCTTGATCAGCTTGTACGGCGACAGCATCGCTGCGAGGGAACCGAGCTCGCCGTCATAGCGGATGCGGCTGCGGTCTATCAGGATCACCCGTCGGCAGAGCGACTCGACGTCTGCCATGTAGTGGCTGGTGAGGAGGACCGTGGCAGCCGTACGGGCGGCGTAGTCAGCGATGAACCGGCGGAGAGCGGCGGCAGCCGACACGTCCAGCCCGAGCGTCGGCTCGTCCAGGAAGAGGACCTTTGGCCGGTACACGAGCGTCGTGGCCAGCCCGGCACGCATCCGCTCGCCAAGGCTGAGCGCACGGACCTGCCGATTGAGCAGCCCTTCTATGTCGAGCATGTCGACCAGCTCATCGACGTTGTTCCTGAAGTCGGACCGCTGTACCTCGTAGAGAAGTTGCTGATATCTCAGCGAGTCCATCACCGTTAGTTCGCCGGGTCCACCGATCGGCTGGCTTCCCCGGATGAGCCCGATCGTCTTGAGGTACTCGCGCTGCCTGCGCCACGGGACGAAACCGAGCACCCGCGCCTCGCCGGCCGTGGGATGCAAGATCCCCGACAGCATTTTCATCGTGGTCGTCTTCCCGGCACCGTTCGGGCCGATGAAGCCGACCACCTCGCCGGCCCCGAGTTCGAATGACAGGTCGGTCACAGCGTCGATGTCGCGGTACTCGCGGTGTACTACGGAGCGTAGCGCCGCCCGGAGTCCCGACTCTCGCACCGGTGCCCGGTAGCGCATGCCCAGGTCCTTGACTGCGACCACGGTGTGATCAGTTCCAACTGAGCCTGTCGCAGTCTCACTCACTCTCATAGGCTCAATCTAGAAGGTTGATGCAAGCTGAAGGGTTTGGAGCAGGATCATGCGGAACTCTGAGGGAACAGGCACGGAAACCCTTCGGCGAAAGTTGAACCGCGAGGACCGGCTGCGTCCCATCGATCTGGCACGGATAGCCGGACTTGGCGTCACTCAGATACGCACCTACGAACGCGTCGGCTTCCTCCCGGCCGCGCCACGCGATGCGAACGGCTACCGCCGCTACTCGAGCGAGCACGTGTACGCACTGCGAGCAGCACGAGTTCTCATCGCCGGCTATGGCTGGCAGACGGCACTGGACGTCATGCGGGCCATTCATCTTGACGAGGTGAGCACGGCTTTCTCACTCGTGAACAGCCGTCACGCCGCCCTCGACAGTCAGCGGATCCGCACCGAGAGCGCGCTCGAAGCAATCGACACGATGCTTCGCAGGCCCGCCCGAGCGCCGGAGTCGACCGGAAAACCCCTGGTGCGCGTCAAAGAGGCCGCCGCGAGCGTGGGCGTGCGGACATCGGCCGTCCGGTTCTGGGAGAGCCAAGGGCTACTCCAGCCCCGCCGTCAAGCCTCGACGAACTACCGGCTCTATGACGCCGAGCAGCTGACGCGACTGAATGTCATCGCGCTGCTGCGTGACGTCGGGTACCCCTTCGACGTTATCCGAGGAGTACTTGACGAGTTGACCGACGGTCGCCCCGACCAAGTGCGGCACGCCCTCCAGCAAAGGCTCCAGACGCTTCAGCAGACCACGTGGCAATGCATCTCGGCAACCAGCACCCTGCACACCTACCTGCTCGGCATCAAGAACCCACGTCAGCACGGCGAACCGACCATCGACTACACCCAGTCCTACCTTCCGCATACGGACAAGAAAAGCGGCGTCGCCGCCCTGGCCGACCTGGTTCTGGCCCGTGAACGCCAGCAGGGGTGAGCCCAGGGGTGAGGCCCTCCTGGCAGGCGAGCCGCGCCAGCCGCTAGGTTCACGGGTGTGATCGAGACGGATCTGGCCCTGGGCGACGGCCGCACGCTGCACGTGTACGACACCGGAGAGGGCGGCTCCCAGGGCCGCCTCGTCGTCTCCTGGCACCACGGCACGCCGAACCTCGGTACGCCGCCGCAGCCGCTGTTCGCCGCCTCCGAGCGGCTCGGGATCCGCTGGATCTCCCACGACCGGCCCGGGTACGGCGGATCGACGCCGCTGCCCGGCCGGGACGCGGCGTCGGCGGCAGGGGATGTCGCCCGGGTCGCCGACGCGCTGGGGATCGAACGCTTCGCGGTGATGGGCCACTCCGGCGGCGGCCCGCACGCCCTCGCCTGCGCGGCGCTGCTGCCGGACCGCGTGACGGCGGCCGTCAGCATCTCCGGGTTGGCGCCGTTGGGGGCGTTCGAGGCCGAAGGGCTCGACTGGTTCGCGGGCATGGCGCCCTCCTGTGAGGCGTCGCTGCGGGCGGCGGCCGAGGGGCGGGCCGCCAAGGAGCGTCACGAGGCGACGGCCGCGTTCGACTCGGAGATGTTCACGCCCGAGGACCACGCGGCGCTCGCCGGCCCCTGGTCGTGGTTCGGCAGCGTCGTCGGCCCGGCCCTGGCGGGCGGCCCCGGCGGGCTGATCGACGACGACCTGGCGTACGCCTCCCCCTGGGGCTTCGACCCCGCGCGGATCGCCGCGCCGGTGCTGCTGGCGCACGGCGAGCGCGACCGGGTCGTGCCCAGCGCGCACGGCCGGTGGCTCGCCGGCCGCTGCCCCTCGGCGGAGCTGCGGATCGGCCCCGGCGACGGGCACATCTCGGTGCTCGACGGGGGCGGCGAGGCCGCGCTGGAGTGGCTCGTGGGCCGGGATCGGGGCTGAACGGGCCGGGCTGGCCGGACCGTTCGTCCCCGATCCACCCGCCCAGCACACACGCTTCGCCCGTTTGCGCGATATGTCCGTTGTTGCTCTAGTGGAGGAATGACGATGTCGCCCTTCGGGCCGTCGCCCGACCCCTTCGCCGAGCTGCTGAACCGCTTCCTCGGGATGGCGCCGGGAGCCGCGCCGCCCGCCGTGCAGCGGGTGCCGATCGGGCGGCTGCTGTCGGACGCCGGGCGGGAGCTGATCGCGCGGGCCGCCCGGCGGGCCGCCGAGGACGGCAGCACCGACCTGGACACCGAGCACCTGCTGTGGGCGGCCACACAGGTGGAGCCGTCGCGGGGGCAGATCGGGCGCGCCGGCGTCGATCCGGACGAGCTGGCCGGGACGCTGGCGGCGTCGCTGCGGGCGATCCCGGGCGAGGAGGGCGACGAGGCGCCGTCGCCCGCCGGGGAACGCCGGCTCACCCCGGCGGCGAAGCGTGCGCTGAGCGCCGCGCACGGGCGTTCCCAAGCGGCCGGGGACAGCTACATCGGGCCCGAGCACATCCTCGCCGCCCTGGTGGCGGACCCCGGCTCGGGCGCGGGGCGGGTGCTGCGGGAGGCGCGCCTGGACACCGACCGGATGACGCGGATCACCGCACAGCCCTCCCCACCGAGCCGGACGCCGACGCTGGACCGGTACGGCCGCGACCTGACGGCCGAGGCGCGGGCCGGGCGGCTCGACCCGGTGGTGGGGCGCGCCGGGGAGATCGAGGAGACGGTCGAGGTGCTGTCGCGGCGCACCAAGAACAACCCGGCGCTGATCGGCGAGCCGGGCGTCGGCAAGACCGCGATCGTGGAGGGCCTGGCGCAGCGGATCGCGGGCGGCGACGTGCCGGACACGCTGCGCGACCGTCGGGTGGTGGCGTTGGACCTGGCGGGCCTGGTGGCCGGATCGCGGTACCGGGGCGACTTCGAGGAGCGGCTGCGGAGGGTGATCGAGGAGGTGCGGGCGGCCGGCGGCGAGGTGGTGCTCTTCATCGACGAGCTGCACACGGTGGTGGGCGCGGGCGCGGCCGGGGAGGGCGCGATGGACGCCGGGAACATCCTCAAGCCCGCGCTGGCGCGCGGCGAGCTGCACGTGGTGGGCGCGACGACGATGGACGTGTACCGGCGGCACGTGGAGAGGGACGCGGCGCTCGAACGGCGTTTCCAGCCGGTGATGGTCCCCGAGCCGACCGTGGAGGAGACGATCCAGATCCTTCAGGGGCTGCGGGACGCGTACGAGGCGCACCACGGCGTGCGCTACGCCGACGAGGCGCTGACGGCCGCCGCCGAGCTGTCCGACCGGTACCTCACCGACCGCTTCCTGCCGGACAAGGCCGTCGACCTGCTGGACCAGGCGGGCGCGCGGGTGCGGCTGGCCGCGCACGCGGGCACCGCCGAGCGGGAGGAGACCGAGCAGCTGCGGCGGGAGCGGGACCAGGCGGTCGCGGGCGAGGAGTACGAGCGGGCGGCCGAGATCAAGCGGCTCATCGATCACTCCGAGGCCGAGGCGGAGCGGGCGGCGGCGGAGCGGGCCGAGCGCGGCGAACGCCGGGAGGCGGCGCCTGAGGTGAGGGCCGCCGACGTCGCCGAGGCGCTCTCGCGCCGCACCGGGATACCCGTGGCCCAGCTGACGGAGAGCGAGAAGGAACGCCTGCTGAAGCTGGAGCACGCCCTGCACGAGCGGGTCGTCGGCCAGGACGAGGCGGTGACGGCGGTGGCGGAGGCGGTGCGCCGCAGCCGGGCGGGCATGGGGGATCCGGACCGGCCGGTGGGGTCGTTTCTCTTCCTCGGGCCGACGGGGGTGGGCAAGACGGAGCTGGCCAAGGCGCTGGCGGAGGTGCTGTTCGGGGACGAGGGACGGCTGGTCCGCTTCGACATGGGCGAGTACCAGGAGCGGCACACGGTGGCCCGGCTGATCGGCGCGCCCCCGGGCGACGCGGGCCAGGAGGAGGCCGGGCAGCTCACGGAGCACGTGCGGCGGCGGCCGTACAGCGTGCTGCTCTTCGACGAGGTGGAGAAGGCGCACCCGGACGTCTTCCACACGCTGCTCCAGATGCTTGATGATGGGCGCCTGACGGACGGGCAGGGGCGTACGGTCAGCTTCCGCAACGCCGTGGTGATCATGACGAGCACCATCGGCTCGCACCGGGTGCTCGCCCACGCGGGCGACGTGGACGCCGCGCTGCGCGAGGGCCTGATGAAGGATCTGGGCGGGCGCTTCCCGCCGGAGTTCCCGAACCGGATCGACGAGACGATCGTCTTCCACCGGCTGAGCCCGGCCGACCTGGACCGGGTGGTGGACCTGCTGCTGGAGCGCAGCCGGCGGCGGGTGCGCGCCCAGGGCATGCGCCTGGAGGTCAGCGGCGCGGCGCGGCGGCTGCTGGCGGAGCACGGCCACCAGCCGGAGTACGGGGCCCGGCCGCTGCGCCGCACCATCCAGAGCGAGCTGGACAACCGCGTCGCCGCGCTGCTGCTGAGCGACGCCGCCCGGGTCGGGGACACGATCCGGGCCGGGGTGAGGGACGGGGAGCTGGTGTGCGAGGTCGGGGGTGGCGGGCGCGGGGAGGACGAGGAGATCGAGCGGGCCGAGGCCGACGCCGAGGCGGAGGGCTGGCCCCCGGCGGAGTAGGGCGGGCGGAGGGGCGGCGTACGGGGCCGGTCGTGTAAGCCATTGCGGCGGCGCGTGGAGTGTTGACGCGCCGCGCACCGTTCGACCTCGGGCGCAAAACGTAGTTTTATCGGCATGACCGCTTATGAACTAAGCCGCCGTCACCTGCTGGCCCTCGGTGGCTCGTGCGCGGCCGGGCTCGCCCTCGCGGGCGGCGGCAGGGCCCACGCGCTCGGCGACGAGCCGTACGTCCTGGCCACCAACGACGTCCAGGGCCCGCCCTGGCTGCTGCTGGCGGGCACCCCGATGCGCGGGGACATCAGGGACGGCAAGGAGGGCGTACCGCTCCAGCTGCGGCTGACCGTGCGGGACGCCGACGGGGCCCGCGCGCCCGTCGCCGACGCGCAGGTGGAGGTCTGGCACTGCGACGGCCAGGGCCACTACTCCGCCACGCCGCCCGGCGTCGGCCCCGCCACCGCGGCCGACGCCGACGCCCAGGAGGCCGACGCCGACGCCGAGACCGAGACCGAGACCGAGACCGAGGCCGAGACCCTGCCCGACACCGGCGGCGAGGCGTTCCTGCGCGGCTACCAGGTCACCGGGGACGACGGCGGGGTGCGGTTCGCCACGATCATGCCCGGCTGGTACGCCGGCCGCGCCCCGCACATCCACGTGCGCGTGCACACCCCCGGGCTCTGCCACACCGGGCAGCTCTTCTTCGACGACGCCGTGGTCGAACGGGTCCGCGAGCAGGAGCCGTACCGCCGCATCCCCGGCGAGGGGCCGACCCCGCTGGTGGAGGACCCGATCTACCTCGGGGGCGCGGGCGGCGGCCTGCTGGCGCTGGAGCGCGCGAGCGGCAGCCGGGGCTACGCCGGCCGGCTGGGCCTGGCCGTCGCCCGGCGCTGACCGGGAGCCGATCGCGCTCAGTGGTCGCCGTCGCCGCCGCAGCACGGATGCGGGTCGGGGATCTCGAAGGGCACGAAGGAGCCGCCGCGCGCGGGCATCAGCCGCAGCAGCAGAACGCCGTCCTGCCACTCGGGACGCACGTGCCCCCGGGTGTCCAGGGCGGCGTCCGCCGCCGGGGCCACGCCGCCGAGCGCCTCGACGCGGGCGATGGCGGTGCGGCCGAGCAGCTCGCCCACGGTGAGGGCGGCGGGCAGCCCCGCCGAGCCGGGGAAGACCACCGCCCGGCCCTCGCCGCGGGCGGCGCCCGCGAGGGCCGCCGCCCGCGCGCCCGCGCGCCGCGCGGCCGGGCCCAGCGTCCGCCGGCCCAGCACCGCACACGCCGCCTCCCCCGCCACGCCGCCGAGGCGGCGGAAGACCTCCCGCGCCGCCTCGCTCCCGGGGAGTCCGAGCGAGAGCGCCAGGTGCGGCTCGGGGTCGGCCACCCGGTGGGTGCAGCCGAACGCCCCGGGCGGCAGCGGCAGCTCCGCCGCCAGCCGGTGCAGGAGGTGGTCCGCCTCGCGCCGGTCGCGGATGCCCGCGTCCAGGCCGATCGTGACGCCCTCGTCGCCCGCGTCGCCCGCGTCGTTCGCGTCGCTCACTCGGGCAGCACCCAGATCGGGTTGGAGTAGAACCACAGGTCCTCCCACGGGTCGGCGTCGCCGAGCACGTCGAGCGCCGGGCCCGCCGGGTCCACCTCCGCGCCGTTCAGGCCCGGCTGGCCGCGCTTGCCGTCCGTGCCCCGCACCCGCACGTACAGCGGGCGGTCGACGCGGCCGAGCTGGTACACGAGGCTGGCCGTGCCGGTGGCGGCGTTCACCTCGAAGGACTTCACCACCCGCGTGCCGGGCGCGTGGAAGGTGTCGCGGTCGGCGGCCTCGCCGGTGACCTCGCCCTGGATGACGTCGACCCGGGCGAGCGTGGGCACGAACCCGGCCCAGTTGGGGCCGTTCGCCAGCGCGATGTCCAGGGCCAGCTCGACGCGCGTGCCGCGCCGGACGCGCAGGGTGCCGCCGAGCGTGGCCGAGCGATCGCCGCCGCGCAGGCGCGCGGTCAGGCCGGAGACCAGCCCGCCGTGGTCCACCCACACCCGTCCGGCGCGGATGCCCTCCATGACGGCGGCGTAGGAGAAGTCGTAGGCGCCGACGTGCGTGCGGCTGTACTGGCCGGGCCAGTAGTTGTCGGCGGTGGGGTTGAGGCCGGTGCCCCCGTAGACGGGGTCGTCGTGGTAGCCGTTGGCGTCGTAGTCGGAGCCGTCCGGGAGGGCCGCGGTGTCGCCGTAGTTGGCGTGCGAGTCCGAGTTGGCGGTGATCCACCACGCCTTGCCCTCGGACAGCAGGCTGTCCCACAGGCCGCCGACGGTGGCGGTCATCCAGTCGAAACCGCCCCAGGTGCGGTAGCTCTCGGCCGGGTAGCCGGGGAAGGAGTCGCTGGTCGGGCTGGCGTCGTACCCGCCGCGCACGCCGCCGGGGCCGTGCGGGGCGGGGATGCCGCGGGCCTGGTGGCCGGGGGCGGCCTCGAAGCCGACGGCGATGGACGGCTGGGCGTCGCGCCAGCCGCGGATCTCGTGGGGGGAGTCGACACCGCGGCGGGCGGGGTGGTTGGCGAGCATCAGGGCGTCCCTGACGGTGCGGCGGCGCACCTGCTCGGCGAGGAAGTCGAGGCCGGAGATGGCCAGCGCCTCGTTCTGCGGGGTGCTGGCGCGGGTGTTGTTGACGTTGCCGTCGTAGCCCACCTCGAACTGCTTGAGGACCTGGACCTCGTTCGGTCCCGGGTGCACGAAGACGGTGGCGTGCTCGGCGCCCGGGAGGTTCCACTCCAGGCCCTGGAAGACGAGGGTGTCGCGGTGCGCCTGGCGGGCGGCGCGGATGTCGGGGTTGACGCGCTCGACGCCGATGCGGGAGTGGTTGAGGTTGCCGTGGTCGGTGATGACCAGCCAGTCCAGGCCGTAGCGGGCGCCGTTGCGGACCTGGTCGATCACCCGGTACATGGCGTCGTTGCTGTACTGGGTGTGGATGTGGTGGTCGCCGGCCAGCCACAGCAGGCGGCCGGAGCCGCCGTCGCCGGCGACGGCACTCGCGCCCGCGGCCCGTGCGCCCAGCAGCCCGGCGCGCCGTATCAGGGAACGCCGCGAGAGCTGCTCGGGCGTCAGCTCGCCGTCGGGGATCCCCGGGTCCATCGCCGCGGGCAGCGGTCTGTGCTCCTCGTGGTCGAGGTCGTGGTCGTGGTCGTGGTCGTGGCCGTGGCCGTGGCCCATGGCGTTTCTCCGTCGTCGAGGCAAGGCAGTGCCGCACGAACACTGCGGCGGAAAGGTACACGCTGCGTGAATGGACGAGGAGAATCCCCGGGACCGTTGAGGGACCGCCGCCGCCCGGACTCGACACGGGCGGAGGCGGTCCCGGCCTGCGGGAGCGGCGTTACGCCAGCCGGATCACGTTCCAGGACATCGGCTCCAGGGTGGTCCGCAGCGTGCCGTCCGCCAGCACCGTGGCGCCCTCGGACGCCTCGTGCGGAGCGACCCGGGTCGGCTCGTCGCGCGTGTTGCGCGCGTCGGGGTCGGCGTCGGCGAGCACGCTGTGCGTCAGGACCCGGTCGAGGCCGAGGCCGCGCAGCGTGACCTCCAGCGGCAGCGGCTCGCTCTGGCTCCGGTTGACGGCGAAGACCGTGACCTCGCCGCCGGCCTCGTCGCGCACGGCCGTGGCGTGCAGCAGCGGCACGTCGCCGAACCGCTTCGTCTCGTACGCCGGGCTCTCGGGCCGCACCGCCAGCACGGTGCCCCGCCCGTGGGCCGACGCCTGGGCGAAGGGGAAGAAGGTCGTCTGGCGCCACGCCGGGCCGCCGGGCTCGGTGGCGATCGGGGCGATGACGTTGACCAGCTGCGCGAGGCAGGCGACCTTCACCCGGTCGGCGTGGCGCAGCAGCGCGATGAGGAGGGAGCCGAAGACGACGGCGTCGGTGACGCTGTAGTTGTCCTCCAGCAGGCGCGGCGCCTCCGCCCAGTCCTGGTTCGGCGGCGCGTCCGGGGCGAGCTGCGGGCAGCCGCCGGCCTGGTACCAGACGTTCCACTCGTCGAAGGAGAGGTTGATCCGCTTCTTCGACTTCAGGCGGGCGCCGACGTGGTCGCAGGTGGCGACGACGTTCTCGATGAAGGACTCGGTGTCGACGGCCGAGGCGAGGAAGGAGTCGCGGTCGCCGTCGGCCTCGTGGTAATAGGCGTGGAGCGAGATGTGGTCCACCAGCTCGTAGGCGTGCTGGAGGACGGTGGCTTCCCAGGCGGCGAAGGTGTCCATGCCCTGGGAGGAGCTGCCGCAGGCCACGAGCTCGACGCCGGGGTCGATCTGCCGCATGGCGCGGGCGGTCTCGGTGGCCAGCCGCCCGTACTCCTCGGCGGTCTTGTGGCCGGTCTGCCAGGGGCCGTCCATCTCGTTGCCCAGGCACCACAGCCGGATGCCGTACGGCTCCTTGTCGCCGTGGGCGGCGCGGAGGTCGGAGAGCTGGGTGCCGCCGGGGTGGTTGGCGTACTCCTGGAGCGCGATGGCCTCGGCGACGCCACGGGTGCCGAGGTTGATCGCCATCATCGGCTCGGTGTCGATCTTGCGCACGAAGTCGATGAACTCGCCGAGCCCGAACTGGTTGCTCTCGGTGGAACGCCAGGCCAGGTCGAGGCGGCGGGGGCGGACGTCCCTGGGGCCGACGCCGTCCTCCCACTGGTAGGCGGAGACGAAGTTGCCGCCGGGGTAGCGGATCACGGTCACGCCCAGCTCGCGCACCAGGTCGAGCACGTCGGTGCGCAGGCCGGCGGCGTCGGCGGTGGGGTGGCCCGGCTCGTAGATGCCGGTGTAGACGCAGCGCCCCAGGTGCTCCACGAAGGAGCCGAAGAGGCGCGGGTCGGACTCGCCGACGGTGAAGTCCGGGTCGAGGGCGAAGCGGGCGACGGGGTGGTTCATGCGGGTCCTTGCTCCTGCGTGGGTGGCACGGGTGTTCAGTGATGGTGGCTCATTCCCGGCGATGCGCAGCAGCGCCCGGCGCCGTCGACGCGGGCGCGCTCCTCCAGCTCCCGGGACCATCCCCTTCTCGCGTTCGACATATCGAATGGCGATCGATTATACGAACGAAAGGAAGCTAAGGGCAGGCCGCCTCCCGGTCAACACCTCCCGGGCCGGCGAAATTTTCGAGAACGTGCCCCGCTACTGTCCCGCGATGCCGGTGTGGGCCACGCCCCGCACGATCTGGCGCTGGAAGAAGACGAAGACGATCAGCAGCGGCAGCCCGCCGATGATCACCGACGCCATCACGGTGGCGTAGCGGACGCCGTAGGTGGACTGGACGTTGACCAGGCCCACCGGCAGCGTCATCCCGTTGGGGTCGGTGGTGACCAGGAAGGGCCACAGGAAGTTGTTCCAGGTCTGGATGAAGGTGAAGATCCCCACCGCCGCCAGCACCGGCCGCGAGAGCGGCACCACGATCTGCCAGAACACCCGCCAGCGGCCGGCGCCGTCGACGTACGCCGCCTCCTCCAGCTCGCGCGGCAGCCCCTCGAAGAACTTCACCAGGATGAACACCATGGCGGGCACGGCGACCTGCGGCAGGATGACGCCCCAGTAGGTGTCCACCAGGCCGAGCGCCACCATCTCCACGAACAGCGGGGCGATCAGCACCTGCGGCGGCACCATGATCCCGGCCAGCACCAGCCCGTAGAGCACCTTGCGGCCCCTGAACTCGGTGCGGGAGAAGCCGTACGCCGCCATGGCGGTGAGGACCACGGTCAGGACGGTGGTCACCGAGGCGATGTAGGCGGTGTTGAGCATCCAGCGGGTCAGGTCGCCGGACTCCCACACCGCGCGGTAGGCGTCGAAGGTGATCTCCGAGCCGAACCAGTGGAGCCCGGTCTCGGTGGTCTCGTCCTCCGGCTTGAGGGAGGTGGCCAGCGCCCAGGCGAGCGGCCCCACCCACAGCAGGGCCAGCAGCAGCGCGCAGGCCAGCAGCGCGAAACGCCCCGGCGTCCAGCGCGCCCGGCGGCCCCCGGAGTCCTCGTCCCCGGCGGGGGCGACGACGCTCTTGACGGCTCTGGCGGCGGTGGCGACGGCGCTCATGGGGCGTTCTCCTCCCGGTTGCGGCGCGTCAGCCGCAGGTGGATGAGCGAGACGATGACGATCAGGGCGAAGAAGATGTACGAGATGGCCGAGGCGTAGCCGATCCGGTAGCCGGTGAAGCCCTGCTGGTAGACGTACTGGAGGATCGGGCGGGTCGAGTCGTCGGGGCCGCCGCTGGTCATGATGTACACCTGGTCGAAGATCTTCAGCGAGGCGAGGAGCTGGAGCACCACGACCACCACGGTGGTGCGGTTGAGCATCGGCAGCGTGACGCGGACGAAACGCTGCCAGGCCCCGGCGCCATCCAGCTCGGCGGCCTCGTACAGGTGCTTGGGGATGGCCTGCAACGCCGCGAGGTAGAGCAGGAAGTTGAAGCCGACCGTCCACCAGACCGTGGTGATGACGATCGAGAGCATGGCGTAGCGGGTGTCGGTGAGCCAGCCGATGCCGGGCTCCAGGCCGAAGCGGGCCAGCAGCTGGTCGGCGAAGCCGAAGTCGGCCGGGTAGATGACCCACAGCCACATCAGGCAGACCACGCCGGAGGGCAGCAGGAAGGGCGCGAACCAGCTCAGCCGCCACAGCCAGCTGACGAAGCGGATGTTGTGGGCGATCAACGCCAGCCCGAGGCCGATCAGGACCAGCGGGATGGTGGACAGGAAAGTGAACCAGACGGTGTTCCACAGCGAGGACCACACGTCCGGGTCCTTCAGGGCCTCGGCGTAGTTGTCCAGGCCGACGAACTCCGACTGGGTGCCCGCGATGTCGTCGTTGCCGAGGCTCATCTTGACGCCGTACAGCAGCGGCCAGGCCAGGAAGACGGCGTAGAAGAGGAGGAAGGGCAGGGTGAAGACGAGGCCGTGCTCGCTCCAGTGGCGGCGTATCCGGCGGGGCGCCGCGACCCCGCCGGCCGCGCCCGCGGTCACCGTGGCGGCGGCCGGGCCGGTCGCGGAAGGGGTGGTGGTCATGCGGTCTCTCCGAACGGGCTCGGGGTGTCCAGAAGCTCCTGGAGACGGGACTTGGTCTCCGCCAGCCCGTTCTCGGGGCTGCGGGAGCCGGTGAGGACGCCGGAGAAGACCGCGCCGAGCTCCAGCCACATCGCGGAGGCGGAGCCCGCGAACCACGCGGGCGGGTCCAGGGCCACGTCGTCGATGACCGAGCGGTACTCCGACTGCGGCTCCATGGCGAGGTACTCGGGCTCTTCGAGGGTGGGCAGGTACGCCGGCACGTGGCCGCCGGCCGCCCAGTCCACGGAGTGCTTGAGCATCCAGGCGGCGAAGGCGTGGGTGGCCTCGTTGATGGCGCCGCCCCGGTCGTCCTGGTGGGGCAGGACGAAGGCGTGGGAGTCGGCCTGGGCGGTGGGGCGGCCGAAGAGGTTCGGCACCCGGGTCATGGAGAACGGCAGCCCGGTGTTGGTGAAGGTGCTGACCTCCCAGTCGCCGTTCAGGTAGAAGCCTGACTCCCCGGCGGCGAAGAGGCCGACCGAGCCCTGGTAGTCGACGCGGGGCGCGGCCAGGCCCTCCTCGGTGAGCATCCGCATGAACCGCAGCACTTCCAGCGCCTTGGCGTCGTCGATGGTCATGCGGGTGGCGTCGTCGTTGAGGAACGTGCCGCCGGCCTGGGAGTAGAAGGTGGCGAAGGTGCGCCAGGGGCCAGGACTGTCGCTGACGAGGGTCTCGATGACCAGGCCGGGCTTGCCGGTCACCTCGCGGGCGGCCCGGAGGGCGTCGACGAAGGCGTCGGCGCCCTCGATGGGCCTGAGCCTGCCGTCGGCGCCCAGCAGCCCGGCCTCCCGGCAGATCTCGGTGTGGAAGTAGAGCACGATCGGGTGGGTGTCGAGCGGGACGGCGTACTGCTGCCCCTCGACCGCGCCGCGCCGCCACAGGTCGGGGGGGAAGTCGGCCTCGGTGACGCCGTGCTCGGCGAGCAGGTCGAGGTCGAAGGGGTCGAGCAGCCGCCCGGGGGCGAACCCGGGCAGCCGCGCGAGGTGCAGGATGGCGATCTCGGGGGCCCGGCCGCCGACGCCCGCCATGCCGAGCTTGGTGTAGTACGGGGCGCCCCACTTGAGCGTGGCCGCCTCGAGGTCGATGCCGGGGTGGCTGCGCCGGAACGCGCCCAGCATCCCCTCCATGTTGACGCCGTCGCCGCCGCCGAAGAGGTGCCAGTAGCGCACGCGCGTCTGCCCGGCGCCGGTGCTGGCGGGCGCTGCGCATCCGGCGGCCGCGCCGGCGGCGAGCCCGCCGAGCCCGAGCCCGGCGGTGGCGCCCAGCAGGCGGCGCCGGCTGAGGCCGGGTGCGCGGGAAGGTGGGTCCGAAGGATGCATGCGGCTCGTCCTCGCTCCGAAATATCGAACACGGATCGTAAAGACGAACGAGACCGTAGGTGTGACTCACCTCACCGTCAACGGTTCGGACGGAACCCGGACCGGAAATTCCCGAGTGCCTTTCGGCGCGGTGCGGTGCAGGGGCCGGTGCCGGGGGCCGGTGCCGGCCGGACAGGCCCTAGCCCGCGAAGGCGGGTTGCGGCAGCCCTCGGCCGGCGTCCGGGAAGACCAGCACCGAACCGGCCAGCGGCTCGGCGGCCGCGTCGATGCCGGTGCGCGCGGTGGTGACGTACAGGTCGGTCAGCGACGGGCCGCCGAAGGCACAGGCCGTGGGCCGGGCGACCGGGACGGACAGCGTGCGGTCGAGCTTGCCCTCGGGCGTGTAGCGGCGCACCGCCGCGCCGTCCCAGAACGCCACCCAGACGCAGCCCTCGGCGTCCACCGTCAGCCCGTCGGGCGAGCCGGGCACGTCCGATACGTCGACCAGCGGCCGGCGGCCCGTGACGCCGCCGTCGCCGGTGACGGTGAAGACGTCGACGCGGCGGGTCGGGGTGTCGATGTAGTACATCAGCGAGCCGTCCGGGCTCCAGCCGATGCCGTTGCTGACCGTCACCTCGCCGGCCACCGTCGCCGCGGTGCCGTCGGGCGCCACGCGGTCGAGCGTGCCGCCGCCGGGGCGTTCGTCGTAGCGCATGGACCCCGCGAAGAGCGCGCCGTCCGGCGCCACGGCCGCGTCGTTGCCCCGGCGGCCCGGCACCGGGTCGTACCGCAGCCAGCTGAACGCCCCGGCCTCGTCGTACAGCCCGATGCCGTCGCGCAGGTTGACCACCAGGCCGCCGGCGGCGCGCGGCTTGGCGGCGCCGACGTGCTGCTCGGTGGCGAGCGTGGAACGCCGGCCGCTCGCCGGGTCGAAGAAGTGAACGCGGGCGGAGAGGATGTCCACCCACACCAGCCGCGCCCGCTCCGGGTCCCAGGTCGGCCCCTCCCCCAGTTCGGCCTCGGCCCGTATCGCGATCTCCAGCCCGTCCGTCACGGCGCTTCCCTTCCTTCCCGTGGGTGTTCAGTCCCGCTGGTGGTGCCCGAGCCGCTCGGAGAGCTGGCCCGCGCCCTTGACCGCCAGGCCGGTCAGCTCCTCCTGCTGCTCCGCGCTCCAGCGCACCATGGGCACCGAGATGCTCAACGCCGCCACCACCCGGCCCGAACGGTCGCGCACGGGGGCGGCCACGCAGGAGACGTCGGGGTTCGACTCGCGCTGCTCGGAGGCGACGCCGCGCTCCCGGACGTCCGCCAGGTGGCGGCGCAGCTCCTCGAGCGAGGTGATGGAGTTCGGCGTCATGGCGCGCAGCTCGCCGGCCGACTGCGGCAGCCGCGTGTCCAGCTCCTCCGGCGGCAGCGAGGCCAGCAGCATCTTGCCCACCGCCGTGCAGTGGGCGGGCAGCCGCCGCCCGGCGGCGGAGACCATCCGGACCGCGTGCGTGCTGTCGACCTTGGCGATGTAGATGACGTCCACGCCCTCCAGCACGGCCACGTGCACGGTCTCCCCGCAGGTCTCGGCGACCGACCTGGCGACCTGGTGCCCCTCGGCGGCGAGGTCGAGCTGCTCGGCGTAGCGGCTGCCGAGCTGGTAGGTGCGCACCCCGAGCCGGTAGCGCCCGGGCTGCCCGGAGACCGGGACCAGGTACGAGCGGGCGGCCAGCGTGGTGACCAGCTCGTGGACGGTGGTGCGTGGCAGCTGGAGCCTGCGCGTGATCTCGGGGGCGGACAGCGTGCCGTCCCCGTCGAGAAAGAGCTCCAGTATGTCCAACGCACGGCTCACCGCCGGTACGCGACGCCCCATGTCGGATGCCTCCCCGACCCTGACGATGTTCGGCATGCCGATCGGCCGACGGCATGTCGAACATACGCTATAGGGCGCCCGTCACTAAGGGCAATGGCCGTGATGTGAGGTGGCCGCGGGCCGCCGGGCGAGCTACGCCGCGGCGTCGCTCCCGGCGCCGTTCTTCCCCTGCCGGTCCTGCACCGAGCGTAGCTTCTCCGCGACCGGCCCGGGGAGCCGGTCGCCGGCCCGGTCGGCCACGGCACCCGCCGCCCGCGAGGCCGCCTGCCAGCCGCTCTGCGCCGCCGAGTCCACCGTGTTCCGCACGGCGGGCTTCTCGCTCAGCCGCTGCGCCGCCTCCTTCAGCTGCTCGTACCGCTCCCGGCCCGCACGGGCGCCGAGGACGTACCCGATCGCCAGCCCCGCGATGAAGTTCAGCTTGTGCATGAGACGCTCCCTTCCCTGAGGTCTTCCCTGATCCTGCTCCCGCCAGCGCCCGGGTAGCCCCGATTATGGATTTCGAAGCACCACATCACATGCGCTAATGTATGGGCGGCAGAGCGGGCGTGCCCCCAGCACAAGGGTGGCGGACCCGAGCGGAGCAGTCCCCTGTAGCTCAATTGGCAGAGCAGCCGGCTGTTAACCGGCAGGTTACTGGTTCGAGTCCAGTCGGGGGAGCATCACCCCAGGGGCCCCATCCGGGGCCCCTTGTGGTTTTCCGGGCACTGTCCGTGCATCACCGCCCGATCACCGGGAACCGATGACCCCATGTCCGCAGTCCATGCCTGCGAACGACCTCCCCCGAGCCAGGCGGGAGATCGTATGAGCAGCTATGCTGCGGCAGACGGCGCGCACACATGTGCGCGGCACGCCGTTTCGGGGCGGTAGCTCAGCCGGTTAGAGCAACGGACTCATAATCCGTCGGCCGTGGGTTCGAGTCCCACCCGCCCCACCAGCGGAACGTCGGCAACACGTTCTGACCTGCGCGTTCGGAGCCTGCTGGGCGTCGGCCGGCGGAGCGAAGCGGGCCGACGCAGGGTCTGTGACCATCTGTGGCTCTGTGTCAGTGTTGGCATTCGGTACGGATGCCCGACACAACACAAGGGGTGCTGATGAGGCCACTTGCCGACAACGGCAGGAGCCCCGAGCAGGTCTGCTCGCTCTACCAGTACGTCCTCGACCACAACCCGCCACTGGACGCCGTCCAGCGCGAGCTCGTCGAGCTGACTCAGGCCCGCTTCCCCGACAGCGCCTACTTACAGACAGCGCGGGAGCAGGGCCCGCTGCTCGCCTTCCTGGTCCGGCTCACCGGCGCGAGGCACATCGTGGAGATCGGCACCTTCACCGGCTTCTCCTCCCTGTCCATGGCGCAGGCGCTGCCCGCCGACGGCCGGCTGATCGCCTGCGACGTCTCCGAGGAGTGGACCTCGTACGCCCGCGAGGCGTGGCGTAAGGCCGGCGTCGAGGACCGCTGCCAGCTGCGCATCGGCCCGGCCCTGGACACCCTGCGGGCCATGCCGGCGGAGCCGCACATCGACCTGGTCTATCTCGACGCCGACAAGGAAGGCTACGTCGCGTACTGGGAGGAGCTGGTGCCGCGCATGAACCCCGGCGGGCTGATCATCGCGGACAACACCCTCTACGGCGGGTCGGTCGTCAACCCGGCCGCCTCCGGCGGGGCAGCGGCGATCCAGGCGTTCAACGATCACGTGGCCGCCGACGCCCGGACGGAGGCGGTGCTGCTGACGGTGGACGACGGGCTGACCCTGGCCCGCCGGGCGTAGGTGTGACGCCGGCCCGGGCCCGGCGCGCTGCGGGCACCAGCGATGCCGGGCCTGGCGACCGTCGCGTACGACGCGCGGCAGCTCAGGGACTGTCCGCGACCGGCCGGCAGGCCGGCGGCGCGCTGGCAGCAGGAGGAGCTCCTCCCCCACGCCCTCGGCCAGGTCGGCCACGAAGGGCACCGCACCCCCGTCGGCGGCGTACACCTCGGCGGTCCCGCTGGGGAGCTCGCGCAGCGTCTGCTGGGCCGGCCCGCTGGACCGCGCGGCCATCGTGACGCGCTCCGCCGGACCGGCCACGTCGGTGCCCGGGCTCACGACCGTCATGGCGAAGGCGTCGGCGGTCGTCGTGTCGCCCTCGGCACGTGCTCCGGCCGTCCGGGTCACCACGCCCGGACCCGGCCTAGGCGTGCTGCGCGGGAGCGCGCGGAACGCGAGGCCGCGGGATCCTCGGCGGCAGCCCCAGGGCATCAACGGGATGCACGCCCCGGCCGACCGACGTCAGGCCGTCCCGCACCGCTCGCGAAGCGATCTCCGTCGCCTTCGAGACCGCTTCGGGCAACGGATATCCCTGCGCCCGCAACCCGGTGATCAGCGCGGAGTGCGCGCACCCGGCGCCGTGTTCGGCACCGGTGCGGTGGGTCGGCCGGTCCAGACGCTCCAGTGACCGGCCGTCGGCGAACCAGTCCCCCTCGTCCGAGCCGCCGGACGTCACGACGACGGCCGGCGCACCGAGGTCGATCAGCCGCTGGGCCAGCGTCCGCGTCCCGGCCGTCTCATCGCCGGTGATCAATCTGGCTTCCGCCGCGTTGGGGGTGATCACGTCGGCGAGGGGAAAGAGCGACTCGATCAGGGCGGCACGGGCATCGGTGCCGGCGAGGTCGCCGCCGGCCGCACTGACCATGACGGGATCCAGGACGACGGGTACCCGCAGCCCGGTCAGCCGGCCGGCGATGGCGACGATGTGCTCCGCGCTCCAGGTCGTCCCCACCTTGACGGCCCGCACCGCGAGATCGGCTCGTACGGCGTCGAACTGCGCGCACATGAAGTCGACCGGCACGGGGTGCCGGCTCAGGACGCCGGTCGTGTTCTGCGCGGTCAGGCCGACAATGACCGTCGCGGTGAAGCATCCGATGGAGGCCAGGGCCTTGATGTCCCCCTGGATGCCCGCTCCCCCGCCGGAGTCGGAAGACCCGATGGTGAGGCACACCGGGGGCACTGAGTTGTCCGTCACGTCGGTCCGATCCCTTCGGGTGAGCGTCTGGGCCTCTCTCCGGCCGGTGCCGGCTCTCCGGTCCGCGCGGGGGCGGTACGCCGCACTGCGCCGCGTCCGCGCAGGAGCAGCAGCAGGGCGGGGATGTAGATCGCCAGCAGCCCTGCCAGGACGTACGAGTTGGCGTAGAGCTGCTCGATGCCGGTGTACTCCAGGCCCTCCTGTTCGCCGAAGGTCACCCATTCGAGCGGACCGCTGAGGCACAGGGCCACGAGCAGCCCGATCGACGCGAGAACTCCCGCTCGCCCGGCGATCGAGGCGGGGCGGGTGATCAGCGCGTGGAGGAGGAACAGCAGGCCGGGCACCACCCAGACCCAGTGGTGCTCCCAGGCGACGGGCGATATCAGCAGCCCGGCCGTCGCGACAGTCGCTATGGCCAGGGGCTTGTTCCCACGCCGGTCCGCCCATACGGCCACTGCCATCGCGGCGCCCAGCGTGACCAGGACGGCGGCCCACCACACCGGTTCCACGATGTCCGGCGTATGCGTCAGCCGGGCCAGGGCGCTGCGCATGGACTGGCTGTTGACGTTCTGCGGAAAGCCGTACCGGCTGGTGTCGAAGAACGCGTCCGTCCAGAAGTGCCAGGCAGCCTTCGGCAGGATCAGGAGGCTGAGCAACACGGTGCCCACGAAGGTGGCCACAGCGGTGATGGCGGCTTTGACGCGGCCGGTGATCAGCAGGTACAGCACGAAGATTCCCGGCATCAGTTTGATGCCCGTGGCGAGGCCGATCAGCAGACCGTGCCCCTTCTTTCCGTCACGGGTGAGGTCGTACATCACCAGGAACATGACGATGAGGTTCACCTGGCCGAGCCAGAGAGTGTCCCGCACCGGGTGCAGCCACAGCGCCGCGCAGGTGGCGGCGAGAGTGAGCGGTGCCCGCAGGGCGAGGTCGCGTACGCCGAGCAGCGCGAGCGAAGACCACACGGCTCCCATCAGGCACGTCACCGAGACCAGGATCAGCAGCGCCGCCGCCACCGACAGGCTGGGCAGGGACAGGGGGACGACGATGGCCGCGGCGAACGGCGGGTAGGTGAAGTAGAGGCCCTCGTGTGGGTCCGGGTAGGGGTTGTCGCCCGAGGCGAAGTCGGAACCGGTCGCACGGTACACGTGGAGGTCCATCGCCCAGAAGGGGTCGTCGTGCAGCAGGGCATACGCGAGCGCGGTGAGTCCGAGAGCGACAACGACGGCCGCCCCGGCCCAGGCCGACCGCATTCTCGAGGAGAGCATTTCCGCCATGCTGTGGTCACTTCTCCCCTGACGACGCCAGCGGCTCACGGACGCCCCAGCGGTTCTCCACGAGCCTGGCGTACAACGGGCGGAGCACATCGAGCAGTTCGCGGTCGACGGTGCCCGCATGACGCCACCCGGCGTGCAGGGCGAAGAGGATCACGACATCGGTCCAGTACTCCCCTAACCCGAGGCCGCTCACGTCGTCGGTGCGGAGCGTCAGCCGCTGTGTCCTCAACGCCGCTTCCAGGGACAGAACCTCGCGGATCGCGGGCCAGTTGTCGCCGGACGGCATCACCGGGAAGGGGTCGGCGCAGACCTGATCCGCGCTCGCGGCGAGGACCTTGTCGGCGAAGGCGTCATCGTGCTCGTACAGGTGGTAGGAGCCGACGGAGTGGGTGTACGTCCCCAGTTGGAGTCCCAGCTGAGTGGCCATCACCTCCTGGAGGAAGGTGAAGGAGAACACGTCGCTCACGGTGCCGCGATAGGCATCGTTGGCCCGCATGAAGGAGACGGCGTGCAGGGCCCCCTCACGGATCATGTACTGCAGTCCCAGAGTGCAGGCCACATCGATGTTGCCTTCGATGAGGAGCTCTTCCGGGGCGAATATCTGGACCACGGCACGCTTGGAATCGGGGTCCTGCCGGAGTGTCCGCTCGATGCTGTCCCACTGGTTGACGCCGGCGCCGCCGAAGTTGAACAGCCGGGGCCCGTAGGCGGTGCCGGCAAGACGCTGCCCGTCCACGGAGTACTTCTTCATGGACGGCGCATAGAACGAGATGAAGTCTAGTGCGTTGCTTCCGGAGAGGTACCACAGCGACTCAGCGAAGTTGAAGACCAGATTCAGCTTCCGCTCGGGAATCCGCACGATCCGCTCCCGCGGATTCGCGATCCGATACGACACGCCCAGGATCTCCCGGCTCTGGAATCCCCTGGGGGCGTTGACGAACTCGGGCGCGTCCCGTACCGCCAGCAGATGGTCCAGGTAAGCGGCTTCGAACGTGGGGTAGATCGTGGGCGTTTGCACAGGGGGAGCTCCTTGTGAGTGGTCGTGGGTCGTCGACGCGTGTGAAGCGGGTGAGCTGGCTGATCTCGTGCGAACCGGTCCCTACTCCCGGTCGAGCCTTCCGGCCACCGCGAGCAGCAGCGCCTGCCGCACGAAGACCGCCCCTTCTGCCTGGTCGAAGTAGAGGTTGTGCGAGGTGTGGTCCAGATCGGTGCCCAGCTCGTCCAGGCGAGCCAGCGGATGCATCACCAGGGCGCCGGGCTTCAGCGGCGTGTCACCGTCGATGCGGAACGCGGCGTCGAAGACCTCGTATTCGTTACCCACCAGGGTGAGCGAGTTCTGATAGACGACATCGAAGCGGGACACGTGCCGCTGGAGTTCGGGGGTACACACCGCAGGCAGGGACGCACCGCGCAACGCCGCCTCGAGCTCGGCGTCGAGAGGGCGCGGGTCCTCGGAGACCACGGTGACGTCCCGCAGGACGTGCGGGAAGTGAAGCGCTCCCATCAGAAGGAAGCTGCGAAGGGCCCGCATCCTGCGGGGCGTTCCGATGACTCCGAGCGAGATCCTCTGCTCGGGCGGCAGATCCGTCCTGCGCAGCTCCGTACGCCGCTTGAGCAGGGCGTACCAGTCGGCCATCGCCTGCGTGGGGTGTTCTCCACAACCGTTGCCGCCGTTGATCAGCGGGATGTTCAGCCGCGTCGCCCGGATCTCGTCCAGCGACGTGTCGGCAGGGTGGCGGAGCACCACGATGTCGGCGTACGAATTCAGCATGACCCCGGTGTCCGCAAGGCTCTCCCCCTTGTGGACGCTGCTGACACGGCCGTCCGGCATGCTGATCACGGCGGCTCCCAGTCGATGCGCCGCGCTTTCGAAGGACAGGCGCGTGCGGGTGCTGGGCTCGAAGAAAGCCGTGAGGACGACGATTCCCTGCAGTGCCCGAGCCGGACGTCGACGGCCGGCCTCCAGGTCCGACGCCAGGGCGAAGAGGGCGACGAGCTGCGCACGTGTCAGCTCGCGCACACAGAGGACGGAAGCGCCTTCCAGTCCATGCAAAGGCAAGTACACGTCATCGTGGTGAGGACCAACGGCCGACTCGACAACGTCGGCAGGTAACGAGGAGTGGGGACGTCGTAAGGGATAGACCACGGAGATCCTCCGGATTACGCCGGCCAGGCGTCACAGAAACTCAACGAGACGGATCGATCCACGAACACCCACAGCTGAAATGTGGGCAATACCGCCAATTATCCACACACGCGCTGGAGCAACCACGATCAAGCTTATGGACGTGTCACAGACGCTGGCAAGACCCTCGCGATGGCGCAATCACGCCCTTCGAAGCGGCATCGAACCACGCGGACGTCCGACCTGGGAGAACATACCGAGACCTGGTGCCTTTTCGATCCCTTTCGAAACTTTTCGCCCAAGGCCAGTGTTTCTGCATGAGCGCACCGGGTTATGCTGCTAGCGCCTCGATCCAGCAAGAGGACGAATCGTTAGCCCGCGTGGAGCGCATCGCTGATGCAGCGGCGGGTTCAGCGCCATCTGGAAGATACCGGGACGCACCTTTCTGGCCGCGCGTGACGTGGAACTGAAGGGTGCTGTCCAGCCATCGCTGCAAAGGTTCTGGAGGATATTCCGCATGAGCAATCAGGGTGCGACCAAGAGTCCTTTCCGGCGCGCGGTAGTCGCCGGCGGAGCAGGTTTCCTTGGATCTCACCTCTGTGAGCAGCTTCTCCGCCGTGGCACCGAGGTCATCTGCGTAGACAATTTCTTGACCGGAAGGCTCGAAAACGTAGCGCACCTGACGAGCAGTAACGATTTTGAACTGATGGAACACGACATAACTGCTCCCTTCGATGTCTCCGGCGAGGTTGACGTGGTCTTCAACCTCGCGTCGCCGGCCTCACCACTGGATTACCAGCGCTTACCCTTACAGACGTTAGAAGCGGGCAGCACGGGAACATGCAATGCGGTGGAACTCGCCCGCCGGAAGAATGCCAGGTTTCTCCTGGCCTCCACCTCGGAGGTGTACGGGGATCCTCTCGAACATCCGCAGCGAGAATCGTACTGGGGCAATGTGAACCCCATTGGCCCTCGTAGTGTCTACGATGAGGCCAAACGTTTTGCCGAGGCTCTCACCACAGCCTATCGGAAGCATCGCGGAGTGGACGCCTCCATCGTCCGTATCTTCAATTGCTACGGACCGCGCATGAAGATGGAGGATGGCCGCGCAGTCCCCACGTTCATCCGCCAGTCGCTTTCTGGCGAACCGCTTACGGTCGCCGGCGACGGCACCCAGACACGCTCACTGTGCTATGTCAGCGACACCGTCGACGGCATCATCTCCCTGGCCGAGAGCGGCCACCCTGGTCCGGTCAACATCGGCGGGTCCGAGGAGCTGACCGTCCTCGACCTGGCCCGGATGATCCGCCGGATTTCCGGTTCGGCATCGGAGATCCACTTCATGGATGCTCCGATCGACGACCCCACCAGGCGGAAGCCGGACACGAGCCTGGCCCGAGGGGTGCTCGGCTGGGAGACAAGGGTTGAGCTGACGGACGGGCTCAAGCTCACCATCGACTGGTTCACCAAGCGGCTTGAACGAGCCACAGCATGAATCACCCGGCATCTTCAGGCAGGACAGTCGCGGTCATCGGAGCGGGCCCCGCCGGCGCCACCGCCGCCTACTCGCTGGCGAAGCAGGGCGTCGAGGTCCATCTCTACGAAGCGTCGCCCCGCGTGGGCGGAATGGCTCGATCGTTAGAGCTGTGGGGGCAGATCGTGGACATCGGCCCGCATCGGTTCTTCAGCAGTGACCCCCGGGTGAACCGGCTGTGGCTCGAGGTCGTGGGGCAGGACTACCAGATGGTGGACCGCCTGACGCGCATATTCTTCCGCAACAAGTTCTATCCCTATCCCCTCAAGGCCGCGGAAACGTTACGCAATCTCGGCCTCACCGAGGCGCTGCTGTGCATCGCCAGCTACACTCGCGAACGCATTGCCAGGAGAAGTCCGACACCGCACGGCGCGTTCGATGAATGGGTCATCTCCAGGTTCGGCAAGCGGCTGTATCAGCACTTCTTCAAGACGTACACCGAGAAGCTCTGGGGAATTTCCGCGGGAGACCTTGACGCCGAGTTCGCGGCACAGCGGATCAAGAAATTCTCCCTCGGAGAGGCCATCAGAAACACTCTGCTGGGGGGCGGCGCTCAGCGGCACAAGACCCTGGTGGACCAGTTCGCCTACCCGGAGCAGGGCACCGGGGTGGTGTACGAGCGCATGGCTTCCTTCGTGGCGAGCCACGGAGGCACCGTCCATCTGGGCACCCCGATCGACTCCCTGGTCACGAAGGGCAGAGAGGTGACCGGAGTCCGCCTGACGTCGGGGGAGGTGCGCACGTACGACTCCGTCGTCTCCTCCATGCCGCTGACGCTCCTCGTCGACCGGCTCGAGAACGTACCCGGAGCCGTCCGGGAGGCGTGCGCATCGCTCACATTCCGCAACACGGTACTGGTCTATCTTCAGATCGACGGTGATCGGCTCTTCGAGGACAACTGGATATACGTGCACAGCGACGACCTGCGCACCGGCCGAATCACCAACTTCCGCAACTGGGCGCCATCCATCAACAACGGCAGGCCTGAGACGATCCTCGCCCTGGAGTACTGGTGCTTCGACGATGACGACTTCTGGCGCTGGGACGACGCACAGTACGTCAGCCTCGCCAAGGAAGAGATCGAGAAGACGGGACTGGTGCGACGGGACCAGATCAAGGACGGGAAGGGAGTCAGGGTTCCCCGCTGCTATCCCGTCTATCGACGAGGCTACCGTGAACAGCTTGAGATCGTCGAAAACCATCTTCGCGAGTATCAGAATCTTGAGGTCATAGGACGCTACGGCGCCTTCAAATACAACAACCAGGACCACAGCATCCTCATGGGCATGCTGGCTGCCGAGAACGTGATGGGCGAGAAGACGAAGCATGACCTCTGGGGCATCAACAGCGACTACGAATACCAGGAGTCCTCTGCCATAACAGAGACGGGGCTGGTGGAGCATGCGCGGACACCATGACACCATCTCGCCGCCTGGGATGTGTAAGGACTCTGATGAAGAATCCGGCTCTGGACCGCCTCTTCCGCCGTCGCACGAATGCCCTGGGAATCCAGTTCTTCCGCTATCTGTTCGTCGGCGGAACAGCGGCTGTGGTCGACGTCAGTCTGGTCTGGTTCCTCACGTATCAGGCAGGCCTGCACTACTTACTCTCCGTAGCCCTTGCCTTCACCTGCGGGAACATCGTCAACTACATCGGCTGCATTCTGTGGATCTTCCAACCCGGGGTCAACAGGAAGCGGGAATTCTATGCCTTTACCGTCGTGGGAGCGACGGGTCTGCTCCTCAACGAGGTGACGGTCTGGTTCCTTCATGCTCAGGTGGGCGCGGCACTGATGACGGCAAAGATCACGGCGGTCGCCCTGGGCACCTTCTGGAACTTCGGTCTACGGAAGACTCTGGTTTTCAGGCAGCACCATGGAGATCCTCCGCAAAGTCGGCAGATGGGGAAGGTGTCCCAACGGTGAAGGCCAGCTCCGGGAAGATTCTCGTCACAGGAGGCGCCGGCTTCATCGGCTCGGTGGTGACCGCCCGCCTCCTGGAAACCGGAAGGGCCGTGACGGTCCTGGACGATCTGTCCAGAGGGTTCCGGGACGCAGTGCCAGCGGGTGCGGAGTTCGTCAAGGGGGGCATACACCAGGCCGACGAGGTACTGGATTCCTCCTACTCTGCCGTCGTGCACCTCGCGGCCTTCGCCGAAGTCGCCGAATCGGTGCGGACGCCCGAACGGTACTGGTGGAACAACACCCTTGGCACCTACGCGCTGCTGGACGCCATGCGCCGGGCAGGCGTGCACGCCCTCGTCTTCTCCTCGACCTGTGCGGTGTATGGGGAGCCTGAACGGTCTCCCATCACGGAGCACACACCCACGGCACCGATCAATCCGTATGGCGCCTCCAAGCTCGCTGCCGATCACATGATCGGCAGCGAGTGCCACGCTCATGGGCTGGCCGCGGTGTCACTGCGCTACTTCAACGTCGCGGGCGCGTACGGGAGATTCGGCGAACGACACGATCCCGAATCACACCTGATCCCCCTGGCCCTGCAGGTCGCCCTGGGGCGCCGGCAGCGGATCTCGATCTACGGCAACGACTATCCCACCAGCGACGGGACGTGCGTGCGCGACTATGTGCACGTGCTGGACCTTGCCGATGCTCACCTGCGGGCCCTGGGAGTCGCGTCGCACGGAAGGCATCTGGTGTGCAACCTCGGGAGCAGTGAGGGTTACTCGGTGCGTCAGGTCATCGACACCGTCCGGGAGGTGACCGGCCATGCGATACCGGCGGCATACGAGGGCCGGCGAGGAGGAGACCCGGCGGTCCTGGTCGCCTCGACGGAGCGGGCGCGGCGAGAACTCGGCTGGAAGCCAGAACGGACGTCGCTGCGGCAGATGGTCCACGACGCGTGGGCGTTTGCCCGCCAGGCCCCGTCAGACTCTGCGGGAGAACTGCCTTGACGGGACGCGTGACGCTCGAGGCACAGCTGGAGCATTTCCACGAGTGCATTGTCACGGCACAGCCGGCCCATCACCAGTGCGCAGGACGCCGTGCTGGACACGAGTTTGGTGATTGACATCGTGCGAGCAGCGGACCAATGAGAGGAACTGCCGACATGAGCACCACGATCGAAACCGTCTTCGTCGCCGCGCCCTTCTGGGCCTACGTCAACAAGGAGACCGGCGAGTTCGACGCCGAGGCGTTCGAGACGATCGACCGGATTCTCAGGCACTTCGACGACAAGGGCTGCCTCGTGCACAACGCGCACCGGCGGGAGAAGTGGGGCCAGGCGTTCATGGAGCCCTCGCAGTACACGGTGCTGGACTACGAGCAGATCTGCACGTCCGACGTGATCATCGCGGTGCCGGGAAGCCCTGCCTCGCCCGGTACGCACATCGAGATCGGCTGGGCGTCGGCCAACAGGGTGCCGATGGTGCTGCTCCTGGAAGCGGGCAAGGAGTACGCCGGCCTCCTCATGGGGCTCGACAAGTTCGCGCCGGTGAAAATCCTCGAGTTCACCGGCCAGGTGGACCTCGACGCTCTCGACGACTCGGTCCGGGAGGTCCTCGCCGCGGCGGCGGACCGGCCCCGCAGCACCGTCGGATGACCGCTGCTCCTCATCACCGGCAGCGAAAGAGAAGAAGATCACGACCATGCGAGATCACGGACGGAGGGCAACGCCATGGGACCACTGACCAGGCTGTACCGGGGACTGGGAGTCATGGAGCCCGCGCCTGACGAGCTCAGGCGCGCCGAGAGCTTTCTCGACGGACTGATCGAGGGGCCGCCGTTCGCGGCCGACGAGGTGGACGCCCGGGAGCGCGGACTCCGCGGCGCCACACCTGCGTTCACCGACCTCGACGCGGACGAGATCCGGGTGGTCGCCTCGGCCGCCAGCAGGCACCTGGCCGCGCTCGCCCACCAGGACGGCGTATGGCTGGCGCCGTTCGCCCGCGTGCCGTTCTGTCATCTCTCCGCGGGGGCGCGCCTTGCCGAGCTGAGCCACGAGTACCGGTATGCGCCCGGGCAGCAGGGTCGCTTCTCCAGGATGGCCGACGGCCTGCTGCGCAGGCTGGGGCAGCCGAGCGGTGACGTGGGCAGCATCGCCCACGTGCGGTCCCTGCGTCTGGACGAGACGGCCTACCTGCTGCCCGACATCCTGCTCACGCTCGCCAACTCGCCGTACCGCTACGCCCCGGAGCTGCTGGCGGCCGTCGAGCCGACCCTGACCGGTGCGCTGTTCGACATGCCCGACTGGATCTCCTCGTGCGTCAAGGCGGTTGTCGACGACATCGAGGGCGTCGAATGGCCGGCACCCGCGTGGCGGCAGCCGGCCGAGGTGGTGCCGGACGTCGAGGCGGCGCTGCGTCAGTTCGCGGACTCCGGTCTCGCCGCGGATGGCGCCCGGCGTTTCGAGGCGTTCGCGCGGCTGCTGCGTGACGCGATCCGTGTGCACCGGGCCGAGTTGGAGCGGGCGTGCCTCAACGCGCTGCGCGCGCCGGAGCCGGCCATGCGGGATCTCGTGGAGCGCAAGACGCCGTCGGCACGTCATGCGCACGGCACGGCGGCGCTGGCCGGCACGCTGCTGGACGACCACTTCGACAGGTCTCCCGCGGACAGCCAGGACCTTCTGGACGCGCTCGCCCAGTCCAGGTGGATCACGCCCGGTGCCCCCGACCGCAGCCCGTTCATCACCGCGCTCACGCCGATCCACGCTCCGATGGGCAAGATCTTCAGCGCCGAGGACATCGCCATCGTCCGGCGCTGGATCACCTGGCTGGCACAGCCGGAGAGCGTGCCGGTGGTTCCCGCGCTGTCGTTGTCCGTGCCGGACCTCGACCGGAGTGGTGACGGCGAGCCTGTCCCCGATGAGTTCGACGGTCCGCGGACGCGGGAGCTCTTCCACGACCTCGTCGCCGGGCACGACCGGGCCCCGGCCGTCCGCCGGGCGGCGGCGTTCGTCGAGTACTGGCTGGACGCCGCGCAGCGGATGGAGAAGCCGGTGTTCAGCTGGGAGCTGCCCGATCGCTACGACGCCGGCGAGTTCCCGGACTGGATGATGGCGACCTACCAGGCCATGGCCTCGGCCCCGGTCTCGCCGGTGACCGACGAGGGCAAGGGCCACCACGACCGCAGTTTCCACGGGGCGGCGGACAATCTGGTCGACGGCGCGTGGTTGCAGGGGCTGACCCGCCGTGTCGTGCTGCGGGAGAGCGAGCAGCTGCTCTACGACATCTACTGGGACGAGATCGGCAACGGCAAGCCCGGCCGCAGCCACGGTGTGCTGTACGAGGACCTGCTCGTGGGACTCGGCCACCGGCTCCCCAAGTTCTGGACCAGGGAGTTCATCGACGACGTCGACTTCCTCGACGAGGGTTTCTACGCGCCGGTGTTCCGGCTGGCCATCGCGGAGTTCCCGGTGAGCAGGTTCCCGGAGATCGTCGGCGCGAACATGGTCTGTGAGTTCCACGGTCTGGGCACCGCCGGCATCTCGAAGGCCGACGACCTGACCGACCTCGGGTTCGACACGAGCTTCACCCGCCTGCACATCGCCGACGACAACGTCGAGATGGGGCACTCGGCCAAGTCTCGCGACGCCGTCGTGTTCCTCATGGCGGAGGCGGCGCGTCTCGGCGTCACCGACCTCGTGTGGGAACGGGTCCGCCGAGGTGCCACCGCGATGCGCATGGCGTACGTCGTCCTGATGCAGGGCCGTCTCAAGATCGCGCCGACGCAGGTGCCGGCCCACCTCCTCGGCGCCAGCGGCCGGTGACCTCCACGGCAGCTACTACGGTGATCTCCATGTCAACCGATATCGCGACCACGATCGAGAACGTCCTGACGAGGGAGTGCCCGGGGGTCCACGTCACCTCGGTTCGCCCACTCGACAAGGGCTACACGAGCAAGCAGTGGGTGGCCGCCACCGACCAGGGCCCGCTGCTGGTCAAGGCGCCGCAGCGCGACCCGGATCCCGAGCACCTGCGGCGACTCGTCGCCAGCGCGCGGGTGGCGGCCGAGCACGGCATCCCGGTGGTGCGGTACCGGCGGCTGGTGCCGCACGAACCGGCGCTGGGCGGCCCGCTGCTCATCCAGGAGTACCAGGAGGGCGACGCGGCGGGCGACGTGTGGGAATCGCTCGGCGAGGACCGGCGGCTGGTGCTCGTCCAGGACCTCGGCGACATCATCGGGCGGCTGCACGCCATCGTGGGACCCCACTTCGGGGATGTGCTGGGCGGCGGCAAGGCGTTGTCGCTGCGGGAGTCGGTCGAGGCAGAGGTGGCGGCGCTGCTGCCGCGGGCCGATCCCGGCCAGATCGGTGACGCCGGCGCCCTCCGGTCCGCGATCGCCGCCGCCGTGGGGCGGCTGGAGCCCTCGGCCAACGTCCCGGCCCTCACCCACGGCGACCTGTGGCTGCCGAACTTCCTGGTGCGCGACGGGCGGATCAGCTGCGTCCTGGACTTCGAACACGCCACGTACGCCGAGAGGTTCCGCGACTTCGGCAAGCTCGACGAGCACATCTTCGACGCCTTCCCGGCCGGCCGCGACGTCTTCCTCACGTCCTATGCCGCCGCCTGTCCGCTGCCGGACGACTGGGAACGGCGTGTCGATCTCGGGCACGTGCTGCACGCGCTGAACATGCACGTCTACTTCCTGCGCTGGTCCCCGCAGTGGGCGCCGCAGTACGCCGAGCAGGTGCGGACGTGGCTGGCGGGACGTTCGTGAACACGCCCGACGAGCAGGACCAGTAGGACTGGCAGGACCAGCAGGACCGGTAAGACGAGTGAGGCCCGGCAGACCGGACAGCGGGAGGAGTCCATGCATATCGATTCCGCGCGTGCGCTCCTGCTGCGCATGCCGTTGAAGGTCCCCTGGAAGACGTCCTTCGGGGCGCAGCCCGACATCGCCACGGTGGTCGTCCGGCTGACCAGCGGCGAGGCGACGGGGTGGGGCGAGGCGGCCCCGGGCACGTGGCCGCTTTTCTGCGGCGAGTGGGGGCAGTCGACGTTCGCGCTCCTGCGTGACTACATGCTGCCCCGTCTGGTCGGGGCGACCGTCGACGACGTCGATCAGCTGACCGGACTGTTCGCGGAGATCCGTGAGAACACCTTCGCCAAGGCGGCGGTCGAGACGGCCTGGTGGGCGCTGCGCGGCGAGGTCGAGCAGCGCCCGCTGAGCCACTACGCCGGCGGGACCCGCGCGACGGTGCCGGCGGGCGCGGACTTCGACATCCATGCCGACACGGACGAGCTGCTGGCGAAGATCGCGGACGCGGTCGGCTCCGGCTGCCCGCGGGTGAAGCTGAAAATGGGCAGGCGGACACGGGTCGACCAGCTCAGGCAGGTGCGCCGTGCGTTCCCCGACGCCACGGTGCACGTCGACTGCAACGCGACGTTCACGCGGGACGACATCGACCACCTGGCGCTGCTGGACCCGCTCGGCCTGGCCATGATCGAGCAGCCCATGGCCAAGGACGACTTCCTCGGGCACGCGGAACTCCAGCGGCGGCTGGAGACGCCGGTGTGCCTCGACGAGTCGATCCAGTCGCGGCACCACCTGGAACTCGCGCTGGAACTCGGCAGCTGCGGGTTCGTCAACATCAAACCGGGACGATTAGGCGGCTTCAGGATCGCGGCCGAGATCGGAGAGCTGGCGGCGCGGGCCGGCATCGGCGCGGTCGTCGGCAACATGCTCGAAAGCCCGATCGGCGCGCACGTGTGCCTCGCGCTCGCGTCGTGCGAGTGGGCGACGTACCCGGCGGACCTCTTCGCCTCCGAGCGGTTCTTCCTCAAGCCGCTGGCGGCGAACGACATCGTGTCCCCACCCGGCAGCGACTGGGAGTTCGCCGTTCCGACAACACCGGGACATCCCGCCATCCCGTTCGACGACGTGCTGTCGGAGTGGCTGGTTGCCGACAGCGGAGAGGTGACAACGTGAGCGCCACCGACATCGACGCGGCAGCGTCGACCACCTTCACCGACCAGTGCCGGGAGGCGACGGCCGCAGGCTGGGAGGCGTACGAGCAGCACCCCTGGCTGACCGACCTGGAGCAGGGACGGATGACCGTCGAGCGGTTCCTGGCCTTCCAGGTCGACGACGCGCCGTTCATCCCCTACATCCACCGCACGCTCGCGCTCGGGCTGGCGAAGGCGCCCAGCGGTTCCTCCTGGTCGAGGACGGCGGCGAACCTGCTCTCCAACTACTTCGTCGCCGCGGAGACGGAGTTCAAGCGGTCGCTGGTCGAGAGCCTGGGCCGGAGCTCGGTGCGGTTCGACTCGGGCGCGCTGATGCCGGCGCGCGAGGCGTACGCCAACCACCTGCTGAAGACCGGTCTTGACGGCGGCATCGGCGAGATCGCCGCCGCGCTCTACCCGTGCGCGATGTTCACCAAGGTCGTCGGCCAACGGTTCAAGGGCGTCGACATCCAGGGTCCGCCGGCCTTCGGTGACTGGGCCCAGTACTACGCGAACAAGGCGGGCAGCGAAATGGCGGAGGCCCACGCCGCCCTGATGAACGAGTGCGCGACCACGGCTGAGGAGCGAGAGAAGATGATGTTCGTCTATGCGCGGAGCCTTCAGCACCAGATCCGCGTCTTCGACGCCGCGTACCAGAGCCATCCCGGCTGGCCGACGACGGGATGGGCGGCTGTGGACGGTTTCCCCGTCGAGACGAGCACGCCGTGAGCGCCCGGGAGGCCACCCGGGTGGACGCGCTGCCGGTGCGGGGTGGGGTGGACAACCGGCCGATGCTCGGTGAGACGCCGCTGCTGATCACCGGTGTCGCCGCGCGGTGGGCGTGCTGTACGGACTGGGATCTGCCGTCGCTCACGCGGCGGATGGGCGATCTCGAGGTCGCCCCGTTCGTGACGGGGGAAGCGTCGCGCAACACCGTCCTCAAGCAGGTCAACGCCACCAAGTCGATGACGTTCGGCGAAGCCCTGGCGCACCTGTTCGGGGCGCGGCGGATCGTCGACGGTTCGCTCTATCTCCGCATCGGCTCCGCCTCGGCCGGCTTCGACGAGCTGGCGCGGGACTTCGCGATTCCGGACGTCGGTGCCGCGTACGAACCCGGGGCGACCGGTGTCTGGTTCAGCCAGGCCGGGAACGTGACGCCGGGGCACCACGACTGGTGGCACAGCTTCCTGATCCAGGTGCGGGGCTCGAAGCGCTATACGCTCGTCCACCCGCTCGACACCGTGAACCTGCACGCGACGTGGCAGGACGGCGAGCGCTACGACCTGTCCCCCGCACCCGGGTTCAGCCTCGCGGCCCAGCCCGACTGGCCGGGAGAGGTCCGCTATGAGGGGGTGCTGTCCGCGGGGGAGATCCTGTACATCCCGCCCTTCTGGGTGCACGAGGTCGAGACGCTGACCGACGGCAACATCTCCATCCCGATGCGCTTCACGACCAGCCAGTCGGTGGCCTCGGACCTGCACCAGCTCAGTCAGAACGGCCTGCTCCGCGACGTGACGAACAAGCCGACCCGGGACGTCGACGCGATCGTCGAGATCCTGCGGCGCAACCGCGGGGAGTTCCTCGCCCGCGAGAAGGCGTTCGTCCGCGCGCTCGCGGCGGCGCGGGACATCGCCATCGACATCGACCGGCTGCCGCCGGACCTGCGACATGGCGAAGGTGAGATCCGATGACGACACTGGCCATCCGGGGCGGCACGGTCCTCACCGCGTCCGGCACGCATGCCGTGGACCTGGTGGTGCGAGACGGTCTGGTCGACTCGTGGCGCGCGCCGGGGACGGCGACCGACGCCGACGAGGTCATCGACGCGACGGACCTGCACGTCGCACCGGGCTTCGTCGACGTGCACACCCACCTGGAGACCGTGGTGGCCGGGGTTTCGACCGCGGACGACTTCGCGTCGGGCACCAGGGCGGCGGCGTTCGGCGGCACCACCACGGTCGTCGACTTCGTCCGTCAAGGACCCGGCGAGGACCTGATCGAACGGCTCGACGACGCCAGCGGGCGGGCGCGGGGGCGCTGTGCCGTCGACTACGGGTTCCACCAGATCGTGGGCGACGTCCGTGACTCCTCGCTCGCGCGGTTTCCGCGGCTGGTGGCGGCCGGTGTGCCGAGCATCAAGCTCTTCATGGCGTTTCCCGGCGACCTCTACAGCGACGACACCCAGCTGCTGCGCGCGATGCGGCGCGCCGCTGAGCTCGGCATCATGGTGATGGTCCACGCGGAAAACGGCCTGGCCATGGAGTTCCTGCGGGAGCGGGCCAGGGAAGGCGGCCACCTGTCCCTGCCCTGGCACGCCAGGACCGCGACGCCGGCCATCGAGGGCGAGGCCACCCGCCGAGCCATCGTCCTCGCCGAGCTCGCCGGCATGCCCACGCTCTATTTCGTCCACGTCTCCTCCGCCGAGGCGCTGGACGCGATAGCCGACGCCCGCAGGCGCGGACTGCCCGTCTTCGCCGAGACCTGCCCGCACTACCTGTATCTGGACGTCGCGGAGCTGGACCGGTCATGGGAGGAAGGCGTCAACTTCGTGTGCGCGCCACCGCTGCGCACCCAGGAGCACCGCGACCGGCTGTGGTGGGCGCTGTCGGCGGGCGACCTGTCCGTCGTGTCGTCCGACCACTGCCCGTTCTGCCGGTCCACCCTGTTCCCGCCGGAGCGGCGCGACTTCTCGAAGCTGCCCGGCGGCATCGCGGGAATCGAGTACCGCGTGCCCCTGCTCTACGACGCCGCGCTCCGAGGAAGGATCCCGTTGTCCCGCTTCGTCGACGTGACCGCGACGTCCCCGTCGCGCCTGTTCGGCCTGGACCCCGGCAAGGGGTCGCTCGCGCCCGGATCGCACGCCGACATCACCCTTCTGGACCCGCGAGGCGTGACGCGCACCGGCGCGTCGGATCACCACATGAGGACCGACCACTCGGTATACGAAAGCCTGACCCTGAGCGGGAGCGTGCACGCCGTCTACCTGCGAGGGCAGCGGCTGGTCCACAAGGGACGGTGGGTGGGGCCGGAGGACCTCGGCCGGTTCATCCCTCGACGGCAGGGCACGGACCTCTACGACCGGCGCTCGCTGCCGGGCGGCGACGCGGTGGATCCGGCGTGACCCGGCGGCCGCGCCTGGTGGCGCTCGACATCGACGGCACGCTGCCGGCATGGACGGAGGTCGAGGAGCAGGCGGCCGAGCCGGCCGGCAGCAGGATCCTCAAGGCGCTGCGGGCCACCCTGGACGCCGGTGCCCACGTCGTGCTCTGCTCCGGCCGCTCGCCCCACGGGATGACCCGGGTGGCCGACCGCCTCAACCTGTACGGCCAGAACGGCGAGCGGATGTGGATGGTGGCGAGCAACGGCGCGGTGCTGTGCCGCTACGCGCCGCTGGACATCGTGCGCGAGGAGACGTTCGACCCGGGACCGGCCGTGCGGGCCGTCCTCGGCCGGTGCCCGTCGGCGCTGGTCGCCGTCGAGTACCAGGGGGCCGGCTATCGCGTCACCGCCCCGTTCCCCGTCGGCGAGCTGCCCGGCGAGACGATCCTGACCGGCCTCGACGACCTCCTCGCCCAGCCGGCCAGCCGGGTGATCGTCCGTGACCCCTCGGCGACCGCCGAGGAGTTCGCGCGGCTGACGGGCGAACTCGACCTGCCGGGTGCCGACCACGTCGTCGGCTGGTCGGCGTGGCTGGACCTCACGCCGGTCAACGTCTCGAAGGCGTCGGGTCTGCGCCACGTCTGCGCCGAACTCGGCCTGGACGGTGAGGAGGTGCTCGCGATCGGCGACGGGCGCAACGACATCGAGATGCTGCGCTGGGCCGGGCGCGGCGTCGCGGTGGCGCAGGCCCCCCAGGAGGTCCGCGACGCCGCCGACGCGGTCACCGCGGCGGCGGAGGACGACGGCGTGGCGCTGGAACTCGACCGGTGGTTCGGTTGACCCGGGTTGACCAGGGAGGCGGCATCGCGTGGCACGGGTGGTGACGGACGACGGCACGGGGCGAAGGAGCCGGAAGGGCCGGAGGAGCCGGAAGGGCTGGCCGCTGCTGGCGGCGATGGCGGTCGACTCGCTGGGCACGGGCCTGTATCTCCCGCTGTCGTTGCTGTACTTCCTCAAGGTCACTGACCTGGACCTGGCGACGATCGGTGTGCTCGTCAGCGTGGCCACCGCGCTGACGCTGCTGGTGCCGCTGGCCGTCGGACGGCTGGTCGACCGGCTCGGGCCGCGGCCGGTGGTCGCCGGCGGCCAAACGCTGCAAGGGCTCGGCTTCCTGCTCTACCCGACGGTCTCCGGGGCGACGTCGCTGGTGATCGCCGTCCTGGTGACGAAGGCCGGCTCGCGGATCTACTGGTCCTCGGTCTTCACCCTCATCGCCGACCAGGCGGACGCCGAGGGGACGGACGCCAAGGAACACTGGTTCGCACGGACCGGGATGATCCGGGAAATGGGCCGCGGCGGTGGGGCGCTGCTCGCGGGCGCGCTGCTCACCGTCGACTCCGCGCGCGTCTACGACGGGCTGATTCTCGGCAGCGCGCTGGCGTTCCTGATCTCCGCGCTGGTGGTCGTCCTCGCGGTGCCGTCCACCTCGCGTGCCCTGCCACCGGCCGAGGGCCACTCCGGCCTGCGGGTGCTGCTGCGGGACCGGCCCTACCTGGCGCTGATCGGGACGTGCACGATCTTCGCCCTGTGCAGCACGTTCCTCGCCCTGTCGCTGCCCGTCTACGTCGTCCAGGGCCTGTCCGGACCGGGCTGGGCGCCCGGCCCGCTGCTGGCCCTGAACATGCTGCTGCTGGCGACCTGTACGACGGCCGTCAGCCGCTTCGTCCGTCGCCGCTGGACCCGCGCCCGCGCCATGGCGTGGGCCGGGGGGCTGTGGGTGCTCTGGTGCGCCGCGTCCGCGGCGGCCGTCCTGCTGCCGTCCGCGGCCCTGGTGCCGTTCCTGGTGCTCGTGGTGGCGTGCTACAGCATCGCGGAGATGACCTTCGGACCCGCGTCGAACGCGCTCGCCGCGGCGGCGGCCCCGGCCGGATCGCGGGGCACCTACCTGGCGGCCTTCCAGTACGCCTTCGCCGTCTCGAGCATCGTCGGGCCCAGCCTGTTCGGCCTGCTCTTCAGCCGCCATCGCCTGCTCCCCTGGCTCGCCGTGGGCCTCCTCGCCGCTCTGGGTGCGGTGCTGATGCTGCGCCTGGAGCACCGGCTGCCACAGGAGCGCCGAGCGCCGGAGCACAAGGGCGGCACCCGGGACGTCGTGCCGGAGGGCGCGGAGTGATGTGGGAGCGCACCGCCGCACCAGCGCGAGGGCCGCCTCGCCCCGGCCGTCCGCTGAACGCCCAACAACCAGGATCCGCGCGGGGCGAGGCTCATCGGAGGCTGAGCCGGTAGTGGAACGGGGAGCGTCCGGTGATCAGCACCCGTGGGCCCGGTGGGGTCAGGCTTCCCCGAAGCCATGTATAGCGCTCGCCCGGGTCGACCACGGGGGGCTGCCGTACGCCCTTGCCGTTGCCCGGGCCGAAGGTGATCAGGTCGCCGCCGAGGCGGAAAGTGCCCTCGCCAGACACCAGCTGGTAGGTGTCGGCCTGGCCGGCGACCGGCTCAAGTCCCGTTCCCTGGAGCTCTCCTCCCGGGCGGAAGGCCAGCTCGATAGTGAGCGGCACCTCCGACTCGTCGACGTCGAAGGTGACGTCGAAGCCGGTCCCGGCCTCTGCCTCCGTGACGAGGATCTCGGTGCGCAGCGTGCGGTACTCCCTGCGCCGGTGCGGGAAGTCCATGGCCGACCAGAACCGCCCCTCGTCGGTGAGCGGGTACAGGCCGTCGGCGCGCCGGTGCTCGGGCGGCAGCGGGAGGTGGTAGGCGGCCCGCTCGCGGGCGTACAGCCGCCAGCCGCCGCCGGCCGCGGGCTCCAGGCCCTCGCTGCGGAAGTGGCCGAGCGAGAAGAACCGCGGCGCGAGCCGCACCGAGTCCAGGATCGCCGCGCCCTTGCGGAAGGTGAGGAACGTGGGGTTGGTGGACAGGCCGGAGGCGATGGCCCGCACGGCGGGGAAGTCGGTGCCGCCGAACACGGTGGCGGTGCTCGCACCGCGACGGACGCGGACGGAGCGGGTGTCCCGGTCGTGGTGGGTGAAGCGGGTGGGCAGAGGCTCGGAGGCGGGCAGCAGCCCGGCCAGCTCCGGATGGTCCAGGACGTGGGCGAGCGCGTCGCCCGGCGGGTCCTCGAACGGCGGCAGCTCCTCTGCGATCCGCCGCTGGATGTCCCGCGCCATGGCGGCGAAGCGGCCCCGGTCACCGTGGCCGTCGCGCAGCGCCAGCTCCCGGTACTGCAGCCAGTAGCCGGCGATGGAGCGCTGCTCGTTCTGGTCCTGGCGGCGGGAGTACACGGTGACCACCTCGCCGTTCGGCTCGACCTGGTACAGGGTGGCGGTCAGGTTCCGCGCCACGTGCGCGTAGAGCTCCGGCCGGTCGGTGAGCCGGGCCAGGGTGAGCAGCGCCGGGTTGGTGACGACGGCCGCGTAGATGTGGCTGCGCTCGCTGTACTGGCCGTCCGGATACTGGTCGACGCCCTCCGCGAGCCACTGGTCGATGCGGCGCGGGTAGCGCGAGTCGGGAAAGAGGACGTGGATGCGGGCGAGGGCGCCGCACAGCTCCCACCGGTGGTTGGGCGTGTGGAGTCCGCTGGCGGCGAGGGCGGGGCCCGCCTTGCGGACCACGCGGGTCACGGTGGCGCGCAGCCCGGCGGTGCGCGGGTCGTCGTCCTGACCCAGCAGGGTGAGCACCAGGCACAGGTCCTGGATGCTGA
Source organism: Streptomyces sp. 6N223 (assembly GCF_052246635.1). Taxonomy (NCBI): domain Bacteria; kingdom Bacillati; phylum Actinomycetota; class Actinomycetes; order Kitasatosporales; family Streptomycetaceae; genus Streptomyces; species Streptomyces sp. 6N223. The sequence goes on along the minus strand of NZ_JBQQCA010000046.1, from coordinate 2,605 downwards.
ACGAGGTGTCCGGCGGCGAGTGCAGGTTGCCCTGGTCGAACAGCCCGTCGTCGTGCTGGAAGTCGGCGAGTGCGTCGGCCATCTCGGCGGCGGGCGCGAGCAGCGCGGTGTCGTGGTGGTGGGCCGACCGCTGCCAGGTCCAGGCGGTGGCCAGGCGGCGGATGTACCGGGCGACGGTCCGGACTGATATGTCCCCTGCGAGCGCCTCGCGGTAGGCGTCCAGGACGTCCGGGACCAGCGCGTCGGCCTCGGCGGTGAGCAGGCTCAGGAAGTCCTCGTCCCGCTCCTCTCGTTTCTCCGTGACGAAACGGCGGCGGTCGCTGGTCACAGCTGCTCCGCCGCCCGGGCGGCGAGGGCCAGCGGCCCGGCGACGAGGAACGCCAGGGGCGGGAGGACCCCGGCGCACACGGCGGTGGCCACGGCCATCAGCAGCACGGCGCAGGCAGTGGGCATCGTGGCGGGCGCGGTGAACAGCGGCAGCGTGGCGACGGCGGTCACGGGCCAAGCACCGGCGCGTCGGCGAAGAGTGCGAAGGACGGGCCGATCAGTTGGCCCGGCTCGCGGGCGGCGGGTGGTCGCATCCGGCATCAGTCTTTCAGTCCCGGGCCTGGTCGGCCGCAGGATCATAACCCGGAAGGAGCTGCGGAACGGGCCGCCCGCCGGGTTCGGGAGGCGGCTCGGGGCAAACCCACCGGTGACAAACCGGCAGGGCGCATCGAGCCGAACCTCAGACGTTTCGCCTGTTCAAGCAGCCCCTCGGCTGGACCACGCCAGGATTGGGCAGCCCGCAGACGGCCAACCGCTGGACGTGTGGAAACGCGCGTACCTGTGGTCTCCCGCAGGCGGTGATCGCGGAAGCCGCGCTTCCGGCCAGGGCCGGTCCGGAAGCGTGCGCGAACCACCATTACCATGGGCCCATTCTTCGCGATGATATGAGGGTGACTGTGGTCACGATCAAGGATGTTGCGCACCGTGCGGGAGTGACCAAGCAGACCGTGTCCAACGTCATCAACAAGCGGCCGGTGGTCAGCCCCGACACGCGGAAGAGGGTCGAGCGCGCCATAGCCGACCTCGGCTACACCCCGAACCTCCTGGCCCGCGGCCTGGCGACCGGGCAGACGATGATGGTCGGCTTGGTCGTGCCCAACATCACCAATCCCTTCTACGCCGAGCTGGTGGAGGATCTGGAGCGTTCCCTGGAGACGGAGGGGTACAGCATCGCCCTCTGCACGACCTACGGCGATCCGGTTCGTGCCCGCAGACAGTTGGAGATTCTCAGGCGGCGTTACATCGACGGGCTCATCCTTGCCGACGACGGAAGCATCGGCCGCCATGTCGATCTGCTGACCGAGGTGGGGCTCCCGTTCGTGCTGTGCGCCTCGGAGACGGAGTACCCTTCCGGCGCCACCGTGGTGACCTTTGACCACGGGCGCGCTGGCTATCTCGCGGCCCAGCACCTCCGTGACCTGGGGCATCGGGAGGTCGCCGTGGTCGGTGACATCCCTGCTCACGAGGTGCGGCTGGAGGGCGCGCACCGTGCGCTGGCAGAGGCGTCCATCACCGTTGCGCCCTCGCGGATCCGGGCGACCAGGGTGTCGTCGCGGCTCGGCGGGTTTGAGGCGGCCATGAGTGTGCTGACCGAGCACCCGGAGGTGACTGCCGTGATGGCGTCACACGACCTGTTGGCGCTGGGGGTCCTCCAGGCGGCGGCCGAACTCGGTCGTACGGTGCCGGGTTCCCTCTCGATCGTCAGCGTCGATGACATCGCCGCGGCCAGTCAGGCCAATCCGCCGCTGACCACCGTGGCTTTCGCCAAGCAGAGGATGGCCCGCAAATCGGCGGGATTCCTCGTCCGCGCCCTCAAGTCGGGCCAGCACCGGCCAGGCGTGACCTCGCTCAGCCCGGAACTCGTCGTCCGGGAGAGCACGGCGCCGCCGTCCAGGAACTGAGACGCCGCCGCACTCATGCCGTCGCGGACCACGCACGCCCCTTCCGCCCCGCCGTCGTAGCCGGGCGCTGCGCGATGTCCTCGCGTCCAGGTCCGCATCCGGCTGCTGCCCGCCAACGGGCTGCCGATCGGAGTCACCGAGGTGTCGGTGCTGGGGCGTCTGTGAGAGGGCAGGTGCGGGGCGGCCCTCGCGGCCCGCGCATCACACCGCTTACGCACCGGGCCTGAGGACGGTCGCGCCGGGCGGCTCTCGCGCGGCTGCCCAGCCAACTCCGGCTTCTCCCGGGCCCCTTGGTCCACGACGCACCCGCGGCCCTCGTCCCGCGTCTTGACCGCTCAAATCCAGTCTGTCGAAACTCTTGATTTGACCGGTCAAAGGACCGATAGTGGCGCGACCAGGAGCGGCCCCGTTCCCGACACTCCCGCTCCGGCGTGGCCGACTCGGGGACGAGCGCCATCCCGCTGGCGAGACTGCGGAGCGTGAGGATGACCACAGACACCGCGGCAAGACTCGATCGTGTGCGGGTCCCGCGCCGCAAACGGGGTGCCGTGTCGAAGGAGACCATGCGCCGGAGGGCGCGGCGGAGCTTCGCGCGTCATTGGACGTTGTATCTGCTGATGGCGGTGCCGCTGACGCACATCGTGATCTTCAAGTAC
>NZ_JBQQCA010000045.1:0-58862 GCF_052246635.1 Streptomyces sp. 6N223 | reverse complement strand
AGATTTGTGCCGGTGGTCATGGCGGGAGGGAAACGCCCGGTTACTTTCCGAACCCGGAAGCTAAGCCTCCCAGCGCCGATGGTACTGCATGGGGGACCGTGTGGGAGAGTAGGACACCGCCGGACAATACTTTGAAAAGAGAGTGGTTCCCGCCGAATTCAATTCGGCGGGAACCACTCTCTTTTTCTTTCTTTTTCTTTTTCTGTTCTTCCTTCAGAGCTTGCCCGCGGTTTTCAGGGCGAGATAGGCGTCTGCGACTGCCGGGGGGAGGTCCGCGGGCGCGGCCTCCACGATGGTTGCGCCGAGCTTGCGCAGGCGGGCGGCCGTGCGGTGGCGTTCGGCCTCGTGTTGGGCCGCTGCCGCCGCCTCGTAGACGCCTGGGATCGTGCCGCGTGTGCCGGCCATCTCCGCGATGCGGGGGTCGGCCACGGACGCGACCAGAACGGTGTGGCGGTGCGTCAGTTGCGGCAGGATCGGGAGGAGTCCGGACTCGACGGGGGCCGCGTCCAGGGTCGTGAAGAGGACGATGAGCGAGCGGCGCGGGGCGTCGGCCATGGCGGCGGCAGCCATGGCGTGGGTGTCGGTCTCGATGAGTTCGGGTTCGAGTTGGGTCAGCGCCCGGACGACGGCGGGCAGCACCGTGGTGCCGGTGCGGCCGCGCACGGTGGCGCGTACCCGGCGGTCGAAGGCGAGAAGGTCGACGCGGTCGCCCGCCTGGGAGGCGAGCGCCGTCAGCAGCAGGGCGGCGTCCATGGCGGCGTCCAGGCGGGGCACGTCGCCCACGCGGCCGGCCGACGTGCGGCCGGTGTCGAGCACCAGCAGCAGGTGGCGGTCGCGCTCCGGCCGCCAGGTGCGTACCGCCACCGTCGACTGCCGAGCCGTGGCACGCCAGTCGATCGAGCGGACGTCGTCGCCGGGGACGTAGTCGCGCAGGCTGTCGAACTCGGTGCCCTCGCCGCGCGTCAGGACCGTGGTGCGACCGTCGAGTTCGCGCAGCCGCGCGAGCTTCGAGGGCAGGTGCTTGCGGCTGGTGAACGGCGGCAGGACGCGCACGGTCCAGGGGACCTCGTGGCTGCCCTGACGGGCGGCCAGTCCGAGAGGGCCGCGCGAGCGGACGGTGACGCGCACGGCCCGCCGGTCGCCGCGCCGGGTGGGGGTCAGCTCGGTGGTGACGCGGCGGCGCTCCCCGGCCGGGATGGCGAGGCGGTGGCGGGAGGCGGCGTACGCGTCGCCCGGTCGCCAGCTGCTGGGGGGCCAGGCGTCGCGCAGCTCGGCCCGCAGCGGGCGGCCCGAGGGGTTGGTGACGGTCAGGTGGACGCTCGCCGTCTCGCCCAGGCGCACGGTGGTGGCGCCGCCGCGGTCGAAGCGGAGCGCGCGCACGGGGGCGGCGAGCGCCAGGTCGCACAGGACCGCGGCGAGCAGCGGAAGGCCCACCGCGAGGATGCCGTGCCAGCCGGGGAGCAGTCCGACGACGAGGGCGCCGAGGGCCGCGAGGAGTGCGGTGCGTCCGGTGAGCGCCATCAGCGGGGGACCGGGACACGGGCGAGCAGGCCGGTGATGACGCCGTCGGCGGTGACGCCCTCCATCTCCGCCTCCGGGCGCAGCCGGACGCGGTGGCGGAGGGTGGGCAGGGCCAGGGCCTTCACATCGTCGGGGATGACGTACTCGCGGCCCGACAGCCAGGCCCAGGCGCGCGAGGTGGCGAGCAGGGCGGTCGCGCCACGCGGCGAGGCGCCCAGGGAGAGGGACGGGGACTCGCGGGTGGCGCGGCAGAGGTCCACGACGTATCCGGTGACCTCGGGGGAGATCGCGACCTTGGCGGTGGCGGCGCGGGCCGCGGCCAGCTCCGCCGGGCCGGCGACGGGGCGTACGCCGGCGGCCGTCAGGTCGCGGGGGTCGAACCCGGCCGCGTGGCGGGTGAGCACGTCGATCTCCTGCTGGCGGCTGGGGAGGGGGAGGTTGAGCTTGAGGAGGAAGCGGTCGAGCTGAGCCTCGGGGAGGGGATAGGTGCCCTCGTACTCCACGGGGTTCTGGGTGGCGGCCACCATGAAGGGCTCGGGGAGGGCGCGGGGGACGCCGTCGACGGAGACCTGGCGTTCCTCCATGGCCTCCAGCAGCGATGCCTGGGTCTTGGGCGGGGTGCGGTTGATCTCGTCGGCGAGGAGGAGGTTGGTGAAGACGGGCCCGGTCTGGAAGGAGAACTCGGCGGTGCGGGCGTCGTAGACCAGCGAGCCGGTGACGTCGCTGGGCATCAGGTCCGGGGTGAACTGGACACGCTTGGTGTCGAGTTCGAGGGCGGTGGCCAGGGCGCGGACCAGCAGGGTCTTGGCGATGCCGGGGACGCCTTCGAGGAGGACGTGGCCCCGGCACAGCAGGGCGACGACCAGGCCGGTGACGGCCGCGTCCTGGCCGACGACGGCCTTGCCGATCTCCTCGCGCAGGGCCTCCAGGGCGGCGTGCGGGCTTCCGGATGGTGGGGCGGCGGTCACGGGGTGTGGTCCTTGTCCTTGGTGTCCTTGGTCGGGTCGAAGGCGTCGAGAGGGGCGAGACGGCGTTCGAGGGCGTCGAGGTCGTCGGCGAGGCGGACGAGGGCGGTGTCGTCGGCCGGGGGCGGTCCGAAGAGGAGGGCGTGCACGGCGGCCGGGGCCTCGCCGGTGCGGGCGGCGACCGCCGGGGGCAGGGCCTCGGGGGAGTGCGCGGCGGCCGGCGGTACGCCGGTGAGGGGTGCCAGGCGGGTGCGGGTGGCGGCGCGCAGGGCGTCGGCGGCGCGGTCGCGGGCGTTGGTCTGGTGGTAGAGGCGGGCCCGGCCCTCGGTGGTCTCCGCGGCGCGGACGGCGACGGGGAGGCGTTCGGGGACGACCGGGCCGAGGCGGCGGGCGCGCCAGAGGGCGGCGAGGGCCGCGGCGATGGCGAGTTGCAGGGCCGCCCAGCGCCAGCCGGGGTCGATGAGGCCGGTGATGCTCTCCTCGTCGCCGGAGGCGGGGGCCTCGCCGGAGGGCAGGTACCAGACGAGGTGGGGGCGGGAGCCGAGGAGTTGGAGGGCGAGGGAGGCGTTGCCGTCCTCGTCGAGGTTCTGGTTGTAGAGGATGTCGGGGGCGCCGAGGAGGACGGTGTCGCCGCCCGCGTCCTTCTGGATGCCGAGGAGGGTCGGCACGGTGTAGGGGACGCCGGGGATCGGGTAGCAGGCGAGGACGGCGTCGGTGGGGGCGCCGGCCTGGACGTAGCCGTAGCCGCCGAGGCGGGCGCCACCAGCGCGGCGGGCCGCGGGCACGTCGCAGTCGGGTTCGAGCTCCTGCGCCTCGACCGGGTCGATGGCGCGGACGCCGGGGGCGAGGTCGTCGAGGGTGACCTGGCCGGGGGCGACGAGCACGGTACGGCCGCCGGTGCCGGCCGTGGCCTCGGCCAGGGTGCGGCGCTGCCCGTCGGTGAGCGCCTCGGGGCGCGCCACGAGCAGCGTGGTGTCGGGGCCGGCGGCGCGGGCGGCCTGGGCGGCGGTGGTGGCCAGGGTGGTGTCGACGCCGCGGTCGGCGAGGAGCTCGGCGACGGCGCGGCTGCCGTGCTGGGTCGCGGAGCGGGGGTGGAGCGTGCCGTCCTCGCCGGCGCCCAGCAGGGCGAGCAGCAGGCCGGCCAGCACCAGGGCAGCGACCGCGACGAGCGGGCCGCGGCCGCGTCGCCACAGCTGGCGTGCGTCGGGGGAGACGGCGGTCGTGGTCATGGGGTGGCCGTCCCGGCGGGGGCGGTCAGGTCCGGCTTGCTGCGCTGGAGGCGTTCGTCGAGCTCGCGCAGCCGGGCGTGGTCGGCCTGGGTGGCGTGCAGGCCGCCGTAGGTGACGGCGTCGAACGTGGTGGCGGCGGCGCGCAGGTCGGCGGCGAGGGCGGGCATGGGGCGTGCGGCCTCGGCGGCGGCCTCGTCGGCGGTGCGGCCGGGGCGGGGCTGCAGCAGGGCGCGTTCCTCCAGGGAGCGGACGATCGCCCGCAGCTGCTCCTGGACGGCCTGGTCCCAGCGGGCGGCGCGGGCGTGCTCGGCGGCGGCGGCGCGGTGCTCGGCGGCGCTGCGGGGGCCGTCGGTGAAGAGCGCACCGCCGCCGCGGCCCGGCCCGGCGGCGGTGCGCAGAGCGCCCATGCGCAGCCGGAGCGCGACGATCAGGGCCACGACGAGGGCGAGGATGATGAGCAGGCCGAGCCAGCCGCCGGGGGTGGCGAAGGCGGCGGATTCGAGCGTGCCGACGATGCGGTCCCACAGCCAGTCCCAGACGCGGCGGGCCAGGCCGGGTTCGTGCTCGGCGTAGATCTGCTTGGACAGCTCGCGCTCTGCCGCCTCGCGGGCCGGGTCGCGGTCCACGACGACCGGCGGGCCGGGGTCGTCCACCGCTGGGCCGGCCAGCAGCAGGGGCATGGGCGTCAGCTCCCCCGGACGGGCTCGCTGCCGGTGCCGCCGATGCCCGCGGCGCGGGCCAGCTCCAGGTCGAGGGCCTCGCGGCGTATGCGCTGGTCGATGTAGAGCAGGGCGGTGACGCCCGCGCTGATCGGGAGGGTGATGGTGGAGGAGATGACCGCGCCGACGCCGGAGATGGCGAGATAGGTCCAGCTCAGCTCGCTGAAGGAGCCCTCGAAGAAGCTGTCGGCGCCCTGGCCCGCGACGATCCCGGCGAGGATCGACACGGGGAACTCGATGATGCCGGCGACGATCGTCACCAGCACCTGGATCAGGAGCAGGATGCCGAAGATGCGCCACCAGGCGCCGCGCACCAGCTTCCAGGAGCGGCGCATGGCGGCGTTGATGCCCTGCCGCTCCAGCATCAGGGCGGGGGCGGCGAGGGAGAGCCGGACCCACAGCCAGACGGCGAGGACGACGCCGCCGAGGACGGCGAGGACGGCGAGCGGGAAGCTGCCGGTCAGGGCGGCCAGCAGCGTGGGCAGGCCGACGGCGATGACGGCGGCGAGGGTGACGAGGACGACGAGCGCGAGCAGGCGCAGCAGCCGGCTGCGCGAGTCCTGCCAGGCCTCGGCCATGGTGACGCTGCGGCCGAGCACCGCCCGGCTGACGACGATGGTGAGCATGGCCGTGGCCAGGACGGTGCCGAGGAGGGTGACGACGCCGGCGACGGAGAAGAAGGCGAAGAGGTCGCCGAGGGCGGCGCGCAGCTCCTCCTCGGTGGGCTCCGGGTTGTTCTCCAGAGCCTCGAGGCCGGAGCTGTCGCTGAGCCAGACGCGCGTGGCGATGGTGGAGATGAGCTGCGTGACGATGGCGATGCCCAGCGCGATGGCGAGGACGGTGCGCCAGTGGGCGCGGGCGGTGGAGACGGCGCCGTCGAGGATCTCGCCGACGCCGAGGGGGCGCAGCGGGATGACGCCGGGCTTGGCGGTGAGGGCCTGCGGGTGCCAGCCGCCCCAGCCGGTGGGCTGCGGGCCTCCCCAGCCCTGCTGGGGAGGCTGGGCTCCCCAGCCGCCGGGCTGCTGGCCGCCCCAGCCGGGGTGATAAGGCTGCTGCTGCGGCGGCTGGCCCGGCTGTTCCGGGGGCGGGGCGCTGCCCCAGCCCTGAGGTGCGCTGCTCCCGGACGGGCCGGCGGGCGGCGTCGCGCCGCTCCTCGGGTCGTCGTCCTCCGGCGGTGGCGATCCGGGCGAAGTCCAGCCCGGCGTGTCGCTCACGGTGAATCCCTGCCCCTGTGCCTTCTCGGATTTCTGCTCGCTCGCCGCGTGCCGCCCGCCGTTCGCCGGCCGCTCGCGCTCGCGTTCCTGTGGTCCTTCAACTGTTCCTTCAACGCCGTCCTGGCGCCCATCGTGCCATGGCGGAACGGGGTCGTCGCCCGGAGCACTCGGCACTCCCGGTTTCGCCTGGCGCGCGCGGACGGGCAGACTGTGCGGACGGCTGAATTCGCACCCCCCGGAAGCGCGCGGTGACCTGTGGTTGACCAGCAAACCCGGCGGAAGTGTGTTCCAGGACACGTTCGGCAAAGTCACGATCAGGTAAATGGGATGATGATGGCATGAAGGGACGCGTACTCGTCGTCGATGACGACACCGCGCTGGCGGAAATGCTCGGCATCGTGCTGCGCGGCGAGGGGTTCGAGCCGTCGTTCGTAGCCGATGGGGACAAGGCCCTGGCCGCCTTCCGGGAGATCAAGCCGGATCTGGTGCTGCTCGATCTGATGCTTCCCGGGCGGGACGGCATCGAGGTCTGCCGGCTCATCCGGGGCGAGTCGGGGGTGCCGATCGTGATGCTCACGGCGAAGAGCGACACGGTCGACGTGGTCGTGGGTCTGGAGTCGGGCGCGGACGACTACATCGTCAAGCCGTTCAAGCCGAAGGAGCTGATCGCCCGCATCCGGGCGCGGCTGCGGCGTTCGGAGGAGCCCACGCCGGAGCAGCTGGCCATCGGCGATCTGGTGATCGACGTGGCCGGGCACTCGGTCAAGCGCGGCAGCCAGGCGATCTCGCTGACGCCGCTGGAGTTCGACCTGCTGGTGGCGCTGGCGCGCAAGCCGTGGCAGGTCTTCACCCGCGAGGTGCTGCTCGAGCAGGTGTGGGGGTACCGGCACGCCGCCGACACGCGGCTGGTGAACGTGCACGTGCAGCGGCTGCGTTCGAAGGTCGAGAAGGACCCCGAGCGGCCGGAGATCGTGGTGACCGTGCGCGGCGTCGGCTACAAGGCCGGGTCGAGCTGAGGGCCCGGCTGACGTGACGGACCGGCTGTGGCGGCACGGCTCCCGGTTGCTGTCCGAGAGCGCGACGGCGACGGGCGGCCGGGCGCAGCCCGCGATACGGATCTTCGGCCGCTGGGCGCGGGGCCCGCTGCTGTCCGTGATGCGGCTGTGGCGGCGGAACCTCCAGCTGCGGGTGGTCACCAGCACCCTGGTGCTCTCGGCCGCGGTGGTGCTGGTGCTGGGCGTCGTGGTGATCGGCCAGGTGCGCAACGGGCTGCTGGAGGCCAAGCGGCAGACGGCGCAGAGCCAGGCCGAGGGCGGCTTCGCGTGGGCGACGAACCTGGCCAACGACCCCGAGGATGCGGCGGAGACCGGCGCGGGGCAGGTGACGGACCCGGGGCAGTGGGTCACGGACGTCGTGGAGCAGCTCGCCAGCGGCGGTCAGGGCGTGTACTCGGTGGCGGCGCTCCCCTCCGAGATGGCGGCGTTTCCCAGTGACGACGGCGCGGCGCCGCCGCGCGCGTCACGGGCTTCGACCGACGTGCCGCCGGAGCTGAGCATCTCGGAGGAGCTGCGGGAGGAGCTGGACCACAGCGCCGGCACGCACATGCAGTACGGCACGATCCACGGGCCGGAGGGCCGCACCGAGGCGGGGCTGATCATCGGCAAGCGGCTGACGGACAACCGGGGGAATCAGTACCAGCTGTACTACCTCTTCCCGTTCACGCAGGAGGAGAAGTCGCTCGGTCTGGTCACGGGGACGATCGCGACGGCCGGGCTCTTCGTGGTGGTGCTGCTGTGCGCCATCGCGTGGATGGTGGTGCGCCAGGTGGTGACGCCGGTGCGGATGGCGGCGCGGATCGCCGAGCGGCTGGCGGCCGGGCGGCTGCGGGAGCGTATGAAGGTCAGCGGCGAGGACGACATCGCGCGGCTGGGCGAGTCGTTCAACAAGATGGCGCGGAACCTGCAGCTGAAGATCCACCAGCTCGAGGACCTCTCGCGGATGCAGCGGCGTTTCGTCTCCGACGTCTCGCACGAGCTGCGTACGCCGCTGACGACGGTGCGGATGGCGGCGGACGTGATCTACGAGTCGCGCGGCGAGTTCGATCCGGCGACGGCGCGCTCGGCGGAGCTGCTGCTGAGCCAGCTCGACCGGTTCGAGTCGCTGCTCACCGACCTGCTGGAGATCAGCCGCTTCGACGCGGGCGCGGCCCATCTGGAGGCGGAGCAGACCGACCTGCGGGACGTGGTGCACCGGGTCGTCGAGGGCGCGGAGCCGCTGGGCGAGCGGAAGGGCAGCAGGCTGCTGGTGCGGGGCGACGCGCTGCCGGTGGCCGCGGAGGTCGATCCGCGGCGCATCGAGCGGGTGGTGCGGAATCTCGTCGTCAACGCCATCGAGCACGGGGAGGGGCGCGACGTGGTGGTGCGGCTGGCGGCCAGCCGGGACGGCGGGTCGGTGGCGATCGCGGTGCGGGACTACGGCATCGGGCTGCGCCCGGGGGAGGCGGAGCGGGTCTTCAACCGCTTCTGGCGGGCGGATCCGGCGCGGGCGCGCACGACGGGGGGGACGGGTCTCGGGCTGTCGATCGCGATGGAGGACGCGCACCTGCACGGCGGGCGGCTGGAGGCGTGGGGGGAGCCGGGGGGCGGGGCGCAGTTCCGGCTGACGCTGCCCCGGTCGGTGGGCGGGGCGTTGCGGGGGTCGCCGCTGCCGCTGGAGCCGCACGACGCGCGGGGGAGGCGGGCGGCGGTCGGTGGCGGGGGGATTCCGGCGCAGCCGGGGAGCTCGGGCGCGGCCGGGTCGGCGTCGACGCCGGGGGTTTCGCCGGCGGTCTCGTCGGCGTCCGCGGCGGCGGGCGGCGCGCCGGGGCGCGGAGAGAGCGGGAACAGGGAGGGCGGACGTGAGGGCTGAACGCGGACGGGCCGCGGGCGGCCGGCTGCCGCTGCGGGGCCGGCGCCGGCGTGGCACGGCGTTGCTGACGGCGGCGGGCCTGCTGCTGGCGGGCTGCGCCTCGATGCCGGGCAGCGGCCCGGTGCAGCGCGTGGAGTCCTCGCAGCGCGCCGACGGCGACGGCGAGTCGCAGACGCGGGTCTTCGGCGTTCCCCCGGAGGAGCGGGCGCAGCCGCAGGAGATCGTCAGCGGCTTCCTGGAGGCGGTCACCAGCGACGAGGCGGGGTTCGACACGGCGAAGCAGTACCTGACGCCGGAGCGGCGCGAGGAGTGGGACCCGTTCCTGGGCATCAGCGTGCTCTCCGCCGGTCCGACGGTCGCCACGCCGGTCAGCGAGACCTCGCTGGACGGATCGGGGGAGACCGTGCTCGTCGGGGTCAGCGGCACGCAGCTCGCGGCGGTGGACTCCTCACAGGTGTACGTGCCGCACGAGGGCGACTACCAGACGGTCTTCGAGCTGCGGCAGGTGCGCGGTGAGTGGCGCATCGACTCCATGCCGGAGGGGCTGGTCATGCGGGAGGCCGACTTCCGCCGCAACTACCGCTCGGTGAACGCCTACTACTACGCCGACCTGGGGCCCGAGACCGGGCGGGTGGCCAACGGGGACAAGGTGCTGGTCGCCGATCCCGTCTACGTGCGGAAGCGGATCGGCACCATCGAGGAGGTCGTCGCCTCCCTGCTGAACGGGCCGAGCGACTGGCTCGGCCCGGCCGTGCGCACCGCCTTCCCGCCGGGTGTCAGCCTGGCCGACGGCGGCGCGCCCGAGATCGACGAGTCGGGAACGCTGACGGTGCGGCTCGCCGGCGTTCCCCGCGAGTGGTCGGAGCACCGGTGCGAGCGGATGGGCGCGCAGCTGCGGTACTCCGTGCAGGAGCTGGCCACGGTGGACGTGGGCGATGTCCGGATCGCCAACCCGGCCGGGACCCAGCTGTGCCTGCTGACCGCGGACCGGGCCGAGCAGTACGCGCCGGGCCTGCTGGACGGCGAGGCGCGGCGGGCGTACTTCATCGACGAGGAGCACCGCCTGGTGTCGGTGTCCGAGGACCCCGCGGTGGGGCGGACGACGCCGGTGTCCGGGCCGATGGGCCGGGGCGAGGTGGAGCTGGAGGACGCGGCGGTCGCCCGGGGCGAGGACTGGGCGGCGGGGGTGTCCGCCGACGGCATGTCGCTGTACGTGGCGCCGCTGTCGGGGGGCGAGGTGATGCCCGAGCCGGTGTACGCCAGGGCGGCGGTGCCGGAGGGCGACGAGGGGCTGACGGCGCCGAGCTGGGACGGGCTGGGGGACCTGTGGTTCGCCGACCGCGACCCGGCCGGGCAGCGGCTGCTGCGGCTGCCGAGCGGGCGGGGGACGCCGCAGGAGATCCCGGTCCGCGGGCTGCGCGACGAGCAGCGGATCGAGGCGGTGCGGGTGGCCTCGGACGGCGTGCGGATCGCGATGCTGGTCAGGGAGGACGATCGCACCACGCTGCTGCTGGGGCGCGTCGAGCGCACGGAGGGGGCGACCGGGGAGGGCTCGGAGGTCGTCGTCGGCGGGCTGCGGTCGGTGGCGCCGCAGCTGGAGAGCGTGGCGGCGGCGTCGTGGGCGGGCGACAGCCGGCTGGTGGTGGTGGGGCGTCCGGCGGACGGCGTGGAGCAGTGGCAGTTCGTGACGACGGACGGGTCCCTGGCGACCACGCCGACGGTGCCGGGGCTCAACGACGTCACGGGTGTGGCGGCGGCGGAGGACGAGGACAAGCCGCTGCTGGCGGAGACGGAGGACGGCATCGCGCGGCTGGAGGACGACGCGCAGTGGCGCCTGGTCGCGCCGGAGAACGAGTCCGGGCCGTTCTATCCGGGCTGATCCGTGCCGGCGGCCCTGCCTGGTCGGGCAGGGCTGGTCAGGGCTGGTCAGGGCTGGTCAGGGCTGGCTGGGCTTGCTGACCGGCGGGACTCACTCGTGTGAGTGATGACTGACCGTGGATTCCATGTCACGCTGAGTGACATGTGGGCCTGGGATTGGTGTCAGGAGATCGTCGGGCTGGTGCTGCCCGTGGCGTGCTCGGGGTGCGGCGAGGGGCGCGTCGTGCTGTGCGAGGAGTGCCGGCGCGTGCTGGGCGCCGGGCCGGCGCGGCGGGTGCGGCCGTGGCCGGAGCCGCCGGGGCTGCCGCCGGTCTACGCCGTTGCCGAGTACGCCGACCGGGCCCGCGCCGTGCTGCTGGCGCACAAGGAGCGGGGCATGCTGGCGCTGGCCGTGCCGCTCGGCCGGGCGCTGGCGTTGAGTGTGCGGGCCGCCTGCGGCGAGGGCCGGGGCGGTCCGCTGAGCCTGGTGCCGGTGCCCTCGGCGCGGGCCGCGGTGGCGCGGCGCGGTCACGACCCGGTGCGCCGGATAGCGCGGGCGGCGGCGGGCGTGCTGCGGCGGGAGGGCATGGCGGCGCGGGTGCGCCCGGTGCTGCGGCAGCGGCGCGGCGTCGCGGACCAGGCGGGGCTGAGCGCCCGGCAGCGGCTGGCCAATCTCTCCGGGGCGCTGGCGGTGACGCCGGGCGGCCTGGCCGGGGACGAGCCCGTTCTGCTGGTGGACGATCTCGTCACCACCGGCGCCTCCCTGACGGAGGCGGCCCGGGCGGTGCGGGCGGCCGGCGGCATGCCCCTCGGCGCCGCGGTGGTCGCTGCCATGCCGGTGCGAGCGCTGGGGTGTACGCGCCGGTAAGGGTGCCGCGCCTGGGCCATTGGAGGTACGTTCGGAACAAGACGGGACATCGCTTTCTCTAGATAAGTGCATATGGGTTTTTTACTCTTCACCACTTGACGCGACTGTGCCGATCGCGCCGATCAGGCCAGGCGCCGAGGGGGTTTCGATCTTCTCGCCGGGGGAGAAGGAGGTGAAAGTCGCAACCCCGAGGTAGCGCCGGACGGGTGCCGGTGAGGTCCCTCCGGTTCGAGTGCACCAAAGGAGGTCTCCGCCTCCCAGGCGGAGTCATCCGGGAACGGAGTTCTGCGTGGACATCGTCGTCAAGGGCCGTAAGACAGAGGTGCCGGAGCGATTCCGGCGGCACGTGGCCGAGAAGCTCAAGCTGGAGAAGATCCAGAGGATCGACGGCAAGGTGACCCGCCTGGACGTGGAGGTGTCCAAGGAGCACAACCCGCGCCAGGCCGACCGTTCCGATCGAGTCGAGATCACGCTCAGGCATCGGGGCCCGGTGGTGCGGGCCGAAGCCTCGGCGGCCGACCCGTACGGGGCGCTGGACCTCGCGGTGGAGAAGCTGGAGTCCAGGCTGCGCAGGCAGCACGACAAGCGGCGCTCCCGTCGGGGGCGCGGGCGGATTCCGGCCAGTGAGGTCGGCGAGGTCGTGCGCGACGCCGCCTCGCTGAACGGCGACGGCGAGTTGGCCCCGCAGGCGATCCCCGAGGAAGGGGCGCCGGAGGTGCGCAGGCTGGGAGGCCTGGAGGTCCAGGGCGAGGGCCCGCTCGTGGTCCGCGAGAAGACGCACACCGCGGCACCCATGTCGCTCGACCAGGCACTGTACGAGATGGAGCTCGTCGGCCACGACTTCTTCCTCTTCGTCGACTCGGACACCAAGCTCCCGAGCGTCGTCTACCGGAGGCACGGCTACGACTACGGGGTGATTCACCTGGAGCCCGATCCGTTCGCGGAGACCGAGCCGGGCGCCGCGGGCGGCGCCCTCGGCGGCTGAAACAGCGCGTCAACCCCTGGCCGGACACCGATCCGGCCAGGGGTTGGTCGTGGAATCATGAGCGTGCGTGCCAAGCGGCGTCGGGCGCCTTCCGGTTGGCACGGCTGGCGAGCGTCGGGTGTGTAGGGGGACGAACGGATGGTGGACGGCTTCGGGCCGACGATGCACAGGGGGCTGATCGGCGGTGGCCCGTCGGAGTCCGCCGATGCCGGGACCGCCGGCGAGCAGCGGGAGCCGATCCGGGTGCTGGTGGTCGACGACCACGAGCTCTTCCGGCGTGGGCTGGAGATCGTCCTCGCCCAGGAGGAGGACATCCAGGTCGTGGGGGAG
Organism: Streptomyces sp. 6N223; assembly: GCF_052246635.1. NCBI lineage: Bacteria > Bacillati > Actinomycetota > Actinomycetes > Kitasatosporales > Streptomycetaceae > Streptomyces > Streptomyces sp. 6N223. Next base: position 46,267 of record NZ_JBQQCA010000045.1, on the reverse strand, counting down.
GCAGGCGACGGCGCGGAGGCGGTGGAGAAGGCGGCGGACCTGCTGCCCGACATCGTGCTGATGGACGTGCGGATGCCCAGACGCGGCGGCATCGAGGCGTGCACCTCGATCAAGGAGGTGGCCCCCAGCGCGCGGATCATCATGCTGACGATCAGCGACGAGGAGGCCGACCTCTACGACGCGATCAAGGCCGGCGCCACCGGGTACCTGCTGAAGGAGATCTCCACCGACGAGGTGACGGCCGCGATCCGGGCCGTGGCGGACGGGCAGTCGCAGATCAGCCCCTCGATGGCGGCGAAGCTGCTGACCGAGTTCAAGTCGATGATCCAGCGGACCGACGAACGCCGCCTGGTGCCCGCCCCGAAGCTGACCGACCGCGAGATGGAGGTGCTCCGCCTCGTCGCCACCGGCAGGAACAACCGCGACATCGCCAAGGAGCTCTTCATCAGCGAGAACACCGTGAAGAACCACGTGCGCAACATCCTGGAGAAGCTGCAGCTCCACTCCCGGATGGAGGCGGTGGTCTACGCGATGCGCGAGAAGATCTTGGACCTGGAGACCGGCTGAGCGACACCCTGGCCGGGCTGGCCCGACGGGCCTGCGGCGTCGGGTGGCGCGCCTCGCGAAGCGGGTGACGACGGCACCGCAGCCCGGTTGGGGTGCCGGAGCGCGGGCGGCGGGGGTCCGGGGGCGGAGCGACCCCGGACGCTTCCTCGCGGCGCGGGCGGAGGATGCCCATGTCCGGCGCGATCGCCCGGCCAGGGATTACGCGGAGAGCGCCCGCCCGACGGCCGCGGCCAGCGGCTCCCGCAGCCCGGCCGGCGTGGTCCGCTCCACCCGCACGTCGTGGCACCGCACCCAGCGCGCCGCCTCGACCAGGGCGTCCGCCATCGCCGGCACCGCCTTCGCGGCCCGCGTCAGGGGCCCCTCGAACGCGGCGTGCCGGGCCACCAGCGTGCCGCCCTCCCGGGCGGGATCCACCCGGCCCAGCAGCCTGCCGCCGGCCAGCAGCGGCATCGAGAAGTACCCGTAGATCCGCTTCGGACGCGGCACGTACGCCTCGAGCCGGTGCGTGAAGCCGAACATCCGCTGCGTGCGCGGCCGGTCCCAGATCAGCGAGTCGAACGGCGACAGCAGCGTGGTCCGGTGCCGCCCGCGCGGCGGCGTGGCCAGGGCGGCCGGGTCGGCCCAGGCGGTCTCGCGCCAGCCCTCCACCGACACCGGCACCAGGCCCGAGCCGGGCAGCGCCGCCTCCACCTGGGCGACCAGCAGCCGGTGGTAGTCCGCGAGGTCGGCCCGCGTGGCGACGCCGAGCGCCGCCCCCGCCTGGGCGACCAGGCGCCGCAGGCACTCCCCGTCGTCCAGGTCGTCGTGGAACAGCTCGTCGGGCACGGCCCGCTCCGCCAGCTCGTACACCCGCTTCCAGCCGCGCCGCTCGCGGCAGACCACCTCGCCGGTGTCCAGCAGCCACTCCACGGCGATCTTCGTCTCCGACCAGTCCCACCAGGGCCCGCCGTTCTTCGCGCCGCCCAGCTCGGTGGCGGTCAGCGGCCCGTCGTCCGCCAGCCGCTTGCGTACCTCGGCCAGGGACCGCTCGCCCTCCGCCAGCCGGTGCCAGCGGTGCCCCCGGGCGCGCAGCTTCCGCCGGCGGAAGGCGAACAGCGGCCACTCCTCGATCGGCAGCACGCAGGCCGCGTGCGACCAGTACTCGAAGGACATCCCGCCCTCCCAGTACGCCGACTCCACCGCGCTCCGCCCCACCGGGCCGAGGCGGGCGTAGGGCACCAGCTCGTGCGAGCGGGCCAGCACCGAGATTGTGTCCAGCTGTACTGTGCCCAGGCGGCGCAGCATCCCGCGCACCCCCGCTCTGCGGTCGGGGGCGCCCAGCAGCCCCTGAGCGCGCAGCGCGACGCGGCGGGCCTCATCGGCGGACAAATCGACGGACGGAGGGGTCACAGCGGCAGTCATGCGGGCGATCGTACGGTCGAGCACTGACACTCCTCCCGGCACTCGCATACCATGGCCGGTGCGGCGGGGCCATGCTCGCTGTGCCCGCGCGTAACTCGCGTACTAACTCAAAGGCCCCTGGGCCTGCCCCCCGACCGGCAAGGAGACCAGCCCTCGTGTCCGTCTTCGACAAGATCATGCGTGCAGGCGAAGGCAAGATCCTGCGCGAGGTGCAGCGTGAACTGAAGTGGACCAACTCCGTCGAGGAGGAGCTCGTCGACCTCAGCGACGCCGAGCTGAGGGCCCTGACCGACAAGTACCGCGAGCGCCTGGCCGACGGCACCGACACACTCGACGACCTGCTGCCCGAGGCGTTCGCCACCGTCCGCGAGGCGGCCCGCCGGGTGCTGGGCCAGCGGCACTACGACGTGCAGATCATGGGGGGCGCCGCGCTGCACAAGGGGTACGTCGCCGAGATGAAGACCGGCGAGGGCAAGACCCTGGTCAGCACGCTGCCGGCGTATCTCAACGCCCTGGCCGGCAAGGGCGTTCACCTGGTGACCGTCAACGACTACCTGGCGACGCGCGACTCCGAGTGGATGGGCCGCGTCCACCGGTTCCTGGGCCTGTCCGTCGGCTGCATCACCGCGGGCATGGCCCCGGCCAAGCGCCGCGAGCAGTACAACTGCGACATCACCTACGGCACCAACAACGAGTTCGGCTTCGACTACCTGCGCGACAACATGGCGTGGTCGAAGACGGACCTGGTGCAGCGCGGCCACGCCTACGCCATCGTCGACGAGGCGGACTCCATCCTCATCGACGAGGCCAGGACCCCGCTGATCATCTCGGGCCCCGCCGACCAGGCGACCAAGTGGTACGCGGACTTCGCCAAGCTGGTCAAGCGCCTGGAGCGCGGCGAGGCGGCGGTCCCCACCAGGCAGGTGGCGGAGACCGGGGACTACGACATCGACGAGAAGAAGCGCACCGTCGCCATCCATGACGCGGGCGTGAGCAAGGTCGAGGACTGGCTGGGCATCGACAACCTCTACGAGTCGGTCAACACCCCCCTGGTCGGGTACCTCAACAACGCCATCAAGGCCAAGGAGCTCTACAAGCGGGACAAGGACTACGTCGTCCTCGACGGCGAGGTCGTGATCGTCGACGAGCACACCGGCCGCATCCTCGCCGGCCGCCGCTACAACGAGGGCATGCACCAGGCGATCGAGGCCAAGGAGGGGGTGAAGATCAAGGACGAGAACCAGACGCTCGCCAAGATCACCCTCCAGAACTACTTCCGCCTCTACGACAAGCTCGCGGGCATGACCGGTACGGCCATGACCGAGGCCGCGGAGCTGAACCAGATCTACAAGCTGGGCGTGGTCCCGATCCCCACCCACCGCCCGATGGCCCGCCTCGACCAGCCCGACCTCATCTACCGCACCGAGGTCTCCAAGTTCGAGGCGGTCGTCGAGGACATCGTGGAGCGGCACGAGGCCGGGCAGCCGGTGCTCGTGGGCACCACCTCGGTCGAGAAGTCCGAGTACCTCTCCCAGCAGCTCAACAAGCGCGGCGTGCGGCACGAGGTGCTCAACGCCAAGAACCATGCGCGTGAGGCGGCCATCGTCGCCAAGGCGGGCCGTAAGAAGGCGGTCACGGTGGCGACCAACATGGCCGGCCGCGGCACCGACATCAAGCTCGGCGGCGACCCCGAGGCGCTGGCCGAGGCCGACCTGCGCGCCAAGGGCCTGGACCCGGACGACCCCGAGCACCTGGAGCAGTGGACCGCCGCCCTCCCGCAGGCGCTGGAGCGCGCCGAGAAGCAGGTGGCGTCCGAGTTCGAGGAGGTCAAGGAGTTCGGCGGGCTGTACGTGCTGGGCACCGAGCGGCACGAGTCCCGCCGCATCGACAACCAGCTGCGCGGGCGTTCCGGACGCCAGGGCGACCCCGGCGAGTCCCGCTTCTACCTCTCCCTCGGCGACGACCTGATGCGGCTGTTCAAGGCGCAGATGGTCGAGCGCGTGATGTCGATGGCCAACGTGCCCGACGACGTGCCGATCGAGAACCGCATGGTGACCCGGGCCATCGCCTCCGCCCAGGGCCAGGTCGAGCAGCAGAACTTCGAGATCCGCAAGAACGTGCTGAAGTACGACGAGGTTCTCAACCGGCAGCGCGAGGTGATCTACAGCGAGCGGCGCCGGGTGCTGGAGGGCGCGGACCTGCACGAGCAGGTGCGGTTCTTCATGGACGACACGATCGAGGCGTACGTGCACGCCGAGACCGTGGAGGGCTTCGCCGAGGAATGGGACATGGACCGGCTGTGGGGCGCGTTCAAGCAGCTCTACCCGGTGACCGTGACCGTCGAGGAGCTCGAGGAGGAGGCCGGCGGGCGCGACGGGCTGACGGCCGAGTTCATCGCCAGCTCCATCAAGGAGGACATCCACAAGCAGTACGACAAGCGCGAGGAGGAGCTCGGCTCCGAGGTGATGCGGGAGCTGGAGCGGCGCGTGGTGCTGTCGGTGCTCGACCGGAAGTGGCGCGAGCACCTGTACGAGATGGACTACCTCCAGGAGGGCATCGGGCTGCGCGCGATGGCGCAGCGCGACCCGGTGGTGGAGTTCCAGCGCGAGGGCTTCGACATGTTCACGGCGATGATGGACGGCATCAAGGAGGAGTCCGTCGGCTACCTGTTCAACCTGGAGGTCCAGGTGGAGCGGCAGGTCGAGCAGGTGCCGGTGCAGGGCGGCGCGAAGCAGGCGGTCGCCGCGGGCACCGCGGGCACAGCGGGCCAGGGGCAGGACGGCCCGCCGCAGGACGCGGTGCCCGCCGGGGCGCCCAGGGCCGCGGCGGCGCAGCAGGGCAGGCCCGCGATCCTCGCCAAGGGCCTGGAGGCGCCCAAGCGCCCCGACCGGCTGCACTTCTCCGCGCCGACGGTGGACAGCGCCGGGGGCGTCGTGGAGGGCGACTTCAGCGCCGACGGGGCGCCCGCGGGCGCCGCGACGCGCGCGTCAGGCGCGGGCGGCGCGGGCGCGGGCGGCGGCCAGCAGGGCGAGCAGGGCCAGCAGGGGATGAGCCGCGCGGAGCGCCGCAAGGCCCAGAAGGGCCGCCGTCGCAAGAAGTGACGAGCGCGGGGTGGGGGGCATGCCTCCCACCCCGCCGCTTTCCTGGTTCCTCGCGGGCAGGCGGGCCCCGTGGGCGCCGGCCGGCAGGCATCAGCGCACCGTGTCGAGCTCGACCGCGCAGCACAGCCAGCGGCCGTCCTCGCCTCGCTCCAGGCGGAAGGCGAGCGCCCGCGTCCTGCCGCCCGTCGCGATGCGTGCGAACGCCTCGATGGCGTCCGGATGCGGACGGCACGCCCCCACACCCCGCAGCATCGGCGTCGCGCGGTGGCCCGGCGGCGGGCGCAGCGGGGTGCGCGGCGCGATGCGGCCGAGCTGCTCGTACGCCCCCGGGCGCGTGTGGCGCATCAGCGCATGGACGGGCCGGTGGCCGCTGAGCACCATCAGCAGTTGTTCGGCGAACCAGTCGTGCGGCAGGCGCCGCCGCCCGGGCCTGCCCGTGGCGGCCGGGCGCCGCCCGTCGGCGCGGCCCGGCGGCGCGACCGGTCCGGGACCGCGCCTGCTCGTCCTCACATGGCTCATACGACCACCCCCGTGACACTACTGAACAGTAACTAGCGCGGATCGTAACCAAGTGGGCACGGAACGGCAAGGGGAGCGCGAAGCGCGGAAGCCCGTATTCTTGCCCGGGTGCGCGTCTACGTTCCCCTCACGCTCCCCGGCCTCGCCCGGCTGCACCGGACCGGGCAGGCGGGACCGGCGCCCCTGACGGCCTACGCCGTGACGCCGGCGCTGCGCGAGTGGTATCGCGAGGGCAACCAGGAGGAGCTGGAGTACGCCGCCCTCAGCCGGGCCGCCGAGGCCTCGCTGCGGCTGCTGGCCGCCGATCCCGACGCGCCGCGGCGGCGCGTGGTGCTGGCGGCCGACGTGCCGGACCGGACGGCGGTCGCCGACCCGGCCCGGGCCCTGTCGGCCGAGGCGCTGGGCGAGGTGCGGCTGAGCGAGCCGGTTGCGGTGGCCGCGGCCGCGTCGGTGCACGTCGACGCCGCCGACGCCGAGGCGGCGGTCGCGGCCGCCTCCGCCGCCGTGGCCGACGCCGACAAGGGCGACGAGGACGCCCGGTTCACCGTGGACGGCGCGGCCGACCACGAACTGCTGTGGTACGCGGTGCAGGAGATCGACCGGCTGGTCTGAGCACGCGCCGGTGCGCGCAGCGCTGCGGCGCGCGGGCCCCGGCGCGCGCTGCTCGGCGCCCAGCGCGCGGCGCCCGCGTTTCCTCGCGTTCCCGGGCCGGTCACCGCCGCGGGCGCAATCCGCTTCGCGGTTGTCAGTGGCGGCCTTTACCGTCGAAGGCATGGCTGAACCGACGCGACCACCGACCTCGACCCGGGCCGACGCCCCCCGCCCGGCCCACATCATCTGGGACTGGAACGGCACGCTGCTCCACGACATCGACGTGGTGATCGAGGCCACCAACGCCTCATTCGCGGAGGTCGGCATACCGCCCATCTCGCTGGAGCGGTACCGGGAGCTGTTCTGCGTGCCGATCCCGCGCTTCTACGAGCGGCTCATCGGGCGGCTGCCCAGCGACGAGGAGTGGGCCGTCATCGACAGCGCCTTCGACCGGCACTACACCGCCCGCGCCGAGGCGGCCTGCCTGGCGGAGGGGGCCGCCGGGCTGCTGGCGTCCTGGCAGGAGGCCGGACAGACGCAGTCGGTCTGCTCCCTGGCGTCCCACGAGCGGCTGCGGCCCTGGGTGGCGCGGCTCGGCATCGACCGGCACTTCGTGCGGATCGACGGGAGCAACGGACGGGGCGCCATCAACGGAAAGTCCCGCCAGATGGCCCGTCACCTCGCAGCGCTGCACGAGACGCTGGACGGGCTCGACCCCGGGCGGACCGTCGTCATCGGCGACGCCACCGACGACGCGCTCGCCGCCGCCCACGCCGGCGCCCGGGCCGTCCTGTACACCGGGGGCTCCCACAGCCGCGGCAGCCTGCTCAGCGCCGGGGTGCCCGTCGTGGACACCCTGGCCGAGGCGGTGGCCGTGGCGGCGGACCTCGTCGGTGCCCGGGGAATAGCGCCCTGACCCCACACGCCCCGACGGGGAAGAGTAACTTTAGCTACGTGATCAGCGTGAGCTCCCTCGTGGAGGCGGCGGGAGGCGGCGAAGACGACCGCCCGCCCTCCCGGGATCGCGCTGCGCAACCTTATCCCGACGTCACGCAACGGCGCGCGACGTGCGCGGCAGGAGAGCCACAGGAATGCAGACCAAGCAGCTGGACGAGGCCAAGAGCAATCTGCTGGCGCAGGCAGCCAAGGTGGCCGGGCAGGCCCCGGTCGGCGGGCAACCCGCACACGGCATGGACGCCCCAGCCCTCAGCGCCTTTCTCCAGCGCTACTACCTGTATGTCGCCCCCGAGGACCTGACCGACCGGCAGCCCGAGGACATCGCGGGCGCCGCCATCTCCCACTGCAAGCTGGGCGCGCACCGCCCCCAGGGCACGGCCAACCTCCGCGTCTACACCCCGACCGTCGACGAGATGGGCTGGACCAGCACCCACACCGTCGTCGAGGTCGTCACCGACGACGTGCCCTTCCTCGTGGACTCGGTCACCAACGAGCTGACGCGGCAGGGGCGCGGCATACACCTCGTCATCCACCCGCAGATCGTCGTGCGCCGCGACGTGACCGGGCGGCTGCTCGAGGTGCTCGACGACGGCCAGGACCCGCACGGCCCGGCCGCCACCACCTACGACCGGGCCGGGCTGCCGGCCGACGCCGTGATCGAGTCGTGGATCCACGTCGAGACGGACCGCGAGACCGACCCCGACGACCTCAGGCAGATCGAGGCCGACCTGCGCCGGGTGCTCGGCGACGTGCGCGAGGCCGTCGAGGACTGGCACAAGATGCGCGCCGCCGCCCTGCGCATCGCCGAGGGGCTGCCCGACGAGCCGCTGTCGGAGAGCATCGAGCGGGGGGAGGTCGGGGAGGCCGCCGAGCTGCTGCGGTGGCTGGCCGACGACCACTTCACCTTCCTCGGGTACCGCGAGTACGAGCTGGTGCGGAGCAACGGCGGCGAGCAGGACGCGCTGCGCCCCATCCCCGGCACCGGGCTCGGCATCCTGCGCTCCGACCCCAGCCACGACCCCGGCGCGCCCCACCCGACCGCCTCCGCGGCGTTCAGCAGGCTGTCCCCCTCGGCCCGCGCCAAGGCGCGCGAGCCGCGGCTGCTGATCCTCACCAAGGCCAACAGCCGTGCCACCGTCCACCGCCGCTCCTACCTGGACTACATCGGCGTCAAGACCTTCGACGACCAGGGCAGGGTCGTGGGCGAACGCCGCTTCCTCGGGCTCTTCTCCGCCGCCGCCTACACCGAGTCCGTCCGCCGGATTCCCGTCGTCCGGCGCCGCGTCGAGCGCGTGCTGGCCGCCGCCGGGTTCGGCCCCGACAGCCACAGCGGGCGGGACCTGCTGCAGATCCTGGAGACCTACCCGCGCGACGAGCTGTTCCAGACCCCGGTCGGCACGCTGCGCAACATCACCACCGCCGTCCTCCAGCTCCAGGAGCGGCGCAAGCTGCGGCTGTTCCTGCGTCAGGAGGAGTACGGGCGGTACTACTCGGCCCTGGTGTACCTGCCGCGCGACCGGTACACCACCCACGTCCGGCTGCGCCTGACCGAGATCCTCACGGAGGAGCTGGGCGGCACCGGCGCCGACTTCACCGCCTGGAACACCGAGTCGGTGCTGTCCCGGCTGCACTTCGTGATCCGCGTCGAGCCCGGCACCGAGCTGCCCGAGCTCACCGACGGGCAGGTGGACCGCATCGAGGCGCGGCTCGCGGAGGCCTCGCGCTCCTGGACCGACGGCTTCGCCGACGCGCTGGTGGCCGAGTGCGGCGAGGAGCAGGCCGCCGAGCTCGCCCGCCGGTACCTCGGGGCGTTCCCCGAAGGCTACAAGGCGGACTTCCCGCCGCGCGCCGCCGTCTCCGACCTGCAGTACGTGATCGGCCTGTCCCCGGAGGTCGCCGGCCGGGACTTCGCGCTCAGCCTGTACGAGCCGGTCGGCGCGGCGCCCGGCGAGCGGCGGTTCAAGATCTACCGCACCGGCGAGCCGGTCTCCCTCTCCGCCGTGCTGCCCGTGCTGCACAACCTCGGCGTCGAGGTGGTCGACGAGCGCCCCTACCTGCTGCGCCCCGCCGACGGCCCGACGGCCTGGATCTACGACTTCGGGCTGCGCATCCCCGAGACCCTCGCCAGGAACCTCGGCGGCGCCGCCCGCGAGCGGTTCCAGGACGCCTTCGCCGCCGCCTGGACCGGCTCGGCCGAGAACGACGGATTCAACGCCCTGGTGCTCACCGCCGACCTCACGTGGCGTCAGGCGATGGTGCTGCGCGCCTACGCCAAGTACCTGTGGCAGGCCGGCGCCCGGTTCAACCGGGAGCGCATGGAGGCCACGCTCCGCAGGAACCACCACACCACCCGGCTGCTGGTCAAGCTCTTCGAGGCCCGCCTCTCCCCGCAGCGCCAGGTGGCCGGCCTGGAGCTGACCGACGCGCTGCTGGCCGAGCTCGACGGCGCCCTGGAGGACGTGAGCAACCTCGACGAGGACCGCATCCTGCGGGCCTTCCTCACGGTCATCAAGGCCACGCTGCGCTGCAACTACTTCCAGAACGCCAGCGACGGCCGGCCGCACACGTACCTGTCGATGAAGCTCGACCCCAAGGCCATCCCCGACCTGCCCGAGCCGCGCCCGGCCGTCGAGATCTGGGTGTACTCGCCGCGGGTCGAGGGCGTTCACCTGCGGTTCGGCAAGGTCGCCCGCGGCGGGCTGCGCTGGTCCGACCGCCGCGAGGACTTCCGCACCGAGATCCTGGGCCTGGTCAAGGCCCAGGAGGTGAAGAACACCGTGATCGTCCCGGTCGGCGCCAAGGGCGGCTTCGTCGGCAAGCGGCTGCCCGACCCGGCGGTCGACCGCGACGGCTGGCTGGCCGAGGGCATCGCCTGCTACCGCACCTTCATCTCCGGCCTGCTGGACCTCACCGACAACCTGGTGGACGGCGAGGTCGTGCCGCCGCAGGCCGTCGTGCGGCACGACGGCGACGACACCTACCTCGTGGTCGCCGCGGACAAGGGCACCGCCTCCTTCTCCGACATCGCCAACGACGTCGCCCAGTCCTACGGCTTCTGGCTCGGCGACGCCTTCGCCTCCGGCGGCTCCGCCGGGTACGACCACAAGGGCATGGGCATCACCGCCCGCGGCGCCTGGGAGTCCGTCAAGCGGCACTTCCGCGAGCTGGGCCACGACACCCAGACACAGGACTTCACGGTGGCCGGCATCGGCGACATGTCCGGCGACGTCTTCGGCAACGGGATGCTGCTCTCGGAGCACATCAGGCTCATCGCCGCCTTCGACCACCGCCACATCTTCCTCGACCCCGACCCGGACACCGCCGCCTCCTACGCCGAGCGCCGCCGCCTCTTCGAGCTGCCCCGCTCCTCCTGGGCGGACTACGACGCCCGGCTCATCTCCAAGGGCGGCGGGGTCCACCCGCGCACCGCCAAGTCGATCGCGCTGACCCCGCAGGTCCGCGAGGCGCTGGGCATCAGCACCGGGGTCGCCGTGATGACGCCCGCCGAGCTGATGCGGGCGATCCTCAAGGCCCCCGTCGACCTGCTGTGGAACGGCGGCATCGGCACCTACGTGAAGTCCGCGGCCGAGTCCCACGCCGACGCGGGCGACAAGGCCAACGACGCCATCCGCGTCAACGGCCGCGAGCTGCGCGCCAAGGTGGTAGGCGAGGGCGGCAACCTGGGGCTCACCCAGCGCGGGCGCATCGAGTACGCCCAGGCGGGCGGGCGCTGCAACACCGACGCCATCGACAACAGCGCCGGCGTCGACACCTCGGACCACGAGGTGAACATCAAGATCCTGCTGAACTCGGTGGTCGCCTCCGGCGACCTGACGGTAAAGCAGCGCAACGAACTGCTGGCCGGGATGACCGACGAGGTGGCCGCCCTGGTGCTTCGCAACAACTACGCGCAGAACGTGGCCCTCGCCAACGGCCAGACCACGGCGCCCGGCCTGATCCTCACCCATCAGCGCCTGATCCGCCGCCTGACGGAGGACGGCCGCCTCGACCGGGAGCTGGAGTTCCTGCCGTCGGACGAGGAGATCGCCGAGCGGCGCGCCGTCGGCAAGGGCCTGACCCAGCCCGAGCTGTCGGTGCTGCTGGCCTACGGCAAGCTCGCGGTCACGGCCGAGCTGATCGGCACCGAGCTGCCCGACGACCCGTACGTCGGCCGCCTGCTCCACGCCTACTTCCCGACCGCCCTGCGGGAGCGGTTCCCCGAGCGCATGGAGTCCCACGCCCTGCGCCGCGAGATCATCACCACACTCCTGGTCAACGACACGGTCAACGTCGGCGGCTGCTCCTTCCTCCACCGCATGGGGGAGGAGTCCGGGGCCTCCACCGAGGAGATCGTGCGCGCCCACACGGCCGCCCGCGCCATCTTCCGCATCTCCGACATCTGGGACACCACCGAGCGGCTGGACAACGAGGTCAGCGCCCACGTCCAGACCCGCGTCCGGCTCCACGCGCGGCGGCTGGTCGAACGCGGCGCCCGCTGGCTGCTCAACAACCGGCCGCAGCCGCTCAAGCTGACCGAGACCATCGAGCTCTTCGCGGAGCGCGTCGGTCAGGTCTGGGCGGAGCTGCCGAAGCTGCTGCGCGGCCAGGAGCTGGAGTGGCACGGCAAGATGCACGACGAGCTCGTCGCCAGCGGCGTTCCCAGGGACCTGGCCCGGCGGGTGGCCGGATTCTCGGCCGTCTTCCCCGCGTTGGACATCGTCGCCGTCGCCGACCGCACCGGCAGCGCGCTGATGGACGTCGCGGAGGTCTACTACCACCTCGGCGACCAGCTCGGCATCTCGCAGCTCCAGGACCGCGTCAGCGCGCTGCCCAGGGCCGACCGCTGGCAGTCGATGGCGCGCACCGCGATCCGCGAGGACCTCTACGCCGCGCACCAGCTGATCACCGCCGACGTGCTGGCGGCAGGCGGCGCCGACGCCACGCCCGAGGAGCGCTTCGCGGCGTGGGCGCACCGCAACGCCGCGATCCTCGGCCGCGCCCGCGCGACGCTGCGGGAGATTCAGGCCTCCGACACGTTCGACCTCGCCAACCTCTCGGTCGCGATGCGCACGATGCGGACGCTGCTGCGCACGAACCGCTGAGCGGAGCCGCGTGGCGGCCCGCACAACGCCAGGGCCCCTTCCGCCGCGGAAGGGGCCCTGGCGTTGTGCGGGTTACGCGGTTACCGGGTTCGCGGGCGACGGGGGAGGAGGCTCACTTCACCGCGCCCGCCATCACGCCCGAGACGAACTGCCGCTGGAAGGCGAAGAAGACCGCCAGCGGGATGACCATCGTCAGGAACGCCCCCGGGCCCAGCACCTCGATGTTGCTGCCGAACTGGCGGGTCTGCTGCTGGAGCGCCACCGTCATCGGCTGCGAGTCGGCGTCGGCGAAGATCAGCGCCACCAGCAGGTCGTTCCACACCCACATGAACTGGAAGATCGACAGCGCCGCGATGGCCGGGCCGCCCAGTGGGAGCACCACACGCGCGAACAGCCGCACCTCGCCCGCACCGTCCAGCCGCGCCGCCTCAAGCAGCTCGCGCGGGATCTCCGCGAAGAAGTTCCGCAGCAGGAAGACGGCGAACGGCAGCCCGAACGCCGCGTGGAAGAGGACGACGCCGATGATCGACCCGAAGATTCCCAGGTTGTTGAAGAGCTTCGACACCGGGATCAGTGCCACCTGCACCGGCACCACCAGCAGCCCCACGACCACCAGGAACCACCAGTCGCGCCCGGGGAACTCCAGGCAGGCGAAGGCATACGCGGCGAGCGCGCCCACCACGACGACCAGGACGGTGGCGGGCACCGTGATCGCGATCGTGTTCCAGACGGAGTTGGTGAAGGTGTCGCTCTCCAGCAACTCCTCGTAGTTGGCCGTGGTCCACTGGCCGGGATCGGTCAGCGCCTCCCACCAGCCCGAGGCCGCGATGTCGCGCGGGTCGCGGAAGGACGAGGCGAGCAGCCCGGCGGTGGGCATCAGCCACACCAGGGCGATCACGATCAGCACCACCCGCATCGCGCCGCCCCCGGCGAGGGAGGCCAGCCGCGAGGCGAGGGACGGCTGGGGCGGCCCGCCGGCCTCTGCCCCGGCCCCCTGCTTCGGTTCTGGCAGCTGAGCGGTCATGGTGGGAGTGGTCACCGCTTGTTCTCCCGTCGCAGCCGTCGGATGTTGTAGACCATCACGGGCACCACCAGCAGCAGGAGGAACACCGCGATCGCGCTGCCCACGCCCTGGTTGCCGCCGCTGGTGAAGGACTCCTTGTACAGCGCGAGCGCCAGCACGTTGGCGTCCGCCTGACTGGAGGTCGGGGGGATGACGAGCACCAGGTCGAAGATCTTCATCACGTTGATCATCAGCGTCACCACCACCACCCCCAGCACGGGCGCCAGGATCGGCACCGTCACCCGGCGGAAGACCTGCCACTCGTTGGCACCGTCAACCCGTGCGGCCTCCAGCGTCTCGCGTGGCACGCTGGCGAGGCCCGCGGCGATGAGCACCATGGCGAATCCGGACCACATCCACACGTACGAGCCGACGATGGCCGGAGTGACGAGGCTCGGGCCCAGCCAGTCAACGCCGTTGTAGGGCGCGGCGAAGCTGTCGGCGGCCAGCCGCAGCTGAGCGCCGTCCGCCTCGGCGGGGAGCGCGAACGTTCCGTCGTCCCCCGTCGTGTCCGAGGCGACCACCTCGCCGTCCTTCACCGCCTCCACGGTGATCCCGGCCAGCGCGGGCTCCGCGGCGTCCACGGCGTTGTCCGTGCCCTCGCCTCCCGGGGTGAAGTCCATCCAGACCGTGCCTGTGACCTGCTCCGGGTCTCCCGCCCGGGGCTCCTTCGCCGGATCCGCGCCCTCAAGCTCCGGCGGCGGCACCGCGACCAGCGGCAGCAGCGCGGGCTCCCCGGCCGCGACGGGTGCGTCCAGCAGATAGGAGCCGTCGTCCTGCGGCGTCAGCGGGCCGTCGGGGCGCGGCTCGGCGTCCGGCCACTTGGAGGTGGGGGAGAAGGTGTCGTGCACCGCGGTGACCACGGCGTTGGCCACGCCACGATCCGGGTCCTGCTCGTAGACCAGCCGGAAGATGATGCCGGCCGCCAGCATCGAGATCGCCATCGGCATGAAGACGATCAGCTTGAACGCCGTGGCCCAGCGAATCCGTTCGGTCATCACCGCGAATATCAGGCCCAGCGTGGTGCAGACGGTGGGAGCGACCACGATCCAGATCACGTTGTTGCGCAGCGCGGTCTGGATGTCGTCGTTGGTGAAGATCTCGCCGAAGTTCTCCAGCCCGACGAATCCCTCTCCCGACTTGTCGAAGAGGCTGCGCCACAGCGTGTACACGATCGGGTAGACGACCAGCGCGCCGAGCAGCAGTAGTGCGGGCAGCAGGAAGCACACGACCACCCAGGAGCGGGCCTTGATCACCGCATTGCCGGATGCCATGGGATTCAGTCTCCGTCCGTCCGCTCATTCGTCAGCGAGTTCGTGTCCATCGGCGGGGCCGTCACTCCTCGTACGCCCTGTTCGCCTGCGCCTCCAGGTACTGCTGGGCGCCCTCGACGTCGTCGGGATCGCGCAGGAAGTTCTGCAGGCCCTGCCACATCCCCTGTCCCGTGGTCCCGCCGAAGGCGGCCGGAGTCTGGTCGGACATGTCGAACCGGAAGTCGTTGCCCGCCTCGACCAGCGCCTCGCCGATGGTGCGCTGCACCTCATTCGGGTAGGCGTCCAGGTCCATGTCGCTGTTGGGCGAGATGTAGCCGCCCGGCTCGGCCCAGATCCGGGCGGCGTCGGGGGTCGCGAGGAACGCCAGCAGTGCCTCCTGGGCCTCGCTCACCTTGCCGTCCGGGGTCACCGCGACCGCCGCGTCCCCCGCCGTCACCACCGGGGACTGCCCGCCGCCGACCGCCGGGAAGGGAAAGACCTGGGCGTTCTCGCCGACCACCGCGTCGGTGCTGTCGTTGATGACCGCCCCCACGAAGTCCGCCTCGAAGACCATCCCGGCCAGCGGGGTCTGAAGGTCGGTGAACGTGTTGGTGACGGAGGTGGGGAAGTCCGTCTGCAGCGCGCCGTCCGTGCCGCCGGCGATCAGCTGCTCCTCCCCGAACAGCGCGCCGAGGGTGGTGAGGGCCTCGGCGACGCTCGGGTCGGTCCAGGGGATCTCGTGAGCCGCCAGCCGGTCGTACATCTCGGGGCCGGCCTGGGAGAGGTAGATGTTCTCGAACCAGTCGGTCAGCGGCCAGCCGTCGGCGCCCGCCACCGAGACGGGGTCGGTGCCCGACTCCCACACCGTCCACGCGGTGTCGATGAAGCCGTCCCAGGTCTGCGGCGGCTCCACTCCCGCGTACTCGAAGGCTGTGGTGTTGTACCAGATCAGCGACTTGTTGGCCGCCTTCACGTACACGCCGTACTGCTCGCCCTCGTAGGACCCGAGGTCCCGCCAGCCCTGGGCGTAGTGGGCTTCGAGCTGCTCCTCCACCATCTCGCCGACCGGCGCGATCCAGCCGCTCTCGGCGAACTCCCGCAGGACCCCCGGCTGCGGCACCATCACCACGTCCGGCGGTGCCCCGCCCTCGATCCGGCTGCCGACGAAGCTGGAGACGTTGTCGCCGCTGGGCACGTACGTGACCGACGCGCCGGTCTCCTGCTCGAACGCCTCGACGACGCGCATGAAGTTCTCCTGCTCGGCGCCGGTCCACACGGCGGCGACCTCCAGGCTCTCCCCGCCGAGGTCGGGCAGCTCGATGGAGGAGATCCGGACGTCGGTCCCGCCTCCGCTGTCGTCGCTGGAGCAGGCTGTCAGCGTCAGCGCGCAGGCCGCCACGGCCGCCGCGACCGCACGGGTGGCCTTCCGCCCCGGATTCCGGACCGAACCGCGCATGAATCCCTCTCCATCCGGCTCCACGGTCATCAGGCACGGCGCGGCACCTTCACAACCGGCACAGACCTGCCACGCCGCACGTCCTGTGCCGAAAGTCCTACGCCCGCCCGACCGGGCAGGCAACCCCGACCACATTGTCAAGTGTTCTTTGTGACCGCCCTGTTACCCCTGACCAGGTCATATCGGCCCGTGTCACCCCCCGGCATCGCCTAGACGAGGCTGGCGGTGGCGGCCTGACCCGACTGCGCGGCCCGGGCGGCGGCGCTGGCGAGCAGCGCCACGTCGGTCGGGCCGTTCCCCAGCTCACGGACCGGCCGCCGGGCGGGCGGGTCGCCGACGCGGGCCCAGTCCAGCCGCACCACGGTCGGCCGCAGCGTCGAGGTGCGCGGGATCCGGCCGGTCACCCGGGCCGCCTGGAACGCCACGGTCCCGCCGTCGGCGCGCCACAGCTCGGCCCGGCCGGGTGTCCTGCCCGTCAGCGCGACGCGTATGCCCCCGCCGGTCGTGTCCTGCGGCAGCACGCTGCCCGGCGTGCCGGCCGTGACGAGCCGGACCCCGAGCCGGTGCCCGTCGCGGACCGCCGCGTCCAGCGCCCGCACCACCGAGCCCGCGGCCTGGCGGCCGGGGGCGCCCAGCGGCGGCGACAGCAGCGCGTCGATGTCGTCGACGAGCACCACCAGCCACGGCAGGGGGCCACTGCCCGCCACGCGCATCGCCGGGGTGTCGCCCTCGCCGCGCGGCTCCCCGCGCGCCTCCTCGCCCGAGGAGCGCTGCCCCACCACACGAGCGCCCCCCGCCCGAGCGCCCCCCGCCCCGGATCCCGAGGCCGCCGACTTCGCCGAGGTGCCCGCCGCCGAGGCCGAGAACGCCGTGAAGTCCGCCTCGCCCAGCAGCGCGGCCCGCCGCTTCAGCTCGTCGCGCAGCGCCTGCGCGAACGCCCGCAGCCGCACCGGGTCGGTGGCCCCCACGTAAGAGGCCACATGCGGCAGCTCGGCGCCCGGCCGCAGGCCCTCGCCAGCGCCCTCGACCAGCAGCAGCGAGAGATCCGCGGGCGCCTGCGCCGCCGCGAGGGAGGCGGCCAGCGAGCACAGCAGCTGCGTCCGGCCCGAGCCCGGCTCGCCCTCCACGCGCAGCGGCCCGGCGGCCTCGGCCAGCTCGGCCATCGCCAGGCCCTCGGCCGTCGCGCCGAGCACCAGCGGCAGCCCCGCCCGACGCCGCCACCGCTCCCGCAGCGCGCCCGGCGTCACGCGTGGCAGCTGCAGTACGTCCAGCAGGCGGCAGCTCGCGGGCGGCCCGGCGGCATCCGCGGCCGCCGCCTCCCCGGCGCTCTCCTCGCGGACGGGGGCCAGCGCCCGCGCGAACCGCTCGGCCCAGGCGGCCGACACCGCGTCCACCGTCGCCACCGGCCCGTGGCCGCCGCCGTGCGCCCCGGCCGCGCCGGTCCCGGTCAGCCGCAACGCCGAGGCCACGGCCCCGCTCAGCAGCCCGACGGCGCCGCAGGCGGCGAAGGCGGGGGAGGACTCGCGGGCAAGGGTCAGGGTCTCGGCCAGCGGCGAGGCCGGCGTGGCCGCGGGCGCCTCGGCCAGGCACAGCAGGTGTATTCCGGCGGCCGGGCCCGTCACCGCGAGCCGCGCCAGCGCCTGCGCCAGCGCCGGGGCGCTCCCGACGTCGCCGTCGACCAGCACCACCGTGCGCCGCCCGGACCCGTCCCGGCCCGCCTCGCGCTCCGCCAGCTCCCGGACGCGGGCCGCCGCCTGATCCCGGTCGAAGCCCATCAGCAGCCCGCAGTCCTGCCCGCGCGTGGGGCGCAGGTGCGGCAGCCATCCCAGCCACGACCACTCCTCGGCCCGGCCGGGCGCCACCACCACCAGCTCCAGCGCGCTCGGCGGGTGCAGCGCGGCGAGCTGGGCCAGCAGCGAACGGGCCAGGCCGGTCAGCCGCTGCCGCGGCCCGGCCAGCCCGAGCGAGCCGGCCTCGGGGAGGCCGACCACGACCGGGGCCAGCCGCCCGCCGGGGCGCTGCGTGGTGCCGAGGCGCAGGCCGAAGGCGTCGGGGTGGGCGGCGTCGCGCTCCCACAGCCGGGGTGCCGCGCCGCCGCCGGGCTCCAGGGCCGTCAGCAGCAGCGTGGCGGGGTCCGGCCAGCGCGCCTCCTCGGCCGCGTCCGCCGGGTCCGCGGGCGGCGGTGCCTGCCGCGCGGGCTCGGAGGAGCCCGGCGCGACGCGGGGCAGCGGGAGCCCGGCGTGCGTCTCGCCGGACCCGCCCAGCCGCCTGGCCCACCCGGCCAGCCCTCGCGTGGTCCGCCGTGCCGCGGGCGGGCCCGGCTGCCGCGGCGGGCCGGGCGGCTGCGGCGGCACGGGCGGCCCGGGTGGCACGGGTGGCACGGGTGGGGACGGCGGCCCCGCCGGAACGGCCGGATCGCCGGGCCCGCCCGCCGCGGAAACGCCGGCCGACGCGCCTCCGGACACCAGCCGCAGCGTGGTCTCGCCCAGCCGCAGCGCCGCGCCGAGCGGCACCCGCACCGGACCGCCGACCACCGGCTCGCCGCCGAGCAGCGTGCCGTTGGTCGAGCCCAGGTCGGTGACCGTGACCGAGCCGTTCTCGCCCAGCGAGACCGAGCAGTGCAGCCGCGACACGTCCGGATCGTCTATCGGCACGTCGGCCCGGGCCGACCTGCCGATGCGCACCTCCCCGCCGCGCAGCAGGTGCACCCCGCCCGCGTCCGGGCCCGAGACGACCAGCAGCCGGGCCGGAACCGGCTCGGGAACGGGCATGGCCACGGGGCGGTCGAACGCCAGCACCGCGCCGTCCACCAGCGGCGGGTGTCCCAGCAGCGCGCGCCGGGGATCGAGCCGCAGGTCGCCGCAGAAGAGCGCCGCCGGCGTGCCGGAGCCCGGTGCGGCGGCGGCCGACAGCCCGCTGAGCACGTCGGCGAGCGGCGTGTTCTCCGGGGCGGTGAGCTGCACGTCGGCGCCGCCCCGGCCGCCGGGCTCGCCGGGCGCGCCACGGCCACCCGGCTGCCCGAGCACGGTCACCCTGATCTGGATCGGCATCGGCCCCCTCCCGGTCACCTCACTGGCCCAGGCTGCTACGGCGTGGCGAATGGCTGGCGTCTTGCTTGGCTGTCCTGCATGGCTGACGCATTCAGATGGTGATGCTGAAAGCATCCTCGCACCCGCCACCGACAGTCCGTCCCGCCAGCGGCAGTTAGTGATCTTGATTGGCCAGATCTGACCAGATCTGATCGATGACGGCCCGGTGCACCGGCCGGTCACACGGCCCTGGCCTGGCCGTCCCGCCGCCTGCCCGGTGGCCGGGATCGACCAGAAACAGCCCCACCGCGCAGGCGCCCGGCCCTCAGCGGTGCCCCCAGCGGTCGGGCGGCGTACGGCTGCGTTCGGCGGCGTTCGGCTGCGTTCGGCGGCCCGGGGGCAACCGCCCGGCCGACCCCCCGCGTCCCACCAGGAACACCGTCGGCAGACCGAACTGACGGCCGTCCGGAGGTTCGGCGGGCGGCATTACAGTAGGGAACTCGGGCCCGATCCCCGGGATCACCAGCCGGATCACCAGCAAACACCAGGGAGCGCACGTGCGGCCGGTAGGCAGCAAGTACCTGCTCGAAGAGCCGCTTGGGCGCGGCGCCACCGGCACCGTCTGGCGCGGCCACCAGCGCGAGACCGCCGGCGAGGAGGCCGCGGTCCCGGGACAGCCCGGCGAGCAGGTCGCCATCAAGGTGCTCAAGGAGGAGCTCGCCCACGACGCCGACGTGGTCATGCGCTTCCTGCGCGAGCGCTCGGTGCTGCTGCGGCTGAGCGAGGCCAACCACGACAACATCGTGCGCACCCGCGACCTCGTCGTCGAGGGCGACATGATCGCCCTGGTCATGGACCTGATCGACGGGCCCGACCTGCACCACTACCTCCGCCGGAACGGCCCGTTCAGCCCGGTGGGCGCGGCCCTGCTCACCGCCCAGATCGCCGACGCCCTGGCCGCCGCCCACTCCAAGGGCATCGTCCACCGGGACCTCAAGCCCGCCAACGTGCTGCTGGCCGGCGGCGGCGAGGTCACCGGCAGCGAGCCGCTGCGCCCGATGCTCACCGACTTCGGCATCGCCCGCCTCGCCGACTCCCCCGGGGTGACCCGCACCCACGAGTTCGTCGGCACGCCCTCGTACGTGGCGCCCGAGTCGGCCGAGGGCCGCGAGCAGACCTCGGCCGTGGACATCTACGGCGCCGGCGTCCTGCTGTACGAGCTGGTCGCCGGCCACCCGCCGTTCGTGGGCGGCAGCACCCTCGACGTGCTGCGCGGCCACCTCAGCGCGCAGCCGCCGCGCCCCGAGGGCGTTCCCGATCCGCTGTGGACCGTCATCGAGCGCTGCCTGCGCAAGAGCCCGGACGAACGCCCCGGCGCCGTCAGCCTCGCCCGCGCCCTGCGCACCGTGGCCGCCGGGATCGGCGATCACGCCACCGGCGAGCAGTGGTCGGCGGCGGCCGGCGTCGCGGCGTTGCTGCTGCCCGACTCGGCGCCGGTCAAGGTCCCGGGCACCGGCATCAGCCCGCCCGGCTCCGCCGAGCCGACCCGGGCGATGCCCGGCGGCTCCGCGGCCGTCGACCCGGCCGCCCCCACCAGCGTCCTGCCGCACGCCGGCGCCCCGGCCGCCCCCGCCGGCGGCGACGCCGACCCCACCCGGGTGATGCCCCCGCAGGGCCCCTCGCAGCCCGACGGCCCGCACCCGTGGGAGGAGCAGATGCGGGCCGCGCGCGACCGCAACGAGCCGACCCGGGTGCAGCCCATCGACCCGGCCCAGGACCCCCTCTACCGCCGCCCCCAGCGCCAGCCGCAGCGCCGCCCGCGGCAGCAGCCCCAGCAGCCCGGGTACGGGTACCCGCCGCAGCAGCCCCAGCAGCCGGGGTACGGGTACCCGCCGCAGCAGCCCGCGCCGTACCAGCAGCAGTACGCGCCGCCGCAGCAGCCCGCGCCGTACCAGCAGCCCGTGCCGCCCCCGTACGCCGAGCCGCAGCCGCGCCGGGGCGCCGAGCCGCGCCGCGAGCGCGAGCCGCGCTCCCGCTCGCGCGGCGGCAGCCCCATGCGCATCCCGGGCATGGGCTGCCTGAAGGGCTGCCTCTTCGTGGTGCTGCTGCTGGTCGCCGCCGGCTGGGCGGTGTGGAACTTCACGCCCATGCAGGACTGGATCGCCGACGGCAAGGACTTCTGGACCGCCACCAAGGACTGGTT
Source organism: Streptomyces sp. 6N223 (assembly GCF_052246635.1). NCBI lineage: Bacteria > Bacillati > Actinomycetota > Actinomycetes > Kitasatosporales > Streptomycetaceae > Streptomyces > Streptomyces sp. 6N223. The sequence continues at coordinate 25,025 of NZ_JBQQCA010000045.1, read as the reverse complement.
CAGGGACGTGCGGGAGTGGCTCGGCCTCATGGAGGAGGCCAAGCAGACCCAGCAGGACCTCGAGAACACCACCGGCAGCGGTGGGTGACCTCGGGGATTTATCGACTTCCGAGGGTGGTTTTCCGCCCTGACATGGCATCAAAGCAGGGCAAACCTGGCGCGGTGTCCCGACGTTGTCAGACGGGCGTCGTAGCCTCACGCCATGGCACGGAACATCGGCAGCCACTACACCGCACACCGCGTCCTCGGCCGCGGCAGCGCCGGCACGGTGTGGCTCGGCGAGGGGCCCGAGGGCCCGGTGGCCATCAAGGTGCTGCGCGAGGACCTGGCCGCCGACCGCGACCTCGCCGAGCGCTTCGCCCACGAGCGGCACGCCCTGCTCGGCCTTGAGCACCCCAACATCGTCGGCGTCCGCGAGCTGGTCATCAACGGCGGCCACGGACCCGGCCACGTCCCCTCCCAGAGTGGCGCGCCGGACGACATCCAGGACATCGCCCTGGTGATGGACCTCGTACGCGGCCCCGACCTGCGCAGCCACCTGCGGCGCGAGCGGCGCCTGGCCCCCCGCGAGGCCGCCGGGATCACCGCCGACGTGGCCAGCGGGCTCGCCGTCGCGCACGCCGCGGGCATCGTCCACCGCGACGTGAAGCCGGAGAACATCCTCCTCGACACCGGGGGCGGCCGCACGACCGCGCTCCTCACCGACTTCGGCGTCGCCAAGCTGATCGACGAGCCGCGCCACGGCGGCCGCGGCGGCGTCGTCGGCACCCCGGACTACATGGCGCCCGAGATCGTCGAGGGCCTGCCGCCGCGCGCGGCCGTCGACATCTACGCCCTGGTCACCGTCCTGTACGAGCTGCTGGCCGGGTTCACCCCCTTCGGCGGCGGCCACCCCGGCGCGGTGCTGCGCCGCCAGGTCACCGAGAAGGCGGCCGAACTGCCCGGCCTGCCGCGCGAGCTGTGGGAGCTGATCCAGCAGTGCCTGGCCAAGGCCCCCGCCTCCCGGCTGCGGGCGGTCGAGCTCGCCTCGCGGCTGCGCGAGATGCTCCCCGCGCTCGATGGGCTGCCACCCCTGGACATCGGCGACGTCTCGGACGCCGAGGCGGAGGCCGGGCACCAGCCCGGTGCCCACGTCGGCGCCGCCGTGGGCGCGGTCCTGTCCGCCCAGGCGGCGGAGGAGAGCCCGCCGCGCGGGGCCGTGCCGCTGGTGCGCGGCGCCGCCCCGGACTCCGAGCGCGCCACCCACACCAGGATGCGGGTGCCGGACGCCGACGAGCTGGCGGGCGGCGCCCACGGCACGGCCCGCGCTCCCCGGGCGCCGGGCGAACGCCGCGCCGGCTCGGCCCGGCACCAGACCTCCTCGGCCGCCCGCCGCCGGCGGCGCCTGGCGGTGACCGCGGCCGGCCTGGTCGGCGTGGGCGCCCTGGGCGGCTGGCTGATCTTCGGCGGCGGGGACGACGAGGGCGGCGGAACGGGGGATTCCCCTGAAGTGGAGAACGTCGAGGAGCCGCGTGCTCCGTAACGGTTAGGCTGGGGATGTGGCAGTCGTCGATGTATCCGAAGCTCTGAAGTCCCTCAGCTCCACCATGGAGTCGGTCGAGGCCGTCCTGGACCTCAAGACGATGAGGGACGAGATCGCCTCGCTCGAGGAGCGCGCGGCCTCCCCGAACCTGTGGGACGACCCCGAGAGCGCCCAGCAGGTGACCAGCAGGCTCTCGCTGCTTCAGGGCCAGGTGCGCAAGGTCGAGGAGCTGCGCGCGCGCATCGACGACCTGGAGGTGCTCTTCGAGCTGGCCGAGTCCGAGAGCGACGCGGAGGCCCGCCGCGAGGCCGACGCGGAGTTGGTCGCGGTCAAGAAGGCCGTGGACGAGCTGGAGGTGCGCACCCTCCTGTCGGGCGAGTACGACCAGCGCGAGGCCATGGTCAGCATCCGCGCCGAGGCCGGCGGCGTCGACGCGGCGGACTTCGCCGAGCAGCTCCAGCGGATGTACCTGCGCTGGGCCGAGCGGAGGGGCTACCCGACGGAGGTCCTCGACACCTCCTACGCCGAGGAGGCGGGCATCAAGTCGACGACCTTCACGGTCAAGGCCCCCTACGCCTACGGCACCCTCTCCGTCGAGCAGGGCACCCACCGCATGGTGCGCATCTCGCCGTACGACAACCAGGGGCGCCGCCAGACCTCGTTCGCCGGAGTGGAGGTGCTGCCCGTCGTGGAGCAGACCGACCACATCGAGGTCCCGGAGAACGAGATCCGCGTCGACGTCTTCCGCTCCTCGGGCCCCGGCGGCCAGTCGGTGAACACCACGGACTCCGCGGTCCGCATCACGCACCTGCCCACCGGCATCACCGTCTCCTGCCAGAACGAGAAGTCCCAGATCCAGAACCGCGCCGCCGCGATGCGCGTCCTGCAGGCCCGCCTGCTGGCCCGTCAGCGGGAGGAGGAGCAGGCGAAGATGGACGCCCTCAAGGGCGACGGCGGCAACTCCTGGGGCAACCAGATGCGCAGCTACGTGCTGCAGCCGTACCAGATGGTCAAGGACCTGCGCACCGAGCACGAGGTGGGCAACCCGCAGGCCGTACTCGACGGCGACATCGACGACTTCCTCGAGGCCGGCATCCGCTGGCGCAAACAGCGGGACAAGTAACTTTCACGCAACTTCCACGCGGGATGCGTTATTTAAGGGACATCCCAACTTGACGCCTGTCGGATCAACAGGAAAGCTTGCCGCCTGGCCTGCCTATGTTGTGAGGTGCGTGTTGCGCAAGGGGCGCGTAGGAGCAACGGACAAGCCCCCGGCACCACCACTCCCTTGCGTGAGGCTGTGCCAAGAGACAGAGACAACCTAGGAAGCTGTCGCGAAGTGATCAGCTACAGGGGGTAGTGCATACATGGCCAGTCCCAAGACACGGGCCAACGTGGCGCGGGTCGCCGCTGCCGCGGTCTTCGCCGCCGGGGCCTCCCTCGCCATCGTCGGTACGGCATCGGCCGGCGACAAGGCGTCGACCAAGACGGAGGAGCCCACCAGCCGCGGGGGCACCCTCGCCGGCATCATCTCGGGCAGCTCCGAGGGCACCGAGGGCGTCGCCGTCGGTGTCGCCGAGGGCAGCGAGTCCGAGGGCACGGCGGTCGGCTTGATCGTGGGTTCCAGTGAGGGCTCCGAGGGCGCCGACGAAGGCACGGACGAGGGAACCGACGAGGGGACCGACGCCGGTACCGACGAGGGCACCAGCGAAGGCACCGACGAGGGCGCCGACGAAGGCACGGACGAGGGAACCGACGCCGGCACCGACGAGGGCACCAGCGAAGGCACCGACGAGGGGACCGACGCCGGTACCGACGAGGGCACCAGCGAAGGCACCGACGAGGGTGTCGACGAGGGCGCCACCTCGCAGGGCGCGACCGGCGGCGTGGACGAGGGCACGGTCTCCGGCAACGAGCCGGAGCCCGCCGACCAGGGCAGCAGCAGCGGCCCGATCGAGCAGGAGCCGCCGACCGAGGGCGACGTGCCCGTCGAGGAGGTTCCCGTCGAGGAGCTTCCCGCCGAGGAGGACGAGGGCGGCGAACTGGCCGAGACCGGCTCCTCCAGCAACGAGACGCTGCTGATCATCGGCGCCGCCACCATGATCGCGGGCGGCGTCGGCTTCCGCTACCTGCCGCGTCTGATCAACAAGAACGTCACCCCGGCCTGACACCACCAGGGCCGGCCGGCAGACGGCACGGCGTAACGGGCCCGGAGCGCGCAGTCGCTCCGGGCCCGTTCTCGCGTCGGCTCAGGCGGGCCGCGTCACCAGCAGCGCGACGGCCGCCAGGGTCAGGAGCAGGGCGACCAGCGCCCCCGGGCTGCTGAGAACGGCCCAGGGCCCGCGCTCGGCGCGCAGCCGCGCCAGCTGTGCCCGGCACACGGAGCACCGGCCCTCGCTCACCCGCCCCGCGCAGTTCGCGCACACCAGCCAGTCGGCGGTCATGGACAAGTCTCCTCTCACTTCCCCCTCGGTCTCTACTGTGCCAGGCTCCGGCCGGGAACGCTTCGGGCCGGTGCGAATCGGGACAGACCCCCCAGCAGGCGTTCGGCGCCTGCGCCCGTACGCGCGCTTCGCGTATGGTCTGCCCCAGCGAGGGGGGAGCCTCCCGCTCGTACCCAGTCCCGGCATGGTGTAACCGTGATTCGATTCGACAACGTCTCCAAGACATACCCTCGGCAGAACGCTCCGGCGCTCCGCGACGTTTCGCTGGAGGTCGAACGAGGCGAGTTCGTCTTCCTCGTGGGCTCCTCCGGTTCGGGCAAGTCCACCTTTCTGCGGCTGATCCTCCGCGAGGAGCGCGCCACCCACGGCAGCGTCCACATCCTCGGCAAGGACCTCGGGCGGCTGTCGAACTGGAAGGTGCCGCAGGTACGCCGCCAACTCGGCACCGTCTTCCAGGACTTCCGCCTGCTGCCGAACAAGACCGTCGCCGAGAACGTGGCGTTCGCCCTGGAGGTCATCGGGAAGTCCCGTGGCCAGATCCGCAAGACCGTGCCCGAGGTGCTCGACCTCGTCGGCCTCGGCGGCAAGGAGGACCGGATGCCCGGCGAGCTGTCCGGTGGTGAGCAGCAGCGCGTGGCGATCGCGCGCGCCTTCGTCAACCGCCCCATGCTGCTGATCGCCGACGAGCCGACCGGCAACCTCGACCCCCAGACCTCGGTGGGCATCATGAAGCTGCTCGACCGGATCAACCGCACCGGCACCACCGTGGTGATGGCGACCCACGACGCGCAGATCGTGGACCAGATGCGCAAGCGCGTGATCGAACTGGAGAAGGGCCGACTCGTCCGCGACCAGACGCGCGGCGTCTACGGCTACCAGCACTGATCCCCTCCGGCTCTCGCACGCCCACGCCCTCACGGAAAGGCCGTCGTCATGCGCGCCCACTTCGTCCTGTCGGAGATCAGCGTCGGTCTCCGCCGGAACCTCACCATGACCTTCGCGGTGATCGTCTCGGTCGCCCTCTCGCTGGCCCTGCTCGGCGGCTCGCTGCTCGCCCGCGAGCAGGTCAACAGCATGAAGGACTACTGGTACGACAGGGTCGAGGTGTCGATCTTCCTCTGCAACGAGAACGACGCCGAGTCCGACCCCAACTGCTCCACGGGCGCCGCCACCGAGGAGCAGAAGCGGGAGATCGAGGCCGAGCTCAGGGAGTTCGACATCGTCGACGAGGTCTACTACGAGACGGCGGAGGAGGCGTTCGAGCACTACCAGGAGCAGCAGGAGGACAATCCGATCGCCGCCGTGGTGACGCCCGACCAGATGCAGGACTCCTTCCGCGTCAAACTGGAGGACCCCACCAAGTACGAGGTGGTCTCCACCGCCTTCGCCGGGCGCGACGGTGTGCAGGACGTGGTGGACCAGAGCGACCTGCTGGAGAACCTCTTCAACCTGCTGAACGGCGTCAACTACGCCGCTCTCGGCCTCTTCGCGCTGATGCTCATCGTGGCGCTGCTGCTGATCGTCAACACCGTGCGCGTCTCGGCGTTCAGCCGCCGCCGCGAGACCGGGATCATGCGGCTGGTGGGCGCGTCGAGCTTCTACATCCAGCTCCCCTTCATCATGGAGGCCTCGATCGCCGGCGTGATGGGCGCGGTGCTCGCCTGCGGACTCCTCGTCGGCGTCAAGTACTTCATGATCAACAACTTCCTCGCCCAGGAGATCCCGCTCATCACCTTCGTCGGCTGGGACGCGGTGATCGAGGTGCTGCCCTTCGTCCTCGCGGTCGGCGCGCTGATGCCCGCCCTTGCAGCTTTTTTCGCTCTGCGCAAGTATCTGAAGGTGTAGTTCGGGTGTGATTTATCCCCCGCGCGCCGTGACGTTCATCTCCCGTACGTCCTCTCCATCTGTCCTACACTCCGCAGCATGCCCCGATCCGCTCCACTCCTTCCGGCCCGCCGGGGCGCGGTGTTGGCATGTGTCTTCGCGAGCGTCCTCGTCACCGGGGCCGCAACCGGCTCCTGGCCGCCGGGCGCCGACGGCACGGAGCTGTCCGCCATGGGCGGCACCCCGCAGGACGCGCGCGGCGGCGGTGAGGGCGACGCCGGGCAGGCCGAGGCGCTGGTCGGCGAGGACGACCGCTGGGCCGCGGTGTACTCGCCCGAGGAGTACGCCGAGTTGCAGTCCGGCCTCGAAGGCGAGTACGTCGGCACCGGGATAGCGGTGACGCGTACCCCCGACGGCCGCATCGAGGTGAGAGAGGTCCACGAGGACAGCCCCGCCGAGCGCGCCGGCGTCCTCGCGGGCGACGAGATCCGCACCATCGACGGCGACCGCCTCGACGGCGACCCCGTCACCGACGCCGTGAGCCGGCTGCGCGGCAGCGACCGGCCGGAGCGGGCGGGCCCGGGCAGCACCGTGCTGCTGGGCCTGGAGCGCGACGGTCGCCACTGGGAGGTCGAGGTCGAACGCGCCCGGCTCACCACCGAGACCGTGACCGTGACACGGGACGCCCCCGGCGTGACCCGCATCCACGTCTCCTCCTTCACGCGCGGCTCCGCCGAGCAGCTGCGCTCCGCCGTGGAGAGCGTCCCGGCGGGCGACGGCATCGTGCTCGACCTGCGCGGCAACGCCGGCGGGCTGCTCGCCGAGGCCGCCGCCGCGGCCTCCGTCTTCCTCGACGGCGGCCTGGTCGCCACCTACGACGTGCGCGGCGAGCAGCACGCGCTGCACGCCGAGCGCGGCGGCGACACCGGCACGCCCCTGGTGGTGCTGGTGGACGGCGGCACCATGAGCTCGGCCGAGATGCTGACCGGCGCCCTCCAGGACCGCAACCGGGCGGTCATCGTGGGCTCCCGCACCTTCGGCAAGGGCACGGTGCAGATGCCGAGAGAGCAGCCGGACGGCTCGGTGGCGGAGCTCACGGTGGGGCACTACCTCACGCCCTCGGGCCGCGCCATCGACGAGGTCGGCATCGCCCCCGATCTGGTCGTCGATCCGGGTGAGGACGCGGAGGCCGAGGCCCGCATCGTGCTCGGCGGTCTGTCCTGATCGCCGGCATCGCGGGCCGTTAAACCGGCTGACCGCGCGTCTCGCGCCAGTAGACTGGCTGGGTTATGGCTAAGGAGACCGGTCGCAAGCTCATCGCGCAGAACAGGCGGGCGCGGCACGACTATCACATCCTGGAGACCTATGAGTGCGGGCTCGTGCTCACCGGCACCGAGGTGAAGTCGCTGCGGCAGGGCCGCGCCTCCCTCGTCGACGGCTTCGGGCAGCTCGACGGCGGCGAGCTGTGGCTGCACAACGTGCACATCCCCGAGTACGCGCAGGGCACGTGGACCAACCACAGCGCCCGGCGCAAGCGGAAGCTGCTGCTGCACCGCTCCGAGATCGACAAGCTCATCGGCAAGACCCAGTCGACCGGCGTCACCCTGGTGCCGCTCCAGATGTACTTCGTGGACGGCCGGGCCAAGGTCGAGCTGGCCCTGGCGCGAGGCAAGCGCGAGTACGACAAGCGGCAGACGCTGCGCGAGCAGCAGGACCGGCGCGAGGCCGAGCGGGCCATCTCCGCCGCTCGCCGCAGGCAGCGCCGGTGACGTATACTGGCGGAGGTTCTTAACTCAACAGGGGGATGATCGGTTTCGACAGCGGATGTCGAAGCAGGGGAAGCGAGCCGAGGAACGCGGCAATGATCTCGTTAACCATGTGCCGCAAAAAAATAATCGCCGACAACAAGCGCGATTCCTTCGCCCTCGCTGCCTGAGCAGCGACCTGCGAAGTGTCAGCCCGGGGTCGTTCCCGACCCGGTACCTGGCATCAGCTAGGGAACTCACCGTTTGCTCCGGTCACGGGAGCAACCGGGACACTTAACAGTGACTGAGCCCGTCGGAGACTTGTCCGCGTGATCTCCGGGGCTGAGAAAAGCACAGCGGACTGCGCTCGGAGAAGCCCTCCTTCCGCTCCGTTGGACGCGGGTTCGATTCCCGCCATCTCCACTGGAACCTTGACAACGGCCCCACCGCCCCAGGCGGTGGGGCCGTTGTCATTTCCGGGCGGTAGTGTGCGCGCATGGGGAATATGGGGAGCAACATCGCACCGGGCGCACCGGGCGCACCGGGGGCGGGGTGGGGGCCGGCCGGGAGCCGGCGTGCCGGCAGACGGAACAGGATGATCGTGGCCGGCGTCGTCGCGCTCGCGCTCGTGGCCGCGGCGGGCGCCTTCGTGCTGCTGCGCGGCGGGGGCGGCGACGAGCGGGCCGAGGCGGCGCGGGCGGAGACCGAGGCGTTCCTCGACGCCTGGGCCGCCGGCGAGCTGCGGAACGCCGCCGACCGCACCGACGACCCCGAGTCCGCGCTGTCCCTGCTGGAGTCCGTGCGGACGAACACGCGGCCGGAGGAGCTCAGCTTCGAGATCGCCGACGACGCGGGCGAGGAGACGGGCGAGGACGGGCAGGGCATGACCGTCCCCTTCACCGCCACCTTCACGCTGGAGGGCGTGGGGGAGTGGTCGTACGACTCCGCCGCCTCCGTCCGGGAGGGCGAGGAAGCCTGGACCCTGCACTGGGAGTCGACGCTCGTGCACCCCGAGCTCACCGAGGGGCAGACCCTGGTGCTCACGACCGAGGAGCCCGAGCGCGCGCCGATACTCGCCGCCGACGGCAGCCAGCTCGCCGGGTCCGCGAAGGTGTGGCACATCAGCATCTGGCCCGCGCTGCTCAGCGACCCCGACGCCGCCTACGCCACGCTCGACGGGCTCGACGCCGGCATCGACACCGAGGACCTCGCCGCCGAGGTGGAGACGGCCGACCCCAACCAGGCGGTGCCGGTGGTGACGCTGCGGGACGAGGCCTACCAGGAGCACGCCGCCGAGCTGCGCGCCACCGAGGGGCTCCAGTTCGAGGAGGACACCCAGCCGCTGGCGCACGCCGCCCGCCCGCTGGTCGGCGGCGTCGACCCGGAGACCGGCGAGGGCACCTCCGGCCTGCAGAGCCGGTACGAGGAGCAGCTCGCCGGGACCCCGGCCGCCGCCGTGGTGATCGCGGACCGGGAATCGGGGAGCGCCGTGGAGACCCTGTATGAGCAGGAGGGCGGCGAGGCGGGCGCGCCCGTGCGGACGACGATCGACCCGGCGGTGCAGCGCGCGGCCGAGAACGCCCTCGACGGCCTGGACCAGGACGCCGCGATCGTCGCGGTGCGGCCCTCCACCGGGCACATCCTGGCCTCCGCCGACTGGCCCTCCAGCGGCTTCAATCTCTCGTTGCAGGGGCAAATGGCGCCCGGCTCGACCTTCAAGATCCTCTCGGCCGCCGCGCTGCTGGAGGGCGGCACCGCGCCCGGCGACGCCCTCGGCTGCCCGCAGTTCGTCAACGTCGACGGTCAGGTCTTCGAGAACCAGAACGAGTTCGAGCTGGGCCCGGACACCACGCTGCACGAGGCGTTCACCGCCTCCTGCAACACGGCGTTCATCGACAACCGCGACCGCTTCGAGAACGACACCCTCAGCCGGACCGCGCAGGCGTTCGGCATCGGCTCGGAGTGGACCGTCGGCGCCGTCACCTTCGACGGCGCCGTGCCGGCGGCGGAGAGCGAGAACGAGCTGGCCGCCTCGCTGATCGGGCAGGGCCGGGTGCAGGCCAGCCCGCTCGTCATGGCCTCGGTCGCCGCGACCGTCGCCGAGGGCGGCTTCCACCAGCCGGTGCTCGTGCCCGCCGCCGTCGAGGAGCCCCACGGGGCCACGGCGGAGCTGAGCGGCGGGACGTACGAGGCGCTGCGCACGATGATGCGCGACACCGTGACCGAGGGCTCGGCCTCGGCGCTGGACGGCGTTCCCGGCGAGCCGCACGCCAAGACCGGCACCGCCGAGTTCACCGACGAGAACGGCGAGCTGTCCACCAACGCCTGGATGGTCGGGTACCTCGGCGAACGCGACCTGGCGTTCGCCGTGGTGCTCACGGGCGGCGGCTCCGGCGGGGCGGACGCGGGCCCGGTCGCGGCCGGCTTCCTGCGCGGCCTGTCCTGACGGCGGCGGCGACGGCGGCCGCGAGCGCGGCCGCGCCGGCCGGCAGCCAGTAGCCAGAGGCCGCGCCGTGCACGGTGTCCACGGCCCAGCCGCCGGCCGCCGCGCCCAGCGCGACGCCGCCGAGCAGCGCGGTCACCGCCAGCGTCATGCCCTCGTTGATCCGGTCCGGCGGGGTGAGGCGCTGCACCAGCGTCATCCCCGTGACCATCGTCGGGGCCGTGGCCATCCCGGCGACCAGCAGCGCGGGCGCCAGCCAGGCCAGCTCCCCCGTTCGCGAGGCCGCCAGCGGCACGCTCATCAGCACCGCCATCGCCGCCACGCACGCCGTGAACCGTGCCCGCACCGAACCCGAGAACCGCGCGAGTCCGAACGCCAGCCCCGCCACCGCCGACCCGGCGGCCTGCGCCGACAGCACCAGCCCGGCCCAGGCCCGCTGCCCGCGCTCGTCCGCGAAGGCGATCGTCACCACCTCCACCGCGCCGAAGACCACGCCGGTGCAGCCGAAGGTCACCATCAGCGCGCCCAGGCCCGGTATGCGCCCCGGCCGCCGCCCGCCCGGCGCGCGCGGGCGCGGCGGAGGCTCGGTGCCGCGCTGCGCGGCGAACGCCACCATCCCGCCGAGCAGCAGCGCGGCCGCGGCCAGCGTGCCCGCCTCCGGGAACAGACGCGTGCACAGCAGCGTCGCCAGCACCGGCCCGCCGAGGAAGCACAGCTCGTCCACGGCCTGCTCGAAGGAGTTCGCGGCGTGCCGGGCGGCCGTGTGCTCGCGCGAATCCTCGCGGTAGATGCGGGCCCAGCGGGCGCGGGACAGACCGCCCGTGTTCGGCTGCGCCGCGGTCAGCAGCGCGCAGCCGTAGTACGCCCACACCGGCGCGCCGAGCAGCAGGCATGCCACCAGCGCCAGGTGGCCGGCGGCGCACACCGCCGCCGCCGGGACGGCGACCCGGGCCTGGCCGTGCCGGTCCACCAGGCGCGCGACCAGCGGCCCGGCCACCGCCGAGGCCAGCAGGCCGGCGGCCACCACCGAGCCCGCCAGCGCGTAGGAGCCGTGGCGTGCGGTGATCATGATCACGGCGGAGACGCCGAACATGCCCATGGGCAGCCGGGCGACCACGTTCGGCACGGTGAAGGCGAGCGCGCCGGGCGCGGCGAACAGCCGGGCGTAGGGGCCCCGCCGGCGCGCGGCGCGCCGCCTCCGGGGTCCGGGCCCCGGAGGCGGCTCCGGAGGATCGGGGAACGCGGCGATCAGCGTCCCGCCGACGAGCCCCAGCAGCGGCGCGCGGCGCGGCTCATCGGCGTGGGAGCGCGGGGAACGTGCGGAGCGCGGCATGGCCAGAACACTCGCCGCCGCCCGCCCACGCCGTCCAACACCTGTCCGGGTCCGATTAACACGGCAGAGTTGTGAATCGGCGCCACCCAGGGAGAATGGCGCCCATGGGCTCCTCCTCCCGCGACACCGAGCCACGGCTGCTGCGCGCCTTCGTCGCCGTCGCCGAGGAGCTGCACTTCACCCGCGCCGCCACCCGCCTCTACCTCGCCCAGCAGGCCCTCAGCCGCGACATCCGGCGCCTGGAGCGCGAGTGGCACACCACGCTCTTCGTCCGCAGCACCCGCCGCGTGGTGCTCACCCCCGAGGGCGAACGCCTGCTGCCCGAGGCCCGCCGCGTGCTGGCCGCGTACGAGGATCTGGCCGCCGCCGTCGGCTCCGGGGCCGGCCGGCCGCTCGTCGTCGACGTCGGCGCCCCCGTCTCCACCGGGCAGCGGGTGCTGAACGCCGCCCGCCGGGCCGCCCCCGAGCGGGAGTTCGTCGCCCGCTTCCACAGCGGCCTCACCCGGGCCGCCGCCGAGATCGGCGCCGGGAGCCTCGACGTCTCCTTCGGCCGCTTCGCCGGGCTCGACCCGGCGTCGCGCTCCCGCCTGGAGCACCGCCTGATCCGCTACGAGCGGGTGGCGGTGCTGCTGCCCGAGGACCACCCGCTGGCCCGGCGCGAGGCGGTGCCGCTGGCCGCGCTCGCCGGGGAGACGCTCTACGCCGGGGCGGGCAACGCCGACACCGCCGAGTGGACCGACTTCGCCCGCCGCCTCTTCGCCGGACGCGGCATCGCCCTCGCCGCACCCTTCCCCCGGATCGAGGGCGAACCGGAGTTCCGCCGCATCGTGCGCCGGCAGGGCTGGTCGGTGCTGGCCAGCGAGGTCTTCACGGGCGTGCCCGGCATGGTGCTCCGGCCGCTGACCGACCCGGTGGCGCTCTCCCCGGTCTCCATGGTCTGGGGCGCCGGCCTGCGCCACCCCGGGCTCACGGCGCTGACCGACGCCGCCCGCGAACTGGCCGCCGAGGGCGGATGGCTGCGCCGCCCCGCCGGCGCATGGCTGCCCGAGGCCGACCGCCGCCTGCTCGGGGACGACGCGGGGACCTGAGACCAGGGAGGGGCGCGGGTCCCCGCCGCTACGCCGGAGGCACCGACGCCAGCCAGCCGAGCCTGGCCGCGCGGGCCCCGGCCTGGAAGCGGTTGGTCGCGCCCAGACGGTCCATCAGCCGCCCCACCAGGCGGCTCACCGAGCGCCGGGAGATGCCGAGCTGGAGCGCGATCGCCTCGTTGGTCTTGCCCGCCGCCATCAGCAGCAGCACGTCCCGCTCGATGCCCCGCAGCTCACCGCCCACCTCCTCCGGCGGCGCCGCCTCATCGCACTCCGGGTCCGCCAGGAAGTCCTCGGCCGTCCTCCAGTAGTGCGCGAAGAGCCGCCCGAGGAAGCCCATCACCGAGGTGTCGCGGATCAGCGCCACCCCCACGCCCGTGTGCTCCGGGTCCACCGGCAGCACCGCGCAGTGGCGGTCGTAGATGAGCATCCGCGACGGCAGCACGCCGGTGCACCGCACCTCGGCGCCAGCGGCCACGATCGTCTCCACGTACTGCGCGGTGGCCCGGTGGCCGCGCGCGCTGTGCTGGAGCAGCATCCGCAGTCGCACGCCGCGCCCGAGCACGTCGAGGTCGAGCGGGAGCGCCGCGCGCATCGCCTCCTCGTTCTGCCCGCCGCCCGGCGAGAGCACCTCGATGGAGGAGGCGCAGGTGCGCGCAAGGTCGTCGATGACCGACCGGATGTTGCCGAGGTCCTTGACGATCTCGATGCTGCCCTTGGCCGAGCGCATGCCGCGGGCCTCCAGGTAGTCCCCGGACAGGGCGTGGAGCTGCTCGCGGGTGGCGGCCATGGTGATGCGGCGTTCCAGGATGTCCTGCTCGACCGGGGCGAGCAGCGACTCCGCCGCGCTCTCGGGGTTGACCGCGACCCAGCCCCCGCCGGGGGAGGGCTGGAGCAGGCCGAGACGGGCGAGGTGCCGCTCGGCCCGGGCCACCTCGGCGACCTGAAGGCCGGCGCGTTCGGCGAGTTGGGCGACGAGATCCGTGGGGTGCGCCACCCGGAGCTGATATACGCGGACCGCCACGGCGTCGATCTCGGCGATCTCGGCCAGATGCGCGTGTATGTCCGCTTCTATGTCGGCGATATCGCTGGTGTCCTGGTCAGGCATCCGCTTCCTCCAGCGCGGTCACGGCTGGCGCGGCCATGGTAGCAACGGGTCACATCGCGTCGAACGGCAGCCGAGGCGGGCGTTCAGTCATCGGACAGCCAGCCGTTCAGCGCCGCGCGGGCGCCCGCCTGGAAGCGGCTCTCGGCGTTCAGGCGCTCCATCAGGCGGGCGACGATGCGGCTCACCGACCGGGGCGACATGCCCAGCTGGTGGGCGATCGCCTCGTCCTTCTTGCCCGCCGCCATCAGCATCAGCACGTCCTGCTCGACCTCGGTCGGCTCCGGCCCGTCACGCTGCTCCTCCGCCGTGAACTCCAGCGCGCGGTCCCAGTAGTGCTCGAAGAGCTGCTGCAGGAAACTGAGCACGGTAGGGTCGCGGATCAACGCGGCGCCCGCTGCCGCTCGGTCGGGGTCCAGGGGGAGGACGGCGCAGCTGTGGTCGTAGATCTGCAGGCGGGAGGGGAGCACGCTGGTGCTGCGCACCTGGGCGCCCGCGGCGGTGATGATGCTGACGTGACGGACCTGGGCCCGGTTCTTGCGCGCGCTGTGCTGGAGCAGGCTGCGCATCTTGACGCCGCGTTCGAGGATCTCCATGTCCAGGGGGGTGGCGGCCTCCACGGCCGCCTCGCTCAGGCCGCTGCCCGGGACGAGCGCGTCCATCGACTCGGAGCAGGTGCGGGCGAGGTCGTCGATGACGGCCCGGGTGTTGTCCATCCCCTCCACGATCTCGATGCTGCTCTTCGCGGAGCGCATGCTGCGGGCCTCCAGGTAGTCCCCGGACAGGGCGTGCAGCCGGGCCCGGGTGGCGGCCATGGCGATGCGGCGCTGGAGGATGTCCTGTTCCATCGGGGCGAGCAGCGTGTCCGCCGCGGTCTCGGGGCTGACGGCGACCTGGCCGCCGGTGGGGGAGGGGCGCAGGAGGCCCAGGGCGGACAACCGGGACTCGGCTTCGGCCGTCTCAGACGGGGTAAGTCCCGCACGCGCGGCAATCTGTTCCACGGAGTCGGTGGGGTGGATGACACGAAGTCGGTAGACACGGGCCGTGGCCGCGTCTATTTCGCCGGTTTCCTGCACGTTCTACTTCCTTGAACGACGTCAGCCAGCCCCTGGCGTCAACCTGACAGGCGAGATAATGCCATAGGAACGCTCTCGACTTCGCTACCCATGCTTGTGAGCATCAACTGCACCAGCATGTCACTGATGTTCGGCCATGTGGACACGGAAGAGGGAACCCGTGAAGAAGATTGCTCTGAGCGTAGCCTCGGCTTTGCTCATCGTAGTGGTCTCGGGGGGCGTCGCCACCGCAAAGACGGTCGCCGCGCAACCGGAGAGCGGGCCCGCCGTAACCAAGAGCGCGGAGCCCCTTACCACTGGGTGGGGCTAGAGCCGGCCGCGCGGCCGAAAGGACTCCGACGCCACTCACCGCGGTGATACCGCGTTGTTCGACCCCCGTACGCCCGGCCACGGCCCGGCGGCCAACGAAGCGGTCCGGCCTGGCCTGAATCAACCCGGGGTTCCTCCGCTCGAAGGACGCCCCACGGACAAGGAGGCGGCACCATGACGCCCCAGCTGCCGCTTGCCGTCCTGCTCAGCCCGCGGCCCGAGGTCGTCGAGGCGGCCAAGCGGGTCGGCGCCCGCACCCTGGTGCTCGCGCCCGACCTCTCCGCCCCGCGCATCCGGAAGGCCGTCGCCGCCGCGGACGGCTCCCTGACCGTGGACTGGACCGATCACCCCCAGCTCATGATGGCCATCGGCCATCTTGCGGACATCCTCGCGAGGGCGTCAGTCTTCGGCTTCACCGAGGCCAGCGCGCTCGTCGCGGCCAGGGCCAACGAGGCCCTGCGCTTTCCAGGCAATCCCCATGCGGCCGTCGCGTACCTCACGGACAAGGCGGCCCTGCGCGGCAAGGTCAACCAGCTCACCCGTTCCCCCGTGCGGTATGAGCACTGTGACCGAGCCGCGCACCTGGTGGCCGTCGCCGATCGCGTCGGCTACCCCTGCGTGGCCAAGCCACGCACCGGTTCCGGCGGCCAGGACGTCCACCTGCTGCGCGGCCCCGCCGACGCAGCCGTCCTGGCCGCCGGGCTGCCGGGCGAACCCGCCCTCATCGTCGAGGAGTTCCTCGACGGCCCGGAGTACAGCGTGGAGGCGGTCTCGCACGCCGGGGAACACACCATCCTCGCGGTGGGCCGCAAGTACACGACGGGCGCGCCGGACTTCGCCGAGACCGGGTACGACCTTCCCGCGGATCTCGACGAACCCGTCAGGGCTCGGATACACGAGCTCGTCACCGCCACCCTGGGCGCCGCCGGCCACCGCAGCGGCCCCTCGCAGACCGAGGTCGTCCTCACCACCCATGGGCCACGGCTGATCGAGTCCCATGCCCATCCGGGCGCCGACTGCGTCGCGGACCTGCTCCTGACCGCGACCGGCACGGACATCGCCGCCCACACCATCGCCACGGTGCTGGGTCTCCCCGTGCCCGAGCCCGCGCCCGCCGCGGGCGGCCGCTTCGCCGGCATCCGCTTCCTGCGGCTGCCGCCCGGCCAGCTCCGCGCCGTGCCGGGCTCGGCCGAGGCGCGGTCGCTCGCCGGGGTGACCGGCCTGAAGATCACCGTTCCCCTCGGCAGTCATGTTCCGGAGGCCACCAGCCGGGTCGCCGGGCATGGCTATGTCACGGCCGTCGCCGACAGCCCCGAGGAGCTGGAGGCGGTGCTGCGCAAGGCGCTGGACCTGCTGCGTCCGGTGGTGGGTCCGGTGGCGGTCACCAAGGGGTCCAAGGGGAAGGCGCGCTCGGCGTCTCCGAAGGAGGAGGAGCATTCTGCCGCCTGAGCTGTTCCCCGGCACGATTCCTCCCGGAACGCCGGCCCCACGGACAGATCTGCTTCTCCCCTTCCACGGCGTACTGGCCGAGCCCCTGGGCCGCTCCAGCTACTACGTGCTCGAACGCCGGGACCGCACCGGTGCGGTCGAGCAACGCGGCGTGATCGGTGCGCTCAGCCTCCACGGCGTGGAGACCGGGCACGTGCTGCGCCACCAGCAGGTGGGGGAGTCGGACGTGACCCTGCACACCCGCCTGCTCCAGCAGCGCGGCGGCACCATCGAGCCGCTGCTGCTGGCCGCGCCCGACCTGGGCTCGTTCCAGGAGTGCATCGACCGCACGATCGATGAGCCCGTCATTCAGGAGCTGAAGACGCCGGAGGGCGGCATCCAGCGGCTGTGGGCGTGCGACGCCCGCTGGAACGCCGACCCGCCGGCGCTGCCGCCGGTGCTGCTGGCCGACGGCCACCACCGCCTGGAGGCCGCCCGCCGGCTGCACCGCGCCCATCCGGGCGCGGCCGGTGACCGGCTGCTCGCCCTCGTCGTGGACCACCGCCACTTCCCGCTCACGCTGCGGGCCACCCACCGGGTGGTGCCCGGCCTCGACATCGGCAAGGCCGTGCGGACCGCCTCCCGCATCGCCCGCGTCAGCGAGCGCGTCGGCGGGCGCCCGCTGCCGCTGCCGCCCCGCGGCGCCTTCCTGCTGACCGGCGGCGGCCAGGCGTGGGGCGTGTCGGAGATCTCCCCCACGGCGATGGCCGGGCGGCTGCGGTTCCTGCCGCCGGAGTGGGTGGAGCTGCCCGCCGCCATCAGCGACCACGTGATCATCCCCATGCTCTGCGAGGACCAGGGCGTCGTGCCCGCGCCCCGCTTCACCGGCCAGTACCCCGAGCCCGGCGAGGTCGGGCTGATCCTGCCGCCGCCGACCTGGGACCAGATCTGGTCGGGCGCGGCCAACGGCACGGGCATGCCGCCCAAGAGCACCAACCTGGGCCCGGCGCCGATGCCCGGGATGCTCGCGCGGGTCGGCTGACCCGGCCGGCGTCCCACCCCCGGCGGCCGGCCGCATCGGGTACCGTCGACGGACGGCGGGCGCGCCGCCCCCGGCCCGCGCCCCCCACCCTTCCCCCCCGCGCTCACCTCCACCGGCCGAGCCGGGTGAGAGCAAGGTTTCGTCCGCGTCACCTACCGCCACAGCACCGAAACGCGGCCTCCCTACCTTCGGGCAGCACGACCACTCCTCCGATTCCCCGTACAACCCTTGAACGCTCACTGCCCGAGCACCCTGGAGGCCCACATGTCAGCCCCGGAGACCGCAGCCCCCCGCCGCCGAAGCGGGCGCTGGATCGAAGAGTGGGACCCCGAAGACGAGGTCTTCTGGCGCGAGAAGGGCGAGAAGATCGCCAACCGCAACCTGGTCTTCTCCGTCCTCGCCGAGCACATCGGCTTCTCCATCTGGACCCTCTGGTCGGTCCTGGTCCTCTTCATGGGCGACGAGTACGGCATCGACCCGGCCGGAAAGTTCTTCCTCGTCTCGGTGGCCACCCTGGTCGGCGCCTGCGTGCGGGTGCCCTACACCTTCGCGGTCGCCAAGTTCGGCGGGCGGAACTGGACGGTCATCTCGGCGTCGATGCTGCTGCTGCCCACCGCCGCCGCCTGGCTCGTGATGGAGCCGGGCACCTCCTACACCACCTTCATGCTGGTCGCGGTGCTCACCGGCGTCGGCGGCGGCAACTTCGCCTCCTCGATGACCAACATCAACTCCTTCTTCCCGCTGCGCCGCAAGGGCTGGGCCCTCGGCCTGAACGCCGGCGGCGGCAACATCGGCGTGCCCGTCGTCCAGCTCGCCGGCCTCCTGGTCATCGCCACCGCGGGCGACGGCAGCCCCCGGGTGCTGCTCGCGGCCTACACCCCGCTGATCGTCGTCGCCGCCGTCCTCGCCTGGCGTTACATGGACAACCTCGGCCCGGTCACCAACGACACCGGGGCCGCCAAGGAGTCCGTGCGCGACGGCCACACCTGGATCATGTCCTTCCTCTACATCGGCACCTTCGGCTCCTTCATCGGCTACAGCTTCGCCTTCGGCCTGGTGCTGCAGAACCAGTTCGACCGCACCCCGCTCCAGGCCGCCTCGGTCACCTTCATCGGCCCGCTGCTCGGCTCGCTGATCAGGCCCTTCGGCGGCTGGCTCGCCGACAAGTACGGCGGCGCGAAGATCACCCTCTACACCTTCGCCGGCATGTCGGCCGCCACCGGCGTGGTGATCGCCGCCTCGGTGCAGGAGTCGCTGCCGGTCTTCCTCGTCGGCTTCATCTGCCTCTTCACCCTCAGCGGCCTCGGCAACGGCTCGACGTACAAGATGATCCCCGGCATCTACCGCGCCAAGGCCGACGCCCTGGGCCTGACCGGCGAGGAGGCCGCCGCCTACGGACGCCGCCTGTCCGGCGCGGCCATCGGCCTGATCGGCGCGGTCGGCGCCCTCGGCGGCCTCGGCATCAACCTCGCCTTCCGCCAGTCCTTCGAGACCGCAGGCACCGGCACCGGAGCCTTCGCCTCCTTCCTCGCCTTCTACGCCGCCTGTTTCGTGGTCACCTGGGCCGTATACCTGCGCGGCGCCCGGCGTCCCGCCGCGACGCCGGCCGAGACCGCCGAGGCGGACGGGTCCTCGGAGCGGCAGCCGGCGTACGCGGGCGTGTGATCCGCGGGATTGGGGGAGCCGCCGGGCGTAACGCCCGGGAAACCCGGCGGAACCGAGCCTGTCACTACCCGTTGACAGGCTCGGCTTCCGCGTCTCGATGACTCTGGGCGGAGCGGATACGAGAATGCAGCACCACCACGACCTGACCACCCCCGCGCACGCGAACGCCGCCGACCCCGAGCCGGCGATCCGGCCGCTCGCGGGGTTCACCATCGGCGTCACCGCCGCGCGGCGCGCCGAGGAGCTCGGCGCCCTCCTCAAACGCCGCGGCGCCGAGGTCCAGCACGCCCCCACGCTGCGCATCGTGCCGCTCGCCGACGACGACCACCTCATGGCGGCCACCCGCCAGCTCATCGAGCACGCCCCCGACGTCGTGGTCGCCACCACCGCCATCGGCTTCCGCGGCTGGGTCTCGGCCGCCGACGGCTGGGGCCTGGGCGAGGCGTTGCTGCGCACCCTCGCCAAGGCCGAGGTGCTCGCCCGCGGCCCCAAGGTCCGCGGCGCCATCCGGGCCGCCGGCCTCATCGAGGAGTGGTCGCCGGCCTCGGAGTCCATGGCCGAGGTGCTGCAACGCCTCCTCGACGAGGGCGTCGAGGGCCGCCGCATCGCCCTCCAGCTCCACGGCGAGCCGCTGCCCGGCTTCATCGAGGCGCTGCGCGGCTCCGGCGCCGAGGTCGTCGACGTGCCCGTCTACCGCTGGATGCCGCCCACCGACATCGCGCCCGTGGACCGGCTCATCGACGCCGTGCTCTGCCACGCCCTCGACGCCGTGACCTTCACCTCGGGACCGGCCGCCGCCTCGCTGCTGCAACGCGCCGAGGAGCGCGGCGTCGCCGACCAGCTGCTGACCGCGCTGCGCAAGCACGTGCTGCCCGCCTGCGTCGGGCCCGTCACCGCCCTGCCGCTCCAGGCGCGCGAGGTGCCCACCTGCCACCCCGAGCGGTTCCGGCTCGGCCCGCTCGTGCAGTTGCTCTGCCACGAGCTGCCCGCCCGCGCCCGCCGGCTGCCGGTCGCCGGGCGCCACCTGGAGATCCGCGGCCACGCCGTCATCGTCGACCGCGAGCTGCGGCCGGTGCCGCCCGCCGGCATGGCGCTGCTGCGGCTGCTGGCCCGCCGCCCCGGCTGGGTGGTGCCCCGCGCCGAGCTGCTGCGCGCGCTGCCGGGCTCGGGCCGCGACGAGCACGCCGTGGAGACGGCGATGGCGCGGCTGCGCACCGCGCTGGGCGCGCCCATGCTCATCCAGACCGTGGTCAAGCGCGGTTACCGGCTCGCGCTCGACCCCACCCTGGAGGGGCGCAAGTACGGCGAATGAGCGGGACGCTGCCGTTCCGTGTGCGCAAACCGCCCCGATCTCGCGTACGGTGGACGGCCGCCCTGCCGACCGAAGAGAACAGGGGGCCGAAGCGGTGGAGAGCGTGCGAGATCGGGAGACCCGCCACGAGCAGGACCATCTGGAGGCGGTCTACCGCCGCCTCGAGGAGAAGATCCACGAGGCGGAGTTCCTGGTGGCCGACGCCGCCCGCCGGGTCCAGGTGGGAACGCCGGGCGCGCTGGCCGAGCGAGACGCCCAGGTGTTCCAGGCCGGGCTCCACCTGAACCGTCTCAACAGCGAGTTCGAGGACTTCCTCTTCGGCCGGATCGACCTGCTGGCCGGCAAGGACGGCCAGCGCGGCCCGGACGGGGCGTACACCTCGGTCGAGCCCGCCGACGACGCGATCCGGGTCACCGACGGCGGGGACACCGCCGATATCGCCGAGACGCTGCACATCGGGCGCCTCGGCGTGCTCGACGCCGAGTACGTGCCGCTCGTCATCGACTGGCGCGCGCCCGCCGCCGCCCCCTTCTACCGGGCCACGCCCGTCGCCCCGGGGCGCGTGGTGCGCCGCCGCGTCATCCGCAGCAAGGGCCGCCGGGTGCTCGGCGTCGAGGACGACCTGCTCCGCCCCGGGCTGCGGGCCCTGCTCGACGGCGCCGAGCTGCCGGTGGTCGGCGACGGCGCGCTGATGGCCACGCTCGGCCGTGCCCGCGGCCACCGGATGCGGGACATCGTCTCCTCCATCCAGGCCGAGCAGGACCGCGTCATCCGCGCGCCCGCGGGCGCCGTCACCGAGGTCACCGGCGGCCCCGGCACCGGCAAGACGGCCGTGGCGCTGCACCGGGCGGCGTACCTGCTGTACCAGGACCGGCGGCGCTACGCCGGCGGCATCCTCATCGTCAGCCCGACCCCGCTGCTGGTCTCCTACACCGAGGGCGTGCTGCCCGCGCTCGGCGAGGAGGGCCAGGTCGTCATCCGGGCCCTCGGCTCCCTGGTGGAGGGCGTGGAGGCCGACTCCTACGACGAGCCGGCCGTCGCGCGCGTGAAGGGGTCCGCGCGGATGGCGCGGGTGCTGCACCGGGCCTCGCGCGGCGTGGCCGACGCGGCCCAGGCGCCCCGGCGGCTGCGGGTGGTGGCGTTCGGCAGCCGCGTCGAGCTGGACGCCGAGGAACTGGCGGAGGTGCGCGAGCAGACCCTCGGCGGCACCGCGCCCGTCAACCTGCTGCGGCCCCGGGCCCGCCGGCTGCTGCTGGAGGCGCTGTGGCGCAAGTCCGGCGGGCCGGGGCGCTACCCGGAGGCGGAGCTGGCCGAGGAGGCGCGGGAGGCCTTCTTCGAGGACATCGGCGCCGAGGACGTCTTCCGGG
This sequence comes from Streptomyces sp. 6N223, assembly GCF_052246635.1. NCBI lineage: Bacteria > Bacillati > Actinomycetota > Actinomycetes > Kitasatosporales > Streptomycetaceae > Streptomyces > Streptomyces sp. 6N223. The sequence goes on along the minus strand of NZ_JBQQCA010000045.1, from coordinate 3,322 downwards.
ACTTCCTCGCCGCGTGGTGGCCGGAGGTCGCGCCGCTTCAGGTGCTGCGGGCCTGCGCCGACGAGCGGCGGCTGGCCCGCTGGGCGCGGCGGGTGCTGCGGCAGGGCGAGGTGCGGCAGCTCGCGCGCTCGCTGCGGCGGGTCACCGCCGACGGCGCGGGGCTGTCCGTGCACGACGTCGCGCTGCTGGACGAGCTGCGGGTGCTGCTGGGCGCCCCGGCCCGGCCCGAGCCGGCGCGCGAGGCCGGGCCGCTCGACCCCCTGGAGCAGCTGAGCGGCCTGGAGGAGCTGACGACCTACGCCGAACGCCTGGCCGGCGGCGGCGCCCGCCCCCAGCCGCGCGAACGCCCGGAACAGCCCGCCGACTACGCGCACGTCATCGTCGACGAGGCCCAGGACCTCACGCCGATGCAGTGGCGCATGGTCGGGCGGCGGGGGCGGCGCGCCACCTGGACCATCGTCGGCGACCCGGCGCAGAGCTCCTGGGCCGCGCCGGAGGAGGCCACGAGGGAGCGGGACGCGGCGCTGGGCAACCGGCAGCGAAGACGCTTCGAACTGACCGTGAACTATCGCAACCCCGCCGAGATCGCGGCCGTCGCCGACCGCGTGCTGCGGCTGGCCATGCCGGGTGCCCGGGCGCCCCGAGCGGTGCGCGCCACCGGCGTCGAGCCGGCGTTCGCCGCCGCGCCGGACGGCGGGGCCGGTCTGGGCGAGGCGGTGCGGGAGGCGGCGAAGCGGCTGCTGGACGAGGTGCCGGGGACGGTGGGGGTGGTCCTGGCGATGGCCCGCCGCGAGGAGGCCAGGGGCTGGCTGGCGGGGCTGGGGGACGGCCGCCTCGTGGTGCTCGGCAGCCTGGAGGCGAAGGGCCTGGAGTACGACGCGACGCTCGTCGTCGCGCCCGGCGAGATCGCGGCGGAGTCCCCGGCGGGGCCGCGCGTCCTGTACGTGGCGCTGACGCGCGCGACGCAGCGCCTCGTGGTGCTCGCCGTCCCGGCGGACGCGCCGGACGCCGCCGGCGTGCCGGCGTTGCTGCGCGACTGACCGCCGGGGCTCCGCCCTCGGACCCCCGGACCCCCGGACCCCCGGACCCCCCGGATCTCCGGCCGGTGGCCGGCCGGCGTCGTTGGCCTGCCCGGCCAGGGACCTGTAGCCTGGGGAAGGCGCCGGCCCGTTCCATGCCCCCGGGCCCAACCTTTGTCGCTGCGAGCGACCACTTGCCGCGAGGCGAGCTGGCGGGTCGGTGCCTTTAAACGATCACAAGCTTTATGACCACAAAGTCTGGCCGACACGCATCCCGGCATACGCTGGTCCGACCGGAAGCGCACCGAAGCGCTACGCGAAGGAACGAAGGAAGTCGGCCATGGCAACCGCGCCCAGCGTCTCGTACTCGATGACCGTCCGGCTGGAGGTTCCCGCCAGCGGCACGGCGGTCAGCCAGCTCACGACCGTCGTGGAGTCCTCAGGCGGCACCGTCACCGGCCTGGACGTGACCGCCTCCGGACACGAGAAGCTGCGCATCGACGTCACGATCGCGGCCAGTTCCACCGCGCACGCCGACGAGATCGTCCAGAAGCTGCGCGGCATCGAGGGCGTCGCCATCGGCAAGGTCTCGGACCGGACCTTCCTGATGCATCTGGGCGGCAAGATTGAGATGAGGTCAAAGCACCCCATTCGCAATCGTGATGAGCTCTCGATGGTGTACACGCCGGGCGTGGCCCGCGTCTGCACGCAGATCGCGGCCAATCCGGACGACGCGCGGCGGCTGACGATCAAGCGCAACAGCGTCGCCGTGGTGACCGACGGCTCCGCCGTGCTGGGCCTGGGCAACATCGGCCCGGCCGCCGCTCTGCCGGTCATGGAGGGCAAGGCCGCCCTCTTCAAGCGCTTCGCCGGCATCGACGCCTGGCCGCTCTGCCTGGACACCCAGGACACCGACGCCATCGTCGAGGTCGTCAAGGCCATCGCCCCCGGCTTCGCCGGGATCAACCTCGAGGACATCTCCGCGCCCCGCTGCTTCGAGATCGAGGCGCGGCTGCGCGAGGCGCTGGACATCCCCGTCTTCCACGACGACCAGCACGGCACCGCCATCGTCGTGCTCGCCGCGCTGCACAACGCGCTGCGCGTGGTGGGCAAGGAGCTCGGCGAGGTGCGGGTGGTGATGTCCGGCGCGGGCGCGGCCGGCACCGCCATCCTCAAGCTGCTGGTCGCCGCGGGCGTGCGCCACGCGGTGGTGGCCGACATCCACGGCGTCGTGCACGCCGGGCGCCCCGACCTGGTGGCGGCCGACGGCGACTCGCCGCTGCGCTGGATCGCCGAGAACACCAACCCCGAGGGCGTCACGGGCACGCTCCGCGACGCCGTGGCCGGGTCGGACGTCTTCATCGGGGTCTCCGCCCCCGACGTGCTGAGCGCCTCCGACGTCGCGACGATGGCGGACGACGCCATCGTCTTCGCGCTCGCGAATCCTGACCCGGAGATCGACCCGATCCTGGCCCGCCAGACCGCGGCCGTCGTCGCCACAGGTCGCTCCGACTTCCCCAACCAGATCAACAACGTTCTCGTCTTCCCAGGCATCTTCCGTGGCCTGCTCGATGCGCAGTCGCGCACGGTCAACCACGCGATGATGCTGGCCGCGGCGCGGGCGCTGGCGGACGTGGTGGGCGAGGAGGAGCTGAACGCCAACTACATCGTGCCCAGCGTCTTCAACGAGCGCGTCCCGGCCGCCGTGGCGGGCGCCGTCCGGGAGGCGGCACACGCGGGGCAGGCCGCGGGCGGCGAGTCGGTTGCCACCCGCGTGTGACGCACCCTTAGGGTGACCGGGAGGCGGCGGACCCCGACCCCCGGGGACGCCGATTGGCCTTCCCGCCGCGCGTAGGGGCAGGATGCGTAACCGGGCGCGAGGGGCCCTCAAGACGGCCCCGGTCCCGGGACTGTCAGTGGGCCCTGGCAGCATCGGCTTCGATCTCACGCCTCAATGGCAAGATGAACACGGGAGTACGAAAACTATGAACCGCAGTGAGCTGGTGGCCGCTCTGTCCGAGCGCGCCGGGGTGACCCGGAAGGACGCCGATTCTGTGCTGGCGGCGCTTGCCGAGACCGTCGGGGAGGTCGTTGCCAAGGGAGACGAGAAGGTCACCATTCCCGGATTCGTGACCTTCGAGCGGACCATGCGCGCCGCCCGCACCGCCCGCAACCCGCAGACCGGCGAGCCCATCCAGATCCCCGCCGGGTACAGCGTGAAGATTTCCGCGGGCACCAAGCTCAAGGACGCCGCCCGGGGGAAGTGAGCCCTGCCGGGGGTGGCCCCGGCCGGTCGCCGGCCG
>NZ_JBQQCA010000044.1:0-60478 GCF_052246635.1 Streptomyces sp. 6N223 | reverse complement strand
ACACCCCGGCACCCCACCCGGGGGTAGGCGCCGTCGTCAGCGATCCCCGCCCAGGGCTGGGCACCTCTGTCCGCGATCCCCCGGCATGGGTGGGCGGGGAGAACCGGGGGCTCGGGGACGGAGCCCCCGGTCGCGGCGCGTGCGGCGGCGCGCCTAGCCCTCGCGCAGCATGCGGAAGAGGATGTCGCGGCTGGCCAGCGGCGGCTCGGCCTCGACGACGAGGCGGTTCATCACGTGCCGGTAATGCTCGATCTCGGTGGGCTTGTCGGGGTAGACGCCGCCGGTGAGCTGCTCGAGGTAGACCACGTCGGGCAGCTCCTCGCCGGGCGGGCGCAGCACCGTGACCGGGCCGCCGAGCGCGAGGTGCGCGCCGGCCGCGAACGGCATCACCTGGATCGTCACGTGCGGCAGCTGGGAGAGCTCCAGCAGGTGGCCGAGCTGCCGCCGCCGCTCGGCGGGGCCGCCCACCGGGCGGTGCAGCGCCGCCTCGTCGATCACCGCCCACAGCTGCGGCGGCCGCTCCCGGTACAGGATCCGCTGGCGCGCCATCCGCAGCTCGAGCCGCAACCGCAGCAGTTCCTCGGGCTCGTCCGGCGCGAGCCCGAGGACCGCGCGCGCGTAGCCCTCGGTCTGGAGCAGGCCCGGCACGAACTGCAGCTCGTAGGAGCGGATGAGGACGGCGGCCTGCTCCATGCCGAGGTAGACGTTGAGCCAGCTCGGCACCACGTCGTGGTAGACGTGCCACCAGCCGGGGGTGTTGGACTGCTCGGCCAGCGCCAGCAGCGTGGCGCGCTCGGCGGGGTCCGTCACGCCATAGAGCGTGAGCAGCTCCTGCACGTCGCGGATCTTGAAGCCGGTCCTGCCCATCTCCAGGCGGCTGATCTTGGAGTGCGAGGCGCTGATCTCCTCGCCCGCCTCGCCGCCGGTGATACGCCGGGCCTCGCGCAGCCGCCGCAGCCTCGCGCCGAGGACCATCCGCGAGACCGTGGGCCCGGTGAGCCGGAAGTCGGGACAGCGCCCCTCGTCCCGGACGGCGCCGTCCACGCCGGCCACGGCATCCGCCGCGCCTCCCGCGTCCACCGCGCCCGGGGGATCCGTAACGCCCGTAACGCCCGTGACGTCCGTTGCGTCCATGGCTGTCATGGCCGCCCCGGCTCGTCGCTCTCGTGGCTCTCGTGGCTCTCGTGGCTCGTCACGCTCGTCATGCGCATGTCCGCTCCCTTGCCGGCGACCGCGACCGCGAACGGCCAACTGTACTAAAGCCTTCCCCGGCTGACCCCGCGCCAGCACGCGCCTCGGCATACCGTGGCGGTCATGACGTACTCCACGCACGCGGTGACCAACCAGCCCCCGCCCCTGGTCGGATACGACGTCTACTCGCAGGACGCCGCCCTCCGCGAGGCCGTCGAGCGGCACATCGCCCCCGAGCTGGCGGCGGAGGCGGGAGATGAGCTGGCCGAGCTGGGGCGCGCCGCCGGCTCGGCCCAGGCGCAGGAGTGGGGTGTGCGGGCCAACGCCAACCCGCCCGTCCTGCGCACCCACGACCGGTACGGCAACCGGATCGACGAGGTCGAGTTCGATCCGGCCTGGCACCGGCTGCTGGACCGGGCCGTCTCGGCGGGCCTGACCGCGGCGTGGACGCGCCCCGCCGGCCAGCTGCGGCGCGCCGCCGCCTTCCTGGTGTGGACGCAGGTGGAGGCCGGGCACGGCTGCCCGGTGTCGATGACGCACTCGGCCGTGCCCGCGCTGCGCGCCGCCCCGGAGCTGGCCGCCGGGTGGGAGCCGCTGCTGACCGCGCGCGCCTACGACCCGGGGCTGCGCCCGGTGGGCGAGAAGCGGGGCGCTCTGGCCGGGATGGGGATGACGGAGAAGCAGGGCGGCTCGGACGTGCGGGCCAACACCACGCGCGCCGAGCCGCTGGCCGAGGCGGGGGCGTACGCCCTCACCGGCCACAAGTGGTTCTGCTCGGCGCCGATGTCGGACGCCTTCCTCGTCCTGGCACAGGCGCCCGGCGGCCTGAGCTGCTTCCTCCTCCCCCGCGTGCTGCCGGACGGCACCCACAACGCCTTCCGGCTCCAGCGGCTGAAGGACAAGCTGGGCAACCGGGCCAACGCCTCCTGCGAGGTGGAGTTCGACGGCACCACCGTGGCCTGGCTGGTCGGCGAGGAGGGGCGGGGCGTGGCGACGATCATCGGGATGGTGACGGCCACCCGGGTGGACTGCGTGGCGGGCTCCGCGGCCGTGATGCGCCAGGCCGTGGCGCAGGCCGTCCACCACGCGGCGTACCGGGAGGCGTTCGGCGGCGCCCTCATCGACAAGCCGCTGATGCGGAACGTGCTGGCGGACCTCGCCCTGGAGTCGGAGGCGGCCACGGCGCTGGCGATGCGGCTGGCCGCCGCCTGCGACGCGGCCGAGGCGGGTGACGAGGTGGAACGCCGGCTGCTGCGGCTGGCGGTCCCGGCCGCCAAGTACTGGGTGACCAAGCGCTGCACCCCGCTGACGGCGGAGGCGCTGGAGTGCCTGGGCGGCAACGGGTACGTCGAGGAGTCGGGGATGCCCCGGCTGCTGCGCGAGTCGCCGCTGAACTCGATCTGGGAGGGCTCGGGCAACGTCCAGGCGCTCGACCTGCTGCGGGCGCTGCGGCGGGAGCCGGAGGCGCTGAACGCCTACCTGTCCGAGGTCGGCCGGGCCGCGGGCGGCGACCTCCGGCTGGACGCCGCGATCAAGGACCTGCTGACCGAGCTGGCGGACCTGGACGGCATCGAGGCCAGGGCGCGGCGGCTGGTGGAGCGGATGGCGCTGGTGCTCCAGGGCTCGCTGCTGGTGCGGTACGCCCCCGCGGCGGTCGCCGACGCGTTCTGCGCCTCGCGGCTGGGCGGGGACAGAGGTGGCGCGTTCGGCACGCTGCCGCACACCCTGGACCTGGCCGCCATCGTCGACCGCGCCCGCCCGCGGCCGGACGCGGCCTGAGCGGGCGGACCGGATGAGGGACCGCATGACAGGCAGCGGTGTGACCTGCGTCTCAGGGATCGCAAACGCCCCATGCGTGTGACGCTGGCCACGTTGTCTCGTAATGTGAGACAAGCGCGTCCGCATGATGGTTATCGGTGGACTCGGCCGTCACCGCGTGCCACTCTGCCATCATGTTGCGAGCTGGAATTGCCCTGGTGAGTCGGCGCGATGTCGACCTTGGTCGAATGTCCAGCGCCATCTGTTTGGCGTGCTGAGAGCCACAACGGCGCCGTCCCCCCGCGCCGGCCGCGCGGCCGCCGGGGGTTGTCCCTCCTCCTGTTCCCCGATCTGCTCTGCCCTGACGGCTGCGAGGAATCGCAGGCCAGAGCCCCGCAGCCTGCGGAAGGACCCGTAGAACCATGTCCGACAGCCAGAACAAGGCCGCCGCCACGACCCGCCGCAAGGCCGGCCGCCACCGCGGAGAGGGCCAGTGGGCGGCCGGACACTTCACGCCTCTGAACGCCAACGAGCAGGTCAAGAAGGACGATGACGGTCTCAATGTGCGGACACGCATTGAGACGATCTACGCCCACCGCGGCTTCGACGCCATCGACGGGCAGGATCTGCGCGGCCGGATGCGCTGGTGGGGGCTGTACACCCAGCGCCGTCCCGGGATCGACGGCGGCAAGACCGCGATCCTGGAGCCGGAGGAGCTGGACGACGAGTACTTCATGCTGCGCGTCCGCATCGACGGCGGCGCGCTGACCACGCAGCAGCTGCGCACCATCGGCGAGATCTCCCAGGAGTTCGCCCGCGGCACGGCCGACATCACCGACCGGCAGAACGTCCAGTACCACTGGATCCGGATCGAGGACATGCCGGAGATCTGGCGGCGCCTGGAGGCCGTTGGCCTGTCCACCACCGAGGCGTGCGGCGACACCCCGCGCGTCATCGTGGGCTCGCCGGTCGCCGGCATCGCCGCCGACGAGATCATCGACGGCACCCCGGCCATCGAGGAGATCCACCGCCGGGTGGTGGGCAACAAGGCGTACTCCAACCTCCCGCGCAAGTTCAAGACGGCCGTCTCGGGCTCACCCCTGCTGGACGTGGCGCACGAGATCAACGACGTCGCCTTCGTCGGGGTCGACCACCCCGACCACGGCCCGGGCTTCGACGTCTGGGTCGGCGGCGGGCTGTCGACCAACCCGAAGATCGGCGTCCGCCTCGGTGCCTGGGTGCCGCTGGAGGAGGTCGCCGACGTCCACGAGGGCGTCGTCGGGCTCTTCCGCGACTACGGCTACCGGCGGCTGCGCACCCGGGCCCGGATCAAGTTCCTCGTCGCCGACTGGGGCGCGGAGAAGTTCCGCCGGGTGCTGGAGGACGAGTACCTGCTGCGGCGGATGATCGACGGCCCGGCGCCCGAGGAGCCGGTGCACGCCTGGCGTGACCACATCGGCGCGCACCGCCAGAAGGACGGCCGGTACTACGTGGGCTTCGCCCCGCGCGTCGGCAGGGTCGACGGCGCCACGCTGTCGAAGATCGCCGACCTCGCCGAGGCCCACGGCTCCCGGCGGGTGCGCACCACCGTCCAGCAGAAGATGCTCATCCTCGACGTCGCCGAGGAGCAGCTGGCGCCGCTCACCGAGGGCCTGGCGGCGCTGGATCTCGACCCCACCCCGTCCGTCTTCCGGCGCGGCACCATGGCCTGCACGGGAATCGAGTTCTGCAAGCTCGCCATCGTCGAGACCAAGGCGCGCGGCGCCTGGCTCATCGAGGAGCTGGAGCGGCGGCTGCCGGACTTCGACGAACCGCTCACCATCAACGTCAACGGGTGCCCCAACTCCTGCGCCCGTATCCAGATCGCGGACATCGGTCTCAAGGGCCAGCTGGTCACCGACGCCGACGGCAACCAGGTCGAGGGCTACCAGGTTCACCTGGGTGGCTCCCTCGGCCTCGAGCCCGGCTTCGGCCGCAAGATCCGGGGCCTGAAGGTCACCGCCGCCGGGCTCGCCGACTACATCGAGCGCGTGCTGCGGGCCTACCAGGCGCAGCGCGAGGACGGTGAGCGCTTCGCTCACTGGGTCGCGCGAGCCGACGAGGGATCTCTGAAATGAGCTGCACATGAACGACACGAGCGACCGAGCAGCACCGTTCTACTGCCCCTACTGCGGGGACGAGGACCTGCGTCCGAGTGAGGCTGGTCACGGCGCCTGGGACTGCGCGTCGTGCAACCGGGCCTTCCGCCTGTCGTTCCTGGGTCTGCTGGCCAGCGGGCTCACTCGCCCAGCCGCCGGCGCCGTCGTCCATGACGGCGGCCCCGGCAGCGCAGAAGGAAGCTGAGGGAGCTCCTTGAACACCACCGCCACCACCACCGTCAACCCCGAGCGGTGCGACGCCGACGAGCTGCGCGAGCTCGCCCAGCGCGCCGGCCGCGAGCTGGAGGACGCCCCGGCGCTGGAGATCATGCGCTGGGCCGCCGACACCTTCGGCCCGCGGCTGTGCATCACCTCCTCCATGGAGGACGCGGTCGTCATGCACCTGGCATCCCGCGTCTACCCGGGCGTGGACGTGTTGTTCATCGACACCGGGTATCACTTCCCCGAGACCCTCGGCACCCGTGACGCGGTCCAGGCGGTGATGGACGTGAACGTCATCACACTCACTCCGCGGCTGAGCGTCGCCGAGCAGGACGCGGCGTACGGCCCCAGGCTGTACGAGCGCAACCCCGACATGTGCTGCGCCATGCGCAAGGTCCAGGTGTTGGAGGCGGGGCTGCGCGAGTACGATGCCTGGGCGACGGGACTTCGCCGCGACGAGGCCATCACGCGGGCCAACACCCCTGTCGTTGGCTGGGATGCACGGCGCGGCAAGGTCAAGGTCTCCCCCATCGCCCGCTGGACGCAGGCGGACGTGGAGAACTACATCGCCGAGCACGGAGTCCTCACCAACCCGCTGCTCCAGGACGGCTACACCTCGATAGGGTGCGCGCCCTGCACCCGTCGGATAGTGGAGGGCGAAGACCCTCGCGCCGGCCGCTGGGCGGGTCTGGCCAAGACGGAGTGCGGGCTGCACAGCTGAGCCGCTAGCACCTAGGGTGTGCGGTCAGGCCATCAGACATGACAGACACACCAACCAACGGATAGCGAGGACGCCGGAGATGAGCGAGACCGGCCAGGGCGCCACCATCTGGCTCACCGGCCTGCCGAGTGCGGGCAAGACCACCATCGCCCGCGCCTTGGCGAAGCGGCTGGAGAGCGAAGGGCACCGGGTGGAGGTGCTGGACGGCGACGAGATCCGCGAGTTTCTCTCCGCCGGCCTGGGCTTCTCCCGCGACGACCGTCACACCAACGTCCAGCGCATCGGCTTCGTCGCCGAGATGCTGGCCTCGCACGGGGTGAAGACGCTGGTCCCGGTCATCGCCCCGTACGCGGTGAGCCGCGAGGCCGTGCGCAAGCGCCACCAGGCGGCGGGCACCGGCTACGTGGAGGTCCACGTGGCCACGCCCCTGGACATCTGCTCGCAGCGCGATGTGAAGGGTCTGTACGCCAAGCAGGCCGCCGGCGAGCTGTCGGGGCTGACGGGCGTGGACGACCCCTACGAGCCGCCCACCGACCCCGACCTGCGGATCGCCGCGCATGAGCAGACAATCGAGGAGTCGGCCGAGATCCTCCACACGCTGCTCGCCGAAAGGGGACTGTTGTGACCGCTCCGTGCACAGCCGCCGGTCGCCGGGGCGCGGGGGTGACGGCGGTGGCTAGAGTAACGACGGACACGACAGCCACGAGGAACACGACGCGACTCGATCGCGGGACGCACACGCGGGGGCGCACCAGCGAGCGAAGGGAAGACTCAGTATGACGGCGGCGGACCAGACCTCCTCTCAGCCTCCCGGGGACGCCGACAGTCCCTACGCGCTCTCGCACCTGGACGTGCTGGAGTCCGAGGCCGTGCACATCTTCCGCGAGGTGGCCGGCGAGTTCGAGCGGCCGGTGATCCTCTTCTCGGGCGGCAAGGACTCCATCGTCATGCTGCACCTGGCGTTGAAGGCGTTCGCGCCCTCGCCGCTGCCCTTCGCCCTGCTGCACGTGGACACCGGACACAACTTCCCGGAGGTCATCGACTACCGGGACCGCGTCGCGGCGCGGCACGCTTTGCGACTGCACGTTGCCTCGGTGCAGGACTTCATCGACCGCGGCCAGCTCCGCGAGCGCCCCGACGGCACGCGCAACCCGCTGCAGACCGTTCCGCTGCTCGACGCCATCGAGAAGAACCGCTTCGACGCGGTCTTCGGCGGCGGTCGCCGCGACGAGGAGAAGGCGCGGGCCAAGGAGCGGGTGTTCTCGCTGCGTGACGAGTTCGGCGGCTGGGACCCGCGGCGGCAGCGCCCCGAGCTGTGGCAGCTCTACAACGGCCGCCACGCCCCCGGTGAGCACGTGCGCGTCTTCCCGCTGTCCAACTGGACCGAGCTCGACGTGTGGCAGTACATCGCCCACGAGAAGATCGAGATCCCCGAGATCTACTTCGCTCATGAGCGGGAGCTTTTCCTTCGCAACGGCATGTGGCTGGCGCCCGGCGAGTGGGGCGGCCCGAAGGAAGAGGAAAAGGTCGTGACGCGCCTGGTGCGATACCGCACGGTAGGTGATATGTCTTGCACGGGAGCGGTTGATTCCGACGCGAAGACGATCGAGCAGATCATCGCGGAGATCGCCTCCTCCCGCCTGACCGAGCGCGGCGCCACGCGTGCCGACGACAAGATGTCCGAGGCCGCAATGGAAGACCGTAAGCGCGAGGGGTACTTCTGAGGATGACCAGCACGACCATCGAGATCTCCGACACCTCGCTGCTGCGGTTCGCCACCGCGGGCTCGGTCGACGACGGCAAGTCCACGCTCGTCGGCCGGCTGCTGCACGACTCCAAGTCCGTGCTGTCCGACCAGCTGGAGGCCGTCGAGCTCGCCTCGCGCAACCGTGGCCAGGAGGCCCCCGACCTGGCTCTGCTCACCGACGGCCTGCGGGCCGAGCGCGAGCAGGGCATCACCATCGACGTGGCCTACCGGTACTTCGCCACGCCCCGGCGCCGGTTCATCCTGGCCGACACCCCCGGGCACGTGCAGTACACGCGGAACATGGTCACCGGCGCCTCCACGGCCGAGCTGGCCATCATCCTGGTGGACGCGCGCAACGGCGTCGTCGAACAGACCCGCCGCCACGCCGCCGTCGCCGCGCTGCTGCGCGTGCCGCACGTCGTGCTGGCGGTCAACAAGATGGACCTGGTGGACTACGCGGAGCCCGTCTTCGCGGCCATCGCCGAGGAGTTCACGGCGTACGCGGCCTCGCTCGGCGTTCCGGAGATCACCGCCATCCCGATCTCGGCGCTGGCCGGGGACAACGTGGTGACCCCCTCCGCCACCATGGACTGGTTCGGCGGCCCGACCGTCCTTGAGCACCTGGAGACCGTGCCGGTCACGCACGACCCGAGCCAGGACCCGGCGCGCTTCCCCGTGCAGTTCGTGATCCGCCCGCAGACGCCCGAGCACCGCGACTTCCGCGGCTACGCCGGGCAGATCGCCTCCGGCGTGCTGCGGGTCGGCCAGCAGGTCACCGTGCAGCCCTCCGGGCGCAGCAGCACCATCGAGCGGATCGACCTGCTGGGCCGCTCCGTGAAGGTCGCGTGGGCGCCGCAGTCGGTGACGGTCTCGCTCGCCGACGACCTGGACATCTCGCGCGGCGACCTGATCGCCCCGTCGGACGCCGGCCTGGCTCCGAGCCAGGACATCACGGCCACCGTGTGCCACCTCCACGACCGGCCGCTGGTGCCGGGCGCACGGGTGCTGCTGAAGCACACCACGCGCACGGTCAAGGCCATCGTGAAGGAGATTCCGTCCCGGCTGACCCTGGACGACCTGTCTCAGCATCCGGATCCGGGCCAGCTCGTGGCGAACGACATCGGCCGGGTGCGGATCCGCATCGCCGAGCCGCTGGCGCTGGACGCCTACGCGGACTCGCGCGCCACCGGCGCGTTCCTGCTCATCGACCCCGCCGACGGCGCCACTCTCACCGGCGGCATGGCGGGCGACGCCTTCGCCGAGGCGGCGGCCAAGACCGCTCCGGCCACCGAGGCGGACGACGAGGGGTGGGACTTCTAGCATGACCGGAGAAGCGGTGCCCGGCGGCGTCTTCAGACGCTTCGCCGCCCGGCACCGCTTCTTCGATGTATATGCCACCTTTGCCAAGGAGGGCGGCCGCGTGGGCAGCGGCACCCTCGGCAGCGGGCAGGGCGGCCTCGGGCGATGTGACGGCTGACGCAAGCTGTCTTTCACGCGCACTCTCTCACGTGCTGTCTCGGATGACGGGTAGCCCTACTTCCCTACAGCTTTAGTAGGAAAGCTAGGCCCAAACGCCGCGTCCGTCAAGGCCGCGAGCGCACGCGCCTGCGTGCGCCATCGCGCCAACTCCCGTGCATCCTCGCCGTTTCGACACGCTTCGACACGCATCGACATCGCCGAGCACTGTCCGACGCCCGGATTCGCGCTGCCGCGCTGCGCCGTTCCGGGCTGCCGAGAGGAAACACCCCTGTGAACACCGCTCTGCCCTCCCCTGCGCGCTTCGCGCGTCCCCACTCCTCCCACTCCGCTCCCCCGCCCCTGGCCCGGCTGCGCCGCCGCCTGACGGTCTCCGCCGCGGTGACGCCCCTGCTGCTGGCCGCCCTCACCGCCTGCGGCTACGGCTCAGCGGCCGACGACACCGACGACGGTTCCGCGCAGCCGGCCGCCGGCTCGGGCGAGGTGCTCTCCACCGAGGAGGTGTCGATCGGCTACTTCGCCAACATCACCCACGCGACCGCCGTGGTGGGCCTGGCCGACGACGGCCTCATCCGCCAGGAGCTCGGCGGCACGGCGGCGGCGACCCAGATCTTCAACGCCGGCCCCTCCGCCATCGAGGCGATCAACTCCGGCGACGTCGACCTCACCTTCGTCGGCCCCAACCCGGCGATCAACGGCTACGCCCAGTCGGGCGGCCAGAACCTGCGGATCGTCTCCGGCGCGGCGTCCGGCGGCGCCTCCCTCGTCGTCAACCCCGACGAGGTCTCCGGCCTCGACGACCTGGCGGGCAAGACCTTCGCCACCCCGCAGCTCGGCAACACCCAGGACGTGGCCCTGCTGAGCTACCTGGCGGAGCGGGGCCTGGAGGTCGACCCCGTGGACGGCTCCGGCGACGCCACGGTGCTGCGCATCCCCAACGCCGAGATCCCGGCGGCCTTCGAAAGCGGCGACATCGACGGCGCCTGGGTGCCGGAGCCGACCGCCGCCACCCTCCTCGACCGCGGCGCCGAGACGCTCCTGGACGAGGGCGAGCTGTGGGAGAACGGCCAGTACGTCGTCACCCACCTCGTCGCCTCGCAGTCCTTCCTGGAGGAGCACCCCGACGTCGTCGAGGCCGTGGTGCGCGGCGTGGTGCGGACCAACGCCTGGCTCAACGAGCACCCCGACGAGGCCAAGACGACGTTCAACGCGGAGATCGCGGCGCTGCCCGGCGGCAGCGAGCTGCCCGCCGAGGTGCTCGACCCCGCGTTCGAGCACGTCGAGTTCCTCAACGACCCGCTGGCCCCGACGCTCAAGGTCAGCGCCGAGCACACGGTTGAGTCCGGCCTGCTCGAAGCGGTGGACCTGACGGGCATCTACGACCTCTCCATCCTCAACACGGTCCTGAAGCAGGAGAACCTTCCCGAGATCACCAACGACGCCGGCCTCGGCGTTCAGTGACCCACGCACCCCCCCACGATCCAACGCGCGGGGATCAGCACCAGCACCAGCACCAGCACCACACCCAGGAGGTGACACCGATGGCCGTCACGCTCAAGTCCGACAAGAGCAAGACGAAAACCGACAAGACCGACTCGACGACTTTCGACGAGGCGACTCGGCCGCCGTACGCGGTCCGTCTCGACCACGTCTCCAAGTCCTTCGGCAGGCCCGGGGCCCAGCAACTCGTTCTCGACAACATCAGCCTGGACGTCGCGCCGGGCGAGTTCGTCACGCTGCTCGGGGCGTCGGGCTGCGGCAAGTCGACGCTGCTCAACCTGGTCGCCGGGCTCGACAGCCCCTCGGCCGGGTCCATATCGGTCCCCTACGGGCGGCCCTCCCTGATGTTCCAGGAGCACGCGCTCTTCCCGTGGCTGACGGCGGGCCAGAACATCGAACTGGCCCTGCGGCTGCGCGGGGTGCCGAAGAATCAGCGCCGCGGCGAGGCCGAACGGCTGCTGGACCTCGTGCGGCTGGGCGGCGCGTACGCCAAGCGGGTGCACGAGCTGTCGGGCGGCATGCGGCAGCGCGTGGCGCTGGCCAGGGCGCTCGCCCAGGCCAGCGAACTGCTGCTGATGGACGAGCCGTTCGCGGCCCTGGACGCCATCACCCGCGACGTGATGCACGAGGAGCTGAGCCGGATCTGGTCCGAGACCGGCGTCTCCGTCCTCTTCGTCACCCACAACGTGCGCGAGGCCGTGGTGCTGGCCGAGCGCATCGTGCTGCTCTCCTCGCGCCCCGGCCGGGTCGTCGAGGAGTGGGTGGTGCACATCAAGCAGCCGCGCCGCGTGGAGGACGCCGATGTCTCGGCGCTCTCCGTGGAGATCACTGAACGCCTCCGGGAGGAGATCCGCCGCCATGGCAAGCACTGACCCCCACACCTCGACGGTTTCGGTGAACGGATCGGGAGGAGCGATCGGCCCCGACGAGAACGAGAGAAACGCCTCCGACCTCGCCGGACTCGACGCGCTGGAGGTGCACGGCGAATCCGAGCGCGTCCCCGTCGGCCGCATCCTCACCACCAAGGTCCTGCCGCCGATCGTGGCGATCGCACTGGTCCTGACGGTCTGGCAGCTCGCCTACTGGGCGGAGGTCAAGCCGGAGTACGTGCTCCCCGCCCCGCTGGACGTGTGGGACACGATCCACGAGATGTGGCTGGAGGGCACGCTGCTCGAATACGTGTGGACCAGCGTCTCGCGCGGCATCCTCGGGTTCCTCATCGCCATCTGCATCGGCACCCCGCTGGGGCTGATCGTGGCGCGGGTGAAGCTGGTGCGCGCGGCCATCGGCCCGATTCTGACGGGCCTGCAGTCGCTGCCGTCCATCGCGTGGGTACCGGCCGCGATCCTGTGGTTCGGCCTCACCAACGGCACGATCTACGCCGTGGTGCTGCTGGGCGCGGTGCCCTCCATCGCCAACGGCATCGTCGCCGGCGTGGACCAGATCCCGCCGCTGTACCTGCGGGCTGGCCGGGTGCTGGGCGCCCGGGGGCTGACCAGCGTCCGGCACGTGCTGCTCCCGGCGGCGCTGCCGGGGTATCTGGCCGGGCTGAAGCAGGGCTGGGCGTTCTCCTGGCGCTCCCTGATGGCCGCCGAGCTGATCGTCAGCTCCCCGGCCCTGGGAACCGGGCTCGGCCAGCTGATGGAGAACTACCGCACGATGCAGAACATGTCCGGGGTGATCACCGCGATCTTCCTGATCCTGCTCGTGGGTGTCGCCGTCGACCTGCTGTTCTTCTCCCCGCTGGAACGCCGCATCCTGCGCAGCCGCGGCCTGCTGGCGCGGGCGGCGTAGGGCGGCGCGGGCCGGCGTACCGCGAGTGAGACCGGCGACGGGGGCCGGGCGGGCGGGACGGATGCCAGGGACGGACAATGGAGCGGTGATACCAGCGCCATCTCCGGCAACCCCGGCATCCGCCCCGGCGCCGGCCCCGGCGCCGGCGATGCTCATCGTCGCCCACGGCAGCCGCGACCCACGGCACGCTGCGACCGTGTCCGCGCTGGCGGCGCGGGTGCGGTCGCTGGCCCCCGTGCCGCGGGTCGCGGTGAGCTTTCTGGAGTTCAACGCCCCGCGCGTGCCGCAGGCACTCGTCCGGCTGCACGGGGCGGGCGAGCGGCAGGTCACGGCCGTGCCGCTGCTGCTGAGCCGGGCCTACCACGCCAAGACCGACATCCCGGCGGTGCTCGCGGGCATCCCGCCGCGGCTGCCGGGACTGTCGGTCCGGCAGGCCGAGGTGCTGGGCCCTGTCCGGGCGGACGCGCGGGACCAGCCCTGGCGCGGCCGGGACGGCGCGTGGGCGGACCCGCACGGGCCCGGCGCATCCGGGTCCGGCGCCGGGTCCGCCACGGAGTCCGCGACCGGGTCCGCCACGGCGGAGCTGCTGGCCGCGGCGCTGGAGCGGCGGCTGGCCGAGGCCGGGCTGCCGGTGCTGTCGGCGGCCGAGCGGCGCCGAACCGGCGTCGTGCTGGCCTCGGCGGGCACCTCGGACCCGGCGGCGATCGCCGTGATCGAGGCGTTCGCGCGCTGGTGGCGGCAGGCCGCGGGCTGGGCACGGGTGGTGCCGGCGTTCGCCTCAGCCGCGTTCCCCCGTACGCCGGATGCCGTCCGCGCCCTGTCTGCGGACGGCATCCGGCGCGTGGCCGTCGCCCCCTGTGTCATCGCCCCCGGGCGACTGCCGGACCGGATCGTCGCCGGCGCCCGCGAAGCGCACGCGGACGTGCTGGCCCCTGTGCTCGGCGACGCCCCGGAGCTCGCCCGGCTGCTGGTACGCCGCTACCGGGAGGCCGGTTCCTCGAACGCCGCCTCACGCCTGGCCGGTTGACCGGGTGGCCGGTCAACCGGCCTCAGGTCAACGCGAGGCGCGCGCCGGGACGTACTTGTAGCCGACGCGGCGGATGGTCACGATCCGCTCCCGGTAGGCCGCGCCCAGCTTTCGCCGCAGTCGTGCGATGTGCACGTCCACGGTGCGCTGGTCACCCACCGGGCCGTACCCCCAGATCGTGGCCACGAGTTGCTCGCGGGTGTAGACCCGGTGCGGGTGCCGCACCAGGTGCGCGAGCAGCTCGAACTCCAGGTACGTCAGCCGCAGCGAGGCGCCGTCGACCGTGACCGTGCGCTTGTCCAGGTCGATGTCGAGCCCCTTGTCGGGCACGGCCTCGGTCAGGTGCCGCCGCTCGCGCCGCTGTCCGGGCTGGTCGTCCTGGCCGCGCACGCCGGTCCCGGCGCCGGTCCCTGGGGCGGTGCCGACGAGGTCGGTCCCGGCGCCCGCCTGGCCCGCGTCCTCGTCACGCTCGCCGTGCCCGCGCCGATCCGCGAACGGCAGCGCCAGCAGGTCGTTGAGCTGGGTGCCCGCCGGAGCCAGGACCAGGTAGCCGACCAGCGGCACGCTGCCGTCCGGCCCCTCCAGTCCTTCCGTCGGGACCTCGACCTCCGGGGCCAGCGTCACGGTGACGTCCGGCAGCGCGGTGAGCCCCGGGATGTCCGACAGGGCCGACAGGGTGGTGAGCTGCTGCCGCATGGTCGTCTCCTTCCTCGGCGATGTGCTCACGCGGCGGCGGGCGAGTAGTGGGCCGCGTCGTCGCCCTTGACGACGCTGCTTCGCTCGCCGTCGATGCCGACGGGTACGTCCCCGGCGACGGTGACCCGGTGCAGCAGGCGCGGCAGGTCGCCGTAGTCGTCGGGGGCGTGGTGTTGGGTGATGCGGTTGTCGAAGACGACCAGGTCCCCCGGCGCCCAGGTCCAGCGCACGAAGTTCTCCGGCCGCGTCACGTACGACTGGAGGATGCGCAGGATGTCGCGGGACTCGTCGGAGGACAGGCCGATGATGCGCTGGGCGAAACCCCCTATGAACAGCCCGCGTTCGCCCGTCTCGGGGTGGACGCGGACGACGGGGTGCGCGGTGTGGTAGGCGCGGGAGTGGAACCGCCTGCGGTGCTCGGCGGCGCGCCGCGTCTTGGGCTCGGCGTAGTCGTGGAGGTTGGTGTGGACCGCCCAGAGCGTGTCGGCGAGCTGGCGCAGCGGGAACGGCAGGTCGCTGTAGGCGGCGGCGGCGTTGGCGATCAGGGTGTTGCCGCCGTAGGGCGGGACCACGATGCTGCGCAGCGTGGTGACCTTCGGTGGGGTGCGGACGAAGGTGACGTCGGTGTGCCAGTGGTTGGCGCGCACGCCCTCGTCTCCGTTGACGGCCAGCACGTGGGGCTGCCCGTCGGCGGACGGCACGATGGGGTGGGCCTTCGTCAACTCGCCGAAGAGGGAGGCGAACCGGAGCTGGGCCGCGTCGTCGAGGTGCTGGTTGCGGAAGAAGATCGCCTTGTGCTCCAGCAGCGCGGCGTTGATCTCCGCGATGACGGCGGTGTCGAGGTCCGCGGTGACGTCGACGCCGATGATCTCGGCCCCGATGCGCCCGCCGACCCGGCGGATGTCAAAGGCTGTGGTGGTCATGGTCTGGGGCTGCCTTTCTGTTCATCGTGCCAACGCCTCCCAACGCCCCGAGGGATGAAGCGAATGCGGGAGAGTCGGGGCGCCGGAGCTGGCACGGGATGTCACGGGACGAGCTGATGCCGGAAGCCGGATGGCTCGTGGGGCGCCGCGCGGGCGCCGGACCGATGGAGTTGAGCCGGGCGGGTCAGCGGCCCGTGGCACAGATCGCGCTGGCCTGCCGTCGGAGATCGACGTGCAGGCGCGCTACGAGAAAGTCAGCTTGACTCACGCTTTATGACGATGCCAGCGACGTCACACGGCCGTCAAGGTGTTACGGTGCGTCTCCTTCAGTGAAACCCATCACTTTGGTGGGAAAAGAAGGAAATCCAGCTCGGAGCGGCCGGATCAAGCCAGATTCACGCGGAGGAGCGGCCAGAAATGAGCGGGCCGACGGGCGGGCAGACGACCGGGCAGACGACCGCCGAGCGCCTGCCGTTCTTCGTCTGCGGGACGCTGCGCCCGGGCCAGCGTCACCACGGGTGGGCGCTGCGCGGCAGGATCGCGTCGGAGGAGCCGGCGCGACTGCCGGGCGCGGTGCTGTACGAGGGACCGGGCTATCCCTACGCCGTCGCCGCGCCGCCGGGCGAGGGCGTTCGGGGGGAGCTGGTGTATCCGGATCCGGCGCACTACGCGGAGGTGCTGGCCACGCTCGACCGGCTGGAGGGGTACCGGCCGGGCGCGCCCGGCAATCACCACGAGCGGGTCGCCGTGCGGGTCGTCCGCGCGGACGGCAGGGCGACGCGCGCGTGGACGTATCTGGCGGCGGATCCGCGGGCGGCGACGCTGCGGGCCTCCGGCACGCGCATCCCCGGCGGATCCTGGCCGGCGGCGGGGTAGCTCCCCCACCCCACCCCTTCCCAGACCGGGGCGCTGCCCCGGACCCCGGGGTGAGTGCGGGCCGTGGCCTGCCGCCCGGTGTGTGCCCACCCTCCGCCCGGGGCGGGGCGGGTCGGGCATGAGGGTCCGGGGCGGAGCCCCGGTCACTGCCCCAGCGCGCGGGCCTCCGCCTCCGGCGGGATGCCGACGGGCTCGCTCGGCTCGAAGCCGGGGTGCGCGCGCAGCCACGCCCATGTGTCGGCGACGGTCTCGCCGACCGGCCGGCACCGCAGCCCCGCCGCGAGCGCCTTCGACACATCCGACTGGTGCGCCGCGTCGTGGCCCTCCCCCGGCGGCGACCAGATCGGCGCCTCCGTCCACGGCTCGATGCCCGCCGCCAGCACCGCCTCCGGGTTCCTCCAGCACAGCTCGGCGTCCGACCCCGTCGCCTCGACGCAGGCGTCGAGCAGCCCGCCCATCGTCGTGTGCCCCGGCGGGCTCACCACGTCGTAGGGTCCGCCGAGCCCTCGCTCGGCGGCGTCCAGCAGCCAGTTCGCGAGATCCCGCACGTCGACGTACTGGAGCGGGAGTTCGCGCGGCCCCGGTGCCAGCACCCGGCCGCCGCGGGCGATGCGTTCCAGCCACCACGGCAGGCGGCCGACGTCCTCGCGCGGCCCGAGGATGAGCCCGCACCGCACCAGCAGCGCCCGCTCCCCGAACGCCGCCTCGGCCGCCAGCTCGCCGCCGCGCTTGTCCTCCGCGTAGTCGGTGTCCTCCGCGTCGGGCGAGGCCTCCACGAGGGGGCCGTCCTCCGTCAGCCCGGCCGGCATCGGCCAGACGTAGACCGAGCGGCTGGAGACGTAGACGTAACGCCCGGCCCGCCCGGCGAGCAGCCGCGCGGCGTCGCGCACCGCGCGCGGGGCCCCCGACCAGGCGTCGACGACCACGTCCCACGAGCCGTCCGCCAGCGCCGCGAGGCCACCCTCGGCGGTGCGGTCGCCGCGCAGGGCCGTGACGCCGGGCGGTGGCTGCGTGCTCCCACGGTTGAAGAGGGTGACCTCGTGTCCGCGTGCCCTGGCCTCGTCGACGACGGCGGGGCCGACGAACAGCGTGCCGCCAAGCATCAGAACCTTCATGGCGGCCAGCCTCCCCGCCCGCGGCGGGAAAGGGAAGCCGACGACGCTCGCAGCAGATTCGCCCACGGCAGAAACCGCGTAGGGGGGCACCTCTCAGGCCGCCAAGGGCCTGAGGGCGTACGCGGGCGAGCCCGACAACGCAGCGAGGTGCCATGGCCGGCCACGGGCCCGGCACGATGCGCCTGGACAGGCCCCGGCGTCCGGGACGCCGTCAACGCGCCGCTGACGCCGGGTGGACGTGGAGTCGGCCGGGCCGCGCTGGATCGCCGCCGGCCGCGGGGAACGAACCGAGGGGTCGGCGTTCTCCTGGGCGGTCACCGAGGGCGGCGAGGGCCGCGCCGCCCTCGGGTGCGTCGCGGTCTCGCGGATCAGCTGGGCGCGCAACACCGGAGGGTGGCCGCCGCCCGTGGCAGGAGCGTGGCCACGGCCTGCGTGCGCCCTGGGCCGCCTGGTGCTTCGCGGAGCTCGGTCTGCACCGGCTGGACCTCTGGCACCGTCACCGACAACCCCGCCTCCCGCCGGTCGCCACGGCGGCGGGCTTCGCCGCCCGCCTCGCCACCGACGAGCAGCCTCCAGGGAACCGGCGCTGGCCAGCGGCGCGTCGTGGCTGCCGTGGGTGACGCGCGTGGCTGGGTGCGGCGGCTGGGGACCGACCTCCGCCCGGCGCGGATCGCGGCCTTCCGGCGGCTGTGGCTCTCCGGCGCGGTGACGGCCGTCGGCGCCAGCTTCACGGCGCTCGCGGTGCCTCTTCAGATCTACGAGCTCACCGGCTCCTCGGCGTACGTCGGCCTCGCCGCCCTCGCGGCGCTCGGGCCGCTGGCGACCGCCGCGCTGTGGGGCGGGGCACTGGCGGACGCCGTGGACCGGCGGCGGCTGCTGCTGGCGACGAACGGCGGCATCGCGGCCGTGTGCCTGCTGCTGTGGGCGCAGGCCGCCACCGGCCTCGACTCGGTGTGGGCGCTGTTCGTGCTGCTCGGCCTCATGCAGGGCTGCCTGGGCGCCAACGCCGCCGCGCGCGGCTCGGTCGTGCCGCGCCTGGTGCCGACCGAGCTGCGCCCGGCGGCCAACTCCCTGGAGGCCACCGCCCGCTGGCTGGGCCCGGTGATCGGCCCGCTGATCGCGGGCGCCCTGCTGCCGCTGACCGGGGTCGCCGTACTGTACCTGCTGGACGCGCTGGCGCTGCTGGCCATGGTGTACGCCGTGTGGCGGCTGCCGCCGCTGCCGCCTTCGGATGGGCGCCGCCACGCCGGAGTCCGGCAGGTGGCCGAAGGCTTTCGCTACCTGACCGGTCACCGCGTGCTGCGGGTGGTCCTCCTCGCCGACCTGACCGCGATGGTCTTCGGCAACCCGGCCGCGCTCTTCCCGGAGGTCTCCCGGGAGACCTTCGGCGATCCGCCGGGCGGCGGCTTCGCGTTGGGCGTGCTGACCGCGGCGATGTCGCTCGGCGCGGTGCTGGCGGGGGCCGCGTCGGGGGCGTTCACGCGACTCACGCGGCACGGGGTGGTCATCACGGCGGCCGTGTGCGGCTGGGGCCTGGCCGTCGCCGCGTTCGGCGTGGCGCGTCATCTGTGGCTCGCGGCGGGGCTGCTGGTGCTGGGTGGCGTGGCGCTGATGCTGCTCAGCGTCTTCCGCACGACCGTGCTCCACGACTGCGCGCCGGAAGAGCTGCGGGGGCGGTTGGTCGGCTCGGTCTACGTCGTGTCGGCGGGCGGGCCGTGGCTGGCGCACCTCGCGCACGGCGTGGCGGGGGCGGCGTTCGGCCCCGCCTGGGCGATCGCGGGGGGCGGGGTGCTGACGGTGCTCGCCATGCTGGCGCTCGCGATGCTCCAGCCGGAGCTACTCCGCTATCGCTCCGATCCTGGCGGTGCCGGCGGCAGGGCCCGGAGTTCGGGGACGAACAGCACGGTGTCACCGGGCCAGTCAGCCCCGAAGTCCGTGGAGGAAGGGCGCCCGTCGCCGTCAGTCGCCCCATCGCGATCCAGAGGGCGGCCGCGGCCTCGGCGGCCTGAACGGTGAGGCAGCTGAGAGCTGTGGCGGCGAGGCGAAGCCAGGGTTCGGCGAGGGACCGGGGCGCGATATCGAGGAGGGGGCTCCTCCCGCTCCCGGTCTTCCGCCGTGTGCTCTCCCGCTGTGCGGTCCACGCGGGCACCGAAGACGTAGACGTTTCGGGCGCCGGTCGCCGCGAACGGTGACGGCGCCCCCACCTTCGTGATCAGCACGTGGGTGCGGTCGCAGAGCACGCGATGCGGTGCCGGTGAAGTCAGCGATCGATGTTGATGTAGTCGCTGCGGCCGGCCTCGGCCCACGCCTCCAGGACGTCGGGCTGCGTGGTCACGCGCGTGTCGCAGTTCTTGTAGGTGTTGAACTGCGCGACGGCCTTGATGTTGGGGTACCTCTCCAGCGCGGGCACCAGATCGCGGTACCACTGCGCTTGTGCCGACTCGTCCTCCGGGTCGGCGACGGTGCCGTACTCGGCCAGCATGACCGGCTTGTCCGCGAAGCCGTTCCGCTGGAGCCACACATACCAGCGGCTGAACGCCACGTCCGGCGAGCGCCATTCGTTGTTGCGGCAGACGTAGTAGTTGAACGGGTCGTAGCCGATCCAGTCGACGTACTCGTCGCCCGGGTAGAAGCTCGCCACCGTGTCCTGGTGCCCGATCCAGCCGACCTGGATCCAGGTCCAGATGGCGTTGTCGGCGCCCTCCTCCTGGAAGATCTCGTAGATGTGACGCCACGCCGCGACGTACTCCGGGCCGTCGCCCTGCTCGGGGGCGCGGGCGCCCTCGGCCTCGTGGTCGAAGGCGAGAAAGACCGGCTGGCCGAACTCCGCGATCCGCCGCGCCGCCGGGCGGATGACCGACTCGTCGTAGTCGCCGTTGGCGACGTCCGCCCATGGCACCCGGGTGGATTCCTCTCCGTCGGTGCCGTGGACGCGGGTGGTCCAGTTGATCAGGAGCGTGCGCTCGCCGTTCTGCGCGAGCTCCTTCTCGGCCGCGTCCGGGAAGACCCCTTGTGAGCCCTGGCCGGAGAAGTCGTGGTAGCGGTGGATGAAGTCGAACTTCCGCTGGATGTCCTCCTCGATGCCGGTCACCGTGGCGGGGAGGTCACCACCCTCGGGCTTGGTGTAGATGCCCCACAGCACACCGCAGTTGGGGACAAGGATCTCGTTCTGCGTGCACTCCTCCCTCGCCCCGGCGGCGTCGGTGGAGGCGCCGTTCGCGGTGGAGCCGCTGATCGTCAGCGGGCTCACGGCAACGGCGGCGAGCGCCGCCGCGACCAGGCTCAGGCTGCGGCGTCGGCGCGTCGAACGGCGCTTTTGGGCATGGTCGTTCATCAGGACTCCTCTCGGGGTAATGGTCAGTCCTGGCTCTCGTCGTCGTCGCCGGGGCCGCCGTCGATCAGGTCCTCGCCGGGGCCGCCGTGCAGCTCGTCGTCGCCGTCGTCGCCGTAGAGCCAGTCAACCCCGTCGTCACCGTGGATCGTGTCGGCGCCGCCCTCGCCGTAGACCAGGTCGTCGCCGCCCCCGGCGTGGATCTCGTCGTCTCCGCTGCCCCTGAAGGTGGCGTCCTCGCCGTAGATGACGTCGAAGCCGCCGGAGCTTTGGATCGTGTCGGACCCCGGGCCGCCCAGGATGGTGTCATAGCCGATGGTGCCGGTGATCGTGTCGTCGCCCTCGCCGCCGTAGAGGTTGTTGGCGCCGGAGAGGGTGTCGTTGCCCGGGCCGCCCAGGATGCCGGCGGTCTCGCCCTTCGTGGTCGACGCGGCGTCGAGCACGTCGTCGCCCGGCCCACCTTCCACGTGCGGCTTCCCTGGAGCCCGGGACTCGAGGGTGTCGTTCAGGTCGCCCAGCGTGACGTCGAGGTGTACGAGCTTCGGATCCGTGGTCTCCACGGTGCAGATCACCCGGGTGAGGTCGGCTTCGTCGGGGTGTACGCAGTTCTGGCCGGCCTCGATGGGGACGACATCGTCGATCACGAGCTCGGTGTCGTTCGCGCCGGCGGCGATGGTGACGTCGTTCTTCTCGCCGCTGCCCGCCTCGTAGATGACATCCGAGAGGACAGGGTTCTGCGAGCCTTCCGCGCCTTCCTCGACGTGGGCCCGCGCACCCTGCTGGGCCGACGCGGGCGGCGGCCACAGGGCGATGGTCGTGCCTGCCAAGCCGGCAACCCCGAGGGCGGCTAGGCGCATTCGCATGGGCGTCCTCTCCATTCGCTCCACGTCATTCGTTGCATGGGTGATCGCGCACCATACGCCGCACGCAGAGAGAGGTGACGGGCCAGCGGGGCCATGACTGGCTGGCTGCTGGTGGCGAAGCGGCCGGAGTTCATAGTTGCGGTGCACGGGGCGTGAGTCAATGACGCGGATCGCGCACATGACCTATGGCTGGAACTCAGCGCGATCGTCCGGGAACCAGTGCCGCATCAGGCAAGGTTTGCCCCTGTTGTGACGTGACGCTCCGTCCGGGGCCGTCGTGCACGCTGTGCGGCCATCAGGCTGGGTGGCAGAGGTGAGATCGACGATGACGAGGGCAGGCGACTGCTGGGGATCATCGCTGCACCGCCTGCGGACTTCGTCGTAGCCGACCCGCCACCGTCCTCACCGCCCCTCCGGCCGGCATGGCCGCGCTCCTCAACCACATACGCGCGGCGCACGTCGAACACTCCCCTCGTCAGCAGCAAGACGCCACATGGCTCTGCACCACATGTCTGCGCGAGAACGGGGTCATACCGACATCGATCTTGGGCGTTACGACGGCAGTTACGACAAGTGTCCGGCCGCGTGAAGCGCGTCGAAGACCATCTGATCCACGGCCGAGACACGGTTCCGCGCGGCATAGCCCAGCCAGGCCATTTCGGCGATCTCCCGCGCCGGAACCGGCGTCCCGCGATGGCGAGCCGTGTAGCAGATCATCCGGAAGTTGACGTCACCAGCAGGCCCGTTTCGCGTCTCATATGTTCCGAAGTGCACCATAGTGTCCTCATCGATGGCCACCTGGAGCTCCTCGTCGATCTCCCGCAACAGTGTCTCGGCATCGGACTCGCCCGGCTCCCGCTTGCCGCCCGGGAAGTAGAAGACATCATTCCCACGGTTGCGTGTCGCCAGCACATGCCCCTCCCGCACCAAGACCCACGCGACCTTCTCCGGGACACCGTCACGCTCCGCCACATCCACACCCTACCCGCGCCATCACACGCCGAGCCCTGAATGGGCGGTGGTTCGGGAAGGGGCGGGAAGGGGGACTACGCCGTCGGCTCCAGCGACCGAAGAGTTCGGCGGCCTCGTCGAGGTCGCTGGTCCACCCGACCCAACGGGGCGTGATCAAGGTGAATCCCGTGCGTACGATGCGGCGGGCGACGGCGCGGCTGAGGATCTTGCGGTCGGCATCCGTGGCGGCTTCTTAGGCTCTGCTGCGCCAGCGTGGCAGCACGAGGGCGAGATCGCCGTTCGTTTCCCGGGCGAGGAGGGATGTGGGGCGGTAGCGGGGAAGTTGTGCGGCGAGATCGGGGCCGAGTAGTGGGGTGCAGAGACAGGCGATGAAGAAGCCTCCGTCGTGACGTTCTCGGTCGCTGAGCAGCATGTTTGCGCTGGACAGCAGAATGCCGACGCCGTCGACTGGGAGAACGCGCGGTTGAGTGCCGCTTCAATCGTCGTGGCGTCGGCGTGGTCGGATATCGCGGTGGTGCCTCGCTTCCGGCGCGGCCTACGCCGTCAGCTCCAGCAGCCGCGTCACCGTGCGCCAGTTGCGGGCCGTCGCCGTGAAGTCCTTGCCCGGGGTGGACAGCGCCTGGCCGAGCTTGCTGCGGCCCATGCCGCCCGGGAAGTACGCGAAGATCTCGTGCTCGCCCAGGCGGAACTCGTCCGGGGCGAAGCGGGCCGGGTCCGCCCGGCAGACGGGGTGCCTGTCCGGCGGGACGTCGAGGAAGACGACCAGCAGGCGCGCGGGGTCGAGCTCCGCGGCCGGGAAGGGGCAGCGCGCGGCGACCGCGCGCAGCTCGGCGCGGCTGAGCACCAGGCAGCCGATGTCGAAGCCGAACCGCTCGGCTATCGCCCGCTCCAGCTCCGCCGCCAGCTCCGCCTCCGGTCTGGGCGGGGCGGTGAAGACCGCGTTCCCGCTCTGGAGGTATGTGCGCACGTCGCCGTGGCCGAGCTCCGTGAGGAGCGCCCGCAGCTCGGCCATCGGGACCTTGTTGTGCCCCCCGACGTTGACGCCGCGCAGCAGCGCGGCGTAGGCCGTCTGGTCAGTCATGGCGCCACCCTACGGCGCCCCACTGACAATCCTCAGGAGTCCCAGCGGCACCGCGAGCCGCTCACGACACCGGGCGGGAGTGCTTCCACGCCCACTCGAACTCCTCCCGGTAGGTCTCGAACAGGCTCAGCTCGCCGTCGGCCGCCGCGTCCTGCAGCAGCTCCCGCCCGGCCCGCCGCAGCACCAGCGCCGGCGTTTCCATGCCCCGGCTGCGCCGCAGGTACGACTGGACCACCGCCACCCCGTCCGGGCCGTCGCCGTCCACGAAGTAGGCGGAGAAGCGCGGGGTGTCGTCGAAGACGTGGATCTCGAACGCCTCCGGGTCGCGCACCCGGCTGCGCACCCGGCGCACGTGGAGGATGTTCGTCTCCACCGAGCGGGCCAGCTCGCCCCGCTTGAGGCCGAGTTCCCGCTCCCGCCGCCGCATCGCGCCGCTGGCCGGGTTGAGGAACAGCAGCCGGACCCGGCACCCCGACTCCGCCAGCCGCACCAGGCGCCGCCCCGGGTAGTTCTGCACCAGCAGCCCGAGACCGATCCCGACCGCGTCCAGCCGCCGCGCGCCGGCGAACAGCTCCTCGGCGGGAAGCTGGCGTTGCAGCCGCACCCGGTCCGGGTGGACTCCGGCCACGTCCGTGAACCT
Organism: Streptomyces sp. 6N223; assembly: GCF_052246635.1. Classification (NCBI taxonomy): domain Bacteria; kingdom Bacillati; phylum Actinomycetota; class Actinomycetes; order Kitasatosporales; family Streptomycetaceae; genus Streptomyces; species Streptomyces sp. 6N223. Next base: position 36,407 of record NZ_JBQQCA010000044.1, on the reverse strand, counting down.
GTCCCCCACCAGGTTCTCGACGGCGTCCGCTGGAAGCCGCCCGGCCGACGGTGGGGCGCCGGAGTCCAGCAGCCGCAGCAGCCGGGCGCAGGCGCGCTCGGCCTGCTCCAGCACCGCGCGGCTCAGGCCCCGGTTGCGGCTGACCGCGCTGCGCGCCACCTCCAGCTCGTCCAGCGTCAGCTCCAGCTCGCGGCGATTGTCGAAATACGGCGCGAAGCACGGCCAGTGCTGCACCATGAGTTCACGAAGCTGCGGAAGCGTCAGAAAGGCGAGCACCGTGTCGTCGGCCGGATCGAGCACATGCCCCTTGCGGCGGCTCACCTCGCGCAGCGCCGCGGCCCGCTGCACCCACTCCTGGCCGGTGGGACCGGCCGCCGCCGTCTCCCACTCCGGGCCGTGCACCGGCTCGTACACCGGCCGCAGCACCGCGCCCACCACCGAGCGCAGCCGCTGCTCGACCAGGTTCAGCCACACGTACGCCCGGCCCGCCCGCTCCACGCGGGTGCGCACCTCGGCCCAGTCCTCGGCGCTCCACTCCAGGTCCGCGCCGATCTCCACCGGGCGCGGCACGGGCACCGCCCCGGTCGTGGCCTCGGCGGTCTCACCCCCGTTTCCCGGGGGCAGTTCAAGCCCCGAAGCGCTCACCGCCCGCACCGCCTTCCACCCCGGTTTCCACCCCTGTCATGGATCAAGGAAGCCTACTGCGGTACGGCCGCGCCGCGCAGCTCACGGCAAGATCAACTCCGGCAGGCAGGAGCCCGCCCGCCGCGCTTGCCCGCCGGGCCGTCCGGGCAGAGGGTGTGCATGACGCGCATGACGCCCCGACCGGGCCTCGCGCCCACCGCCACCTACCGGGTGCAGCTGCAGCCCGACTTCCCGTTCGCCGCGGCCGAGGAGATCGTGCCCTACGCCGCCTCGCTGGGCGTGACGCACCTTCACCTCTCGCCGGTGCTCGAGGCCGTGCCCGGCTCCGCGCACGGGTACGACGTCACCGACCACGACCGGGTGCGGGAGGAGCTGGGCGGGGAGGAGGGCCTGCGCCGCCTCGCCGGGACCGCCCGCGCCCACGGCCTCGGCCTGGTGGCCGACATCGTGCCCAACCACATGGCGCTGCCCGCCAGGACCGAGCTGAACCGGCCGCTGTGGCACGTGCTGCGGGACGGCCCCGGCTCGGCGTACGCCCGCTGGTTCGACATCGACTGGGAGGCGGGCGGCGGGCGGCTGCTGCTGCCGGTGCTGGGCGCGCCGCTCGGCCAGGAGCTGAGCGCCCTCGCGGTGGCCGACGGCGCCCTGCGCTACGGCGAGCACCGCCTCCCGCTGCGCGAGGGCACCGAGCACCTGCCGATGCCGGAGCTGGTCGAGGCCCAGCACTACCGGCTGGCCTGGTGGCGGCTGGCCCGCACCGAGCTGAACTACCGGCGCTTCTTCGCCATCTCCGAGCTGATCGGCCTGCGGGTGGAGGACCCGGCCGTGTTCGAGGCCACGCACGCCACCGTGCTGCGGCTGGTCGGCGAGGGCGTCATCGACGGCCTGCGCGTGGACCACCCCGACGGCCTGGCCGACCCGCGCGGCTACCTGCGGCGGCTGCGCGAGCGCGTCGAGGAGCAACGCGGCGGCGCGGGCGGTGGGGCGGACGGCGGCGCCTGGATCGTGGCGGAGAAGATCCTCGGCCCCGGCGAGCAGCTCCCCGCCGACTGGCCCGTCGCGGGCACCACCGGCTACGACGCGATGCGCCACGTCGACGGCGTCCTCGCCGACCCCGAGGGCTGCGACGAACTCACCGAGGCCTACCGGGCGTTCACCGGCGCGCCCCCCGACCACGGCGGCGATTGGGCGGCGACCGTGCGCCGCGCCGCGTACCGGGTGATCGACCACGAGCTGGCCGCGGAGTGCGAACGCCTGGTCCGCGCCGCCGAGCGGGTCTGCCGCGACGACGCCGAGCTGCGGCTGCGCGACCACGCGCCCTGGGCGCTGCGCAACGCCCTGGTCGAGCTGCTGGTGCGGCTGCCGGTCTACCGGCCCTACGTTCCCGAGGGCGGCCCGGCCTCGGCCGTCGACCAGGCGATGCTGGCCACCGCCGCCGAGGGGGCGCGCGCGGCGTTCGGCGTGCCCGGCGAGGCCGAGGCGGTCGAGACGGTGCGCGGGCTGGTCCTGGGGCAGTACGGCGAGGGCCCGGGGCTGACGGAGGTCCGGGTGCGCTTCGCGCAGGTGTCCGCCGCGCTGCGGGCCAAGGCGGTCGAGGACACCGCCTGCTACCGCTACACGCCGCTGCTGTCGGCCGCCGAGGTGGGCGGCGACCCGGGCGCGCCCGTGCTGGCGCCCGAGGCGTTCCACGCCTACTGCGCCCGGATCCAGCGCGACTGGCCGCTGACCGGGACGGTGCTGACGACGCACGACACCAAGCGCAGCGGGGACGTGCGGGCGGCGCTCGCGGCGCTGAGCGAGGACCCGCGCGGCTGGGGCGAGCTGGTGGCGCGGCTGACGGAGGAGACGGCGCGGGCGGGCGTGCGCGCGCCGGACCCGCACCTGGCGTGGACGGCGTGGCAGACGGCGTTCGCCGTGGGCTTCCCGGACCAGGAGCGGCTGCTGGCGGCGATGCTGAAGTCGGTGCGGGAGGCCGGGCTGCACACGAGCTGGACCGAGCGGGACGCGGCGTACGAGGCGGCCGTCGAGCGCTTCGTGCTGGCCGGGCCGTGCGGGCCTTCGCTGTACACGCTGGCGGTGTTCGCCCGCGCGCTGGACCCGCAGGTGCGGGCGAACACCCTCGGCGCCGCGCTGCTGCACCTGACGATGCCCGGCGTGCCGGACGTGTACCGGGGCAGCGAGCGGCAGTACCTGGCGCTGGTGGACCCCGACAACCGCAGGCTGCCGCAGCTCCCGGTCCAGCGGCTGGCCGCGATGGACGCGGCCGCCGGGGCGGGCGAGCCGGTGGTGAGCTGGGACCTGAGCGACGAGAAGCTGCGGGTCACGGCGGCGGCGCTGCGGCTGCGCCGGGACCATCCGGGATGGTTCGGGGCGGACGCCGGGTACCAGCCGGTGTACGCCGAGGGGCCGGCGGCGGCGCACTGCCTGGCGTTCGGGCGCGCGGAGCGGGTGATCACGGCGGTCACCCGGCTGTCGCGGCGGCTTGCCGCGGGCGGCGGCTGGGACGGCACGCACCTCCCGCTGCCGGCCGGCCGCTGGCGCGACCTGCTCACCGGGCGGGCGGTGACGGGCAAGGCCAGGCTGTCCGAACTGTTCGCCGAGAACCCCGTGGCGCTGCTCGTCCTCGACGAGGCGAACTGACGCCTCCTCACAGGCTGGGGTTGTCACAAGTCTTTACAGGAGAGTTGCCCGGGCGCTACGGTCCGGGGAGTGGGAGCGCTCCCATTGCGCTTCCACCGAGCTACCCCTGGTTCCCCCCACCCTCATCACGGCGAAAGGGACGCAACGCGATGAGTGACCGAGCAAGGCTCCGTGCGCGAGCGAAGCGGCTGGGGCTGTTGACGGCCCTGGCCACCCTTCCCGCGATGGCCGGCGTGATGTTCACGGCCGGCAGCGCGTCGGCGCACGGTGCCCCGCTCGTCCCTGGCAGCCGCACCTACCTGTGCTACGCCCACAGCCTGGATGAGACCGGGGCCCTGAACCCCACCAACCCCGCCTGCAAGGCTGCGATGGAGACCAGCGGCGCGAACGGCTTCTACAACTGGTTCGCCGTGCTGCGCTCCGACGGCGGCGGGCGCACCGAGGGTTTCGTCCCCGACGGCGAGCTGTGCAGCGGCGGCGCCACCGTCTACGACTTCTCCGGCTTCGACCTGCCGCGCGAGGACTGGCCCGTCACCCACCTCACGGCGGGCGAGACGTACGAGGTCCAGTACAACAACTGGGCCCACCACCCCGGCTCCATCCGGATGTACATCACCAACGACAGCTACGACCCGACGCAGCCGCTGACGTGGGACAACCTGGAGGACGTGCCCTTCGACGAGGCGACCGACCCGCCGGCCGAGGGCGGCCCGGGCACCGACGAGGGCCACTACTACTGGGACGCCACCATGCCGTCCGACGTGAGCGGCCGCCACATCATCTACATGGTGTGGGAGCGCTCCGACAGCGAGGAGACGTTCTACAGCTGCTCCGACGTCGTCTTCGACGGCGGCGACGGCGAGGTCACCGTCCCGGGCCAGGGCACGCTGACCGCCGACGAGTTGGCCGACGCGGCGGCGGCCGTCGAGGAGAACACGCCCGCCGTCGACCACGCCACCGACCACGCCACCTCCGCCGACCACGCCACCGCCGCCGAGCACGCCGCCCACGCGGGCCCGGCGGCCCCGACGGCGTCGACCGCAGTCTTCGACGCCGTCCGCACGGCGCTGCCGGGCTGGCTCCGCTAGCCCGGCAGCGCCCCACCCCGGAAACTCCGGCCTGCCGCCCCACCTCCCAGCCCCCGCTTGGGCGGCAGGCCGGCTTCCGTGGTCCTTCCCGCTTCCGCGCCCCCACCTCGCAAGGCCCGTGGCTAGCGCTAGCGGTAGAGCTCCTGGCTCGGCGCCGCCAGGCGGAACGCCATCGCGCCGAAGCTGACGTGGTCCCCCGGGCGCACCCGGACGCTGTCGGTGACGCGGAGGCCGTTCACCCACGTGCCGTTGGAGGAGCCGAGGTCGCGCAGCGTCCAGCCGGTGCCGGTGCCGCGCAGGGTCGCGTGCTGCCGGGAGACGCTGGCGTGGTTGAGGCGCAGGCCGGATCCGGAGGCGCGGCCGATGGAGAGCGGCAGCGGGCCGGGGGCGGGCAGCAGGAGCTGCGGCAGGCGCTCCGACTGCCAGGCGCGGCGCATGCGTTCGTTGAACGCCGACAGGCGGGTGACGGTCGCCAGGAACCAGCCGCCGGTGCGCTGCGGGGCCGGCTCCTGGTAGGGCAGGTCGCGGATCGCGTCGTTCAGCTCCGGGAGCCGCACCGCCGCCAGGATCAGCTCCATGCGGCGGACGAAGGTGTCCTGCGAGACCCGGCCGTCCACCAGGCCCTGCCGGAGCACCGCGAGCGCGCGCTCCCGCTCCGCGTCCGATACGCGCGGTGCGTGGGAGCCGTACTCGACCGAGGTCATGCGGAAATTGTCCGCGACCACGACCATCTCTGTCCAGGTGCCCGGGGATTGAGCTACCCTGTGCGCACGCCCGCCGAGTCGAGGAAGGAGGCGCAGCCATGTCACCCAACACCACGCCGCGCTTCCGTCGCCCCTCCTCCGGGCGTTCACCGGGCTGACCGGAAGCGCGTGACGCCTTCCGGAAGGACCCCAACACCGTGACCGATCTGGTCATCCGTGCGCTCGCCGAGGGCGAGGCACACGCACTCTTTCACTCCCTGCCCGACCCCGACCCCCGGCCCGCGCTCGTCGGCCGGGCGCTGCTCGACCCGCCGCACAACACGTACGCGACCATCGCCGCCGGCGGCGAGTACCGGCCCGAGTGGACCTGGGTCGCGCTGCGCGACGGCGGGGTGGTGGCCCGCGCCGCGTTCTGGGCGGGGCAGACGGACGACAGGCCTCTGGTGCTCGACTGGTTCGACTTCACCGACCGGGCCGCCGCGGTCGAGCTGCTGCGCCGCGTGCCGCCCGAGCTGCGCGCGGAGTACGAGCTGGTGCTGCCGCCCGGCTGGCGTGAGGACCCGGACGCGGCGGCGGGGGCCCGGGCCCGCATCGACGCGGCGGCCGAGGCGGGCTACCGGCCGCTGGTCGAGCGCTACCGCTACGTCTGGACGCCGGGCCACGGGCTGCCGGAGCGGCCCGGGCGCCTGGAGTTCCGGCCCGAGCCGGACGACGAGGTGATCCTGGACGTGCTGCGCCGGGTGCACAGCACGACGCTGGACGCCCACGCCCAGCGCGCCATCGCGAAGGGCGGCGTGGAGTTGGCCGCCCAGGAGGAGCTGGACTTCTTCCGCTGGTGCCCCTCGCCGCGAGAGTGGTGGCGGCTGGCGTACACCCCCGGCGGCGAGCTGGCCGGCATCCAGGTCCCGGCGTTCAACCAGAGCACCCCGATCGTCGGCTTCATCGGCGTCGTGCCCGAGCAGCGCGGCCACGGCTACGGCTACGACCTGCTGGCGGAGTGCACCCACACGCTCGCGGCCGAGGGCGCCGAGAAGGTGGTGGCCGCCACCGACGTGGGCAACGCCCCGATGGCGGCGGGGTTCGCCCGCGCCGGCTACCCGGTGGTCCAGCACCGCTTCTGCATGTCACCGCCGGCCGCCTGACCGGCGCCCGGTGAGGATGGTGCCCATGCGCTCGAGGATCTTCGAGGTGTGGGCGCCCCGGGCCGGGCGCGTCACGCTCCACCTCTCCGGCCGTCCGCTGGCGATGCGGCCGGCGGACGGCCGGGAGGGCTGGTGGCGGGCCGAGGCCGCGGCCGGGCCCGGCGCGCGGTACGGCTTCGCGCTGGACGACGGCCCCGTGCTGCCCGACCCGCGCGCCCGCCGCCTGCCCGACGGGCCGGAGGGGCCGGCCGCGGTCTTCGACCCGGCGGCGTACGCCTGGCGCCACCGGTGGGCCGGGCGCGGGCTGCCGGGCGCGGTGCTCTACGAGCTGCACGTGGGCACCTTCACCCGGGAGGGCACCTTCGCGGCGGCGGCCGGGCGGCTGCCGCACCTGGCCCGGCTGGGCGTGACCCACGTGCAGCTCATGCCGGTGTGTCCCTTCCCCGGGCGGCACGGCTGGGGGTACGACGGCGTGGCGCCGTGGGCGGTGCACGAGCCGTACGGCGGGCCCGAGGGGCTGCAGCGCTTCGTGGACGCCGCCCACGGCCACGGGCTCGGCGTGGTGCTGGACGTGGTCCACAACCACCTGGGCCCCTCCGGCAACCACCTCCCGGAGTTCGGCCCGTACTTCACGGACCGCCACGAGACGCCGTGGGGCTGGGCCGTCAACCTCGACGGCCCGGGCTCGCCGGAGGTGAGGGCGTACCTCATCGGCAGCGCCCTCGCCTTCCTGCGGGACTTCCGGCTGGACGGGCTGCGTCTCGACGCGGTGCACACGCTGCTGGACGACTCGCCCCGGCACTTCCTCGCCGAGCTGTCGGCCGCCGTGGACGGGCACGCCGCGCAGCTCGGCCGCCCGCTGTTCCTCGTGGCGGAGTCGGACCAGAACGACCCGGCGACGACCGAGCCGCGCGGGGCCGGCGGGCGCGGGCTGCACGCCCAGTGGAACGACGACTTCCACCACGCGCTGCACGCCGCCCTCACCGGCGAGTCGCAGGGCTACTACGCCGACTTCGCGCGCGCCCCGATGGCGGCGCTGGCCAAGACGCTGACCGGCGGTTTCTTCCACGACGGCACCCACTCGGCGTTCCGGGGCCGCCCGCACGGCCGGCCGTTCGACCGCGCCGCGACGCCCGCCCGCCGCCTCGTCGGCTACGCCCAGACCCACGACCAGGTCGGCAACCGGGCGCTCGGCGAGCGGCTGGCCGCGCTGGCCGGGCCGGAGCGGGCGGCGCTGGCGGCGGTGCCGGTGCTGTGCGGGCCGTTCACGCCGATGCTCTTCATGGGTGAGGAGTGGGGCGCCACCACGCCCTGGCAGTTCTTCACGGACCATCAGGATCCGGAGCTGGCGGCGGCGGTGCGGGACGGGCGGCGCCGCGAGTTCGCCGCCCACGGCTGGGCGGCGGGGGAGATCCCCGACCCGCAGGACCCCGCCACCCGGGAGCGCTCGTGCCTCGACTGGCCTGAGCGGCCCGAGCTGGTGTGGCTGTGGGCGTGGCACCGCAGCCTGATCGGCATCCGCAACGCCCACCTGCCGCACGATCTCGCCCTCGCCGACGTCTCCGTCCGCTTCGACGAGGACGGCCGCTGGCTGCTGGCCGACGTCGGCCCGCTCACCCTCGCGCTGAACCTCGCCGACTCCCCCGCCACCGTCCGCGTGGGCCCGGGCAGCCTCACCCGGCTGGCCACCACCCACCGCTGCCCGCCGCCGGGGCGGCCGGGGCGGCTGCGGATGCCGCCGCGCTCGGCGATGGTGCTGCTGCGGGCGGAGTGACGGGCGGCGCGGGCGGCGCCCTGTCATGCCTCCCGGACGACGGCGGCGAAGCGGCGGGCGACGGTTCGCCACGCGGCGGCGGAGGCCGCGTCGTCGGCCTCGGCCTCGCGGTACAGCCGCTCCGGGTCAAGGCCGCGCTCCCGGAGCCCGGCCGGGTCCCAGCCGCGCAGCTGCCCGGCCGCCGCCTCGGGGTGGAACTGCACGCCCCACGCGGCCGGGCCGAGCCGGAACGCCTGGTGGGGGCAGGCCGCGGTCTCCGCGAGCCACACCGCGCCGGGCGGCAGCGCGGTGATGGCGTCCACGTGGCGTTCGATGGCGGGCACGCGGGGCGGCAGGCCGCCGAAGAGCGGGTCGCCGGCGGCCTCGGGGCGCAGGGTGATCGGGGTGCTGCCGATCTCGGGCGGCCCGCTGTCCGCGGCCACGGCGCCGCCGGTCACGTGGGCGAGGAGCTGGCCGCCGAGGCAGATCCCGAAGACCGGCGTCCGGCGCGCCACGGCGGCGGCGACGAGGGAGCGGGTGGGCCGCAGCCAGGGCGCGCGGGCGTCGTCGTCGGGCATGAAGCCGCCGCCGAGCACGACGACGGCGGCGTGGCCGGGCCCCGGCTCGGCGGGGACCTGGCCACCGTCGTAGGCGTGGACCACCTCCGGCGCGACCCCGGCCTCCTCCAGCCAGGCACCGAGGCGGCCGGGCCCGCCGCCGCGCGTGTTCTGGATCACCAGGGCGCGGGGCGCGGCCGGAGGGCTCAGCTCTCCTCCAGCCGGATGGCGATGGAGTTGATGCAGTACCTGAGGTCGGTGGGGGTGCCGTACCCCTCGCCCTCGAAGACGTGGCCGAGGTGGGAGCCGCAGGCGGCGCAGCGGACCTCGGTGCGGGGGCGGCCGGGCAGGGAGTGGTCGGGGCGGGTCTCGACGGCGTCGGTGTCGGCCGGGTCGTAGAAGGACGGCCAGCCGCAGTGCGAGTCGAACTTCGTCTCGGAGCGGAAGAGCTCCGCGCCGCAGGCGCGGCAGGCGTAGACGCCGACGGTCTTGGTGTCGGTGTACTCGCCGGTGAAGGGCCGTTCGGTGCCCGCCTCGCGCAGCACGTGGTACTCCTCGTCCGTCAGGTGCGCGCGCCACTCCTCGTCGGACTTCTCGACCTTGTATGCCATGGCTGTTGCCTCCTTCTGCGACGCTTACGACGCTGAGCGCTCCGTGAGCCGGTCGAGGACGCGCGGCCCGAGATCGGTGACGTCGCCGGCTCCCATGGTGAGAACGAGGTCCCCGGGCCGGGCCATTCCCGCGATCAGCGCGGGCGCCGCCTCCTTGGCGTGCTCGGCGCGGACCTCGGCGCCGCGCGCGCGGGCGGCGTCGAGGATGATCTGGCTCGTCACGCCGGGGAGGGGGTCCTCCCGGGCGGGGTAGATGTCGAGCACCACGGAGGCGTCGGCGCGGGCGAGGGCGTGGCCCATCTCGGCGCCGAGCTCCCGGGTGCGGCTGAAGAGGTGGGGCTGGAAGAGGACCAGGACGCGGCCGCCGGGGGTGGCCTCCCGGACGGCGGCGAGGTCGGCGGCCATCTCGGTCGGGTGGTGGGCGTAGGAGTCGATGACGCGGACGCCGGCCGCCTCGCCCTTGAGCTGGAGCCGCCGCGCGGCGCCGGTGTAGCTGGCCAGCGCCCCGGCGAGCCCGGCGGCCGGAACGCCGAGGGCCACGCCCGCCGCCAGCGCGGCCACGGCGTTGTGCGCGTAGTGGCGGCCGGGGACGGAGACGGGGACGATGAGCCGCTGGCCGTCCAGCTCGACGGTGACCTCGCTGGAGAGGCCGGTGGGGGTGACGCTGACGACGCGGGCGTCGGCGTCGGCCGCCTCGCCGTACGTCGTCAGGCGCAGGTCCTCGCGGCCGCCGTCGCACAGCCGGGCGGTGAGCTTGCGGGCGCCCTCCTGATCGGCGTTGATGACGAGCGTGCCGCCGGGCCGGATCCGCTGTGCGAAGGTCTCGAAGGACTCGTAGACCTCCTCCATGGAGGCGTAGTTGGCGTGGTGGTCGAGCTCGACGTTGAGGATGACGGCGACCTCGGGCGCGTACCGATGGAAGCTGCGGTCGGACTCGTCGGCCTCGGCGACGAAGATCTCGCCCTCGCCGTGTTCGGCGTTGGAGGCGGGGGCGTCCAGGTCGCCGCCGATCGCGTACGAGGGGCGCAGCCCGAGGGTGCGCAGCGCGACGGCGAGCATGGAGGTGGTGGTGGTCTTGCCGTGGGTCCCGGCGACGGCGACCGTCCGCCGGCCGGACATGAGGGCGGCGAGCGCCTCGGAGCGGTGGAGGACGGGGATGCCGCGCAGCCGGGCGGCGGCCAGCTCGGGATTGCTGTCGCGGATGGCGCTGGAGATCACCACGCAGGTGGCGTCCCCCGCCAGGTGGGCCTCGTCGTGGCCGAGGTGCACGCCCACGCCCAGCGCGCGCAGCGCCGTGGTGGTCTCCGACTCCCGCGCGTCGCTCCCGGCCACCTCGGCGCCGCGCAGCGCGAGGATCTTCGCGATGCCCGACATCCCCGCGCCGCCGATGCCGATGAAGTGGGGGCGTTCCATCGTGGCCGGGATGGCCTGGGTCATCGGAGCTCCTTGACTTCGGTGGTGTGGCGGGTGACGCGCTCGCCCCCCGATTGTCGCATCGCGCGCCGGTGCCCGGCCGACGCCGACTCAGGCCGGGCTCAGGCCGGGCTCAGGCCGGGCTCAGGTCCGGGCTCACTCGGCGTGCGCGAACAGCCTGAGCACCGGCACGCCGACCTTGTGCCGGGCGCGGGAGGCCCAGTCGCGGTGAAAGAGCTCCTCCACGAAGTGCGGCGCGGTCAGCACGATCACCTCGTCGGCGCCGGTCTCCTCGACCACGGAGGAGAGCCGGTCCAGCGGATGGTCGTCGACGAGCTGGCCGACCGCCTCGGCGCCGGCCTCGCGCAGCGCGTGGACGGAGTGGTCCAGCGCCCGCTCGGCGGGCCGCCGCGCGTCCTTGCCCTCGGGCTCCTCCGCCTCGCGCACGGCCTCGCCGAACTCGCCGAGCGCGACGTCGTCCAGGGCGCGCAGCAGCCGGTCCTGGTCGCCGCGCGGCTGCATCAGCACGACGAAGGAGAGGCGCTCCTCGCCGTGCAGGGTGGTGACGAGCTCGACGTCGGTGGGCACCAAGGGTTTTTCGATCATGAGAACGGTCGTGATCACGGCGAGTGCCCTTCTGTGGGGCCGGGGCCCCCGCACACCCGGCAGAAACCATCCTTCCCCGCGATGGCACGCGGGCGTTGCGCTGCTTAAGTCTGCCCACAACAGCATAAGCGGAACGTCACATTCCGCAGATTGTCCGACCTGGAACCGTCCCCGCCCGGTGCCTTTCAGAGCCGCCGGTAACGGGCGAAGAGAAAGCCGGATTCCGCGAGCAGATCGGTCAGCTCCACCTCCTGCGGGTCGGTCGGTTCGGGGCCGTCGAGCACCCGGGCGGCCCCGCCGAGGGCGAGCCGGGGGGCCGTGGTCAGGCACAGTTCGTCGAGTACCCCCGCCGCCGCGAGCTGACCCAGCAGGCGTGGCCCGCCTTCGCACAGCAGCCGGGTGTGGCCGCGGGCGGCCAGCTCCGGCTTGACGCGCGAGGGGTCGACGCCGGGCCCGCGCCCTGCCACCACCACCTCTGCCCCTGCGCCCCGTGCCGCCGCCACGCGGTCCGGGGGCGCGGCCTCGCCGGTCAGCACGATGGTGGGCACCCGCGCCTCGGTGAACAGCGGCAGGGAGAAGTCGAGCTCCAGGCTCGCGCTGACCACGGCGATGGCCGGGGCCGGCGGCTGTCCGGCCGCCTCCCGCCGCCCGGCGAACTCCGGCCGGCGGCGGGCGGGCCGGTAGCCCTCCCGCCGCACCGTCTCCGCCCCGACGACCACGACGTCCGCGAGCGCCCGCAGCACCCCGAAGACCCGCTTGTCGGCCGGGCCCGACAGGGGCTCGGAGCGCCCGCCGAGGTGGGCGGCGCCGTCGAGCGAGGCGACCATGTTGGCCCGCAGCCAGGCGCCGGCCTGCCGTCCGGCGGCGTCGGCCCCCGCGGCGTCGGCCCCGGCCGGGTAGGCGTAGGCGTCGGCCAGCTCCAGCGGCTCCCAGGGGCGGTCCTCGGCCTCGTGGGCCGGGACGGGGGCGGGGAACAGGCGTCGCATGGGGCGCAGTCTGGCACACCCGCCGGCACGCCCGGCGCGCCCTGCGTGCGCCTGCGCTGGGACAGCGTGTCCGTCCACCCCCTGGCGCTCTCCGCCCGCCATCCCGAGGTGCCCGCCGGGCGGCTGGTCGCGGAGCTGGTGCCGCCGCCGCGCTTCGACGAGGTGCGCTTCGGCTCCTACGTCCCCGACCCGGCCCGGCCCACGCAGCGGCAGGCGGTGAAGGCGCTGGAGGCGTTCGCCGCGCTGTGGCACGCGCTCCCCGCCGCGCCCGAGCGGAACGCGTTTGCACCTTCGTCCATCTGACGAAGGTGCCGACGCGCTCATCTTTCAGCGAGCTGCACGCGCCCTGGCCGGGCACCGGCTGCTGTGCTTGACATCCTCCCTCAGCTGAAGCCGAGGGATTCCAGCCCCTTCGGGCTGAGGTTCACGGGCGCTCGACCGCTGGTGCGATGTCACCCCTCCGGCGTGTCCCGCCGCGACATGATCAGCTGACAGATCGGCTGCGGCGCTCCGCGGCACACGGTCAAGGGATTCGATCCCCCACCGGCTGGAGCTGGCTGGCGGACGCGGGCGTGCGGCTGGCCGCCACCTCCAACACGCTGCCCGGCAGGCTGGGTGAGGGCCGGTTCGCGGCGGCCGGCTTCCTGCGCGAGATACAGGGCCTGGCCGCGCGCTTCACCACGCTGCGCGTCGACGGCGAGGACTACCGCCACCGGGGCCTGCCCTCCGCCCCGCCGCCCCGCCCCGAGGCGGAGGTCGCGCGCCTGGCCCACCGCCTGCCCGGCGCCAGCCTCGACGCCTTCCCCGCGCTGCTCGACCACCTGGCCCGGGTCCACCCCAGCCGCTACGGCGCGCTGTGCGAGGGCGTGGGCGTCGTCTGCCTGACCGGCGTGCGGCCGGTGCCCGACCAGGCGACGGCGCTGCGTCTCGTGGTGCTGGCCGACCGGCTCTACGACCGCGAGATACCGGTGCTGGCCGCGGGGGCGGCGTTCGACGAGCTGTTCGGCGAGGCGATGCTGAACGGCGGCTACCGCAAGAAGTACCGGCGGGCCGTCTCCCGCCTGACCGCCCTGGCCCGGGAGGCCGACCGGCTGGCGGCGTGAGCGGCGCGCCCGTGCCCGCCCTACGCCAGGCCCGCGATCAGGTCGGCGATCGGCTTGCGGCGGCCGGTGAAGAAGGGGACCTCCTCGCGGACGTGCCGCCGGGCCTCGGAGCCGCGCAGGTGACGCATGACGTCGACGATGCGGTGCAGCTCGTCGGCCTCGAAGGCGAGGATCCACTCGTAGTCGCCCAGCGAGAACGCCGCCACGGTGTTGGCCCGCACGTCCGGGTACCCGCGCGCCATCCTGCCGTGGTCGGCAAGCATCCGCCGCCGGTCCTCCTCCGGCAGCAGGTACCAGTCGTAGGAGCGGACGAAGGGGTAGACGCTCACGTAGTCGCGGGGGGTCTCCTCGGCCAGGAAGGCGGGGATGTGCGCCTTGTTGAACTCGGCGGGGCGGTGCAGCGCCATGTTCGACCACACCGGCTCCAGGGCGCGGCCCAGGCGGGTGCGGCGGAAGAGGTTGTACGCCTCCTGCAGCGCCTCGGCGGTGGCCGCGTGCCACCAGATCATCAGGTCGGCGTCGGCCCGCAGCCCGGAGACGTCGTAGGTGCCGCGCACCGTGACGTCCTTGGCGGCCAGCTGCTCGAACAGCTCCTCGGCCTCCTCGGCGAACGGGCGGCGGTCGGTGGGCAGGGGCTCGCGCAGCCGGAAGACCGACCAGAGGGTGTAGCGGATGGTGTCGTTGAGCTCCTTGGCTCGCTTCCCGGCGTTCGTCGTGCGCTCAGTGCTGCGGTCCGTCATGACGCCATTGTCTCCCCGCTACTCCGCCGCCGGTTCCCCGGCCCGGTCCGCCCGTTCCCCCGCCCGCTCGAAGAGCTCCAGGGTCTCCTCGGGCGGGCCGGGCGACAGCGTCCTCAGCAGCTCGCGCGCGGCCTGCTCGCCGCTGGCGACGCAGGCGGGGATGCCGACGCCGTCGTAGGAGGCGCCCGCCAGCCGCAGCCCGGGCAGCGCGGCGAGGTAACGCCGCACGCGCGCGACGCGGTCCCAGTGTCCCACCGGATACTGCGGCAGCCCGTCGGGCCAGCGGGTGACGAGCGCGTCCACCGGCCGGGCGGCCAGCCCCGTCGCCTCCGACAGGTCCGCCAGCGCCGCCCGCACCAGGTCGGCGTCGTCCCAGCCCAGCGGGGCGGCGTTGCCGAACCGCCCGAACGAGGCGCGCAGCAGGAACAGCTCGGGGACGGCGGCGGCCACCCAGTCCCACTTGCCGCTGGTGAAGGTGGCCCCCTTGATGGCGCGGCCGTCCACGCTCGGCACGAGGAAGCCGCTGCCCCGGGGCAGCCGGGCCAGGTCGTCGCGGCGGAACGCCATGGTGACGATCGCCACCGAGGCGTACTCCACGGCGGCCAGCTCCCCCGCGGCGGCGGGCGCCTCCGCGGCCAGCAGGCGGGCGGCGACGGCGGCCGGGGCGGCGAGCACCACGCCGTCGGCCGCGAGCGAGCGGCCGTCGGCCAGGGCCACGGCCCAGCCGCGCGCGGTGGGCCGCAGCCCGGTCACGGCGGCGCCGGTCTCCAGCTCGCCGCCGGCGGCGCGGCAGGCGGCCACGACCGCGCCGGGCAGGGTCCCGAGGCCGCCCTCCAGGCCGGCGAAGACGGGGTCGCCCGGCTTGCCGGCGGCGGGGTTCCGCAGCACGGCGCGCACGGCCCCCAGCAGCGAGTCGTGCTCGCGCGCGGCCTCGAAGAGGCGGGGGACGGCGGCGCGCATGGAGATCTGGTAGGCGTCGCCGGCGTAGACGCCGCCGAGGAGCGGCTCCACCAGCCGCTCGACGACCTCCGGGCCCATCCGCTCGGCGACCAGGCCGCCGATGGCGACGTCCTCCTCGATCGCCAGCGGCGGGAGCTCGGCGTCGCGGGCGACCCGCGCCAGGCCGGTGTCGGAGAGCACCCCGGCCAGGGCGGCGGCGGTACCCGGCACGCCCATGACGTGCTCGGCGGGCATGGGCCGCAGCGCGCCCCGGGTCCAGATCGAGGCCCCGCTGAGCGCGGGCGAGCGCAGGGCGTCGCAGAGGCCGACGGCCCTGGCGAGGTCCATCCCCTCCGGGCGGCGGGCGAGCATCGACTCCGCGCCCACGTCCACCTCAACGCCGGCGATCCGCCCGCCGCGGAGCTTGCCGCCGAAGCGCTCGGACGCCTCCAGCACGGTGACGCGAGCCCCGGCGGTAAGCAGCCGGTGGGCGGCCGCCAGGCCGGAGATCCCACCGCCGATGACGATCACATGCATGGCTCCACTCTCCCAGACGCCGACCGGTGTCCGAGCGTGACCTCTTCGGAACCGGGCGCCAGAAACCCGGCACCGCCCGGACACGTCCAATCGCCGTTCACGAGGGCGCAACCGAAGGAGTCCCCATGAAAGAGCCGGTCATGGCCGCGGCCGCCCGCCGCCGCGGCGCTCGCGCGACGGCGCTGCTGGCGTTCCCGCTCGCGCTGCTGCTGGCGCTGACCGCCTGCGGTCGCTCCGGCGACGGCGACGGCGGCGGCGCGTCCGCGGACTCAGCGCAGGTGGAGGGCGGCGAGGCCGCGCGGGAGGAAGCGGCGCAGGGGGCGGCGGACGCCTCCGGCCAGGGCGCCGACGCCGGGGCGGCGGCCGACCGGGCGGACTCCCCCCGGCTCGCCCCGGAGCACCGGATCATCACCGCCCGCCTGACGGTCCTCACCGACGACGTGGCGGGCCGGTACGCCGAGGCCGTCTCGCTCGCCGAGGCGTCCGGTGGCTACGTCAGCGAGGAGAGCACGGACCGCGACTCCCGGGGGCGCGAGCGCTCCACCGTCACCCTGCGGGTGCCGCAGGACCGGTACGAGGAACTGCTGTCGGAGCTGTCGGACCTCGGCGAGCTGTCCGGGCGGGAGGTGACGACGGAGGACGTCACCGACCAGGTGGTGGACGTGGAGAGCCGCATCGCCACCCAGCAGGAGAGCGTCGACCGCGTCAGATCGCTGATGGAGGACGCGGTCTCGATCGACGACATCGTCATCCTGGAGGGCGAGCTCAGCACCCGGCAGTCGGACCTGGAGGCGCTCCAGTCGCAGCAGGAGTCGCTGCGCGGCCAGACGGCCATGGCCACGGTCACCCTGCAACTGCGCGAGCCGGACGCGGAGCCGCGCGGCGGCGAGGAGGACGACGACTCCTCGGCGCCCTCGATCGGCGCGGCGCTGTCCGGCGGGTGGGGGGCGTTCGTGACGACCCTCGCCTGGTCCGGGGCGGTCGTCGTCGCCGTGCTGCCGTTCGCCGCCGCGCTGGCGCTGCTGGCGCTGGCCGGATGGGCGTGCCGCCGGCGCTGGCCGGCCCGCGCGGGCTCGGACGAGCCTGCCCCGAGCACCGAGTGACGCGAGCCGGCGCGGCTAGCGGGCGGTGTGCTCGTGGACGTACGCCACGAGCCGGGTGAGGGCGTCCGGGTCGGTCTCCGGGAGAACGCCGTGCCCGAGGTTGAAGACGTGCCCCTCCAGGCCGGCGGCGGCGTCCAGCACCCGCTGGGCCTGGGCGGCGACGGCCTCGGGCGGCGCGAAGAGGACGGCGGGGTCGAGGTTGCCCTGCAGCGCCAGCTCGTGGCCGACGCGGCGGGCCGCCTCGTCCAGCGGCACCCGCCAGTCCACGCCGACGACGTCGGCCCCGGCCTCGCCCATGGAGCCGAGCAGCTCGCCGGTGCCGACGCCGAAGTGGATGCGGGGTACGCCGTAGCCCGCGACGGCGGAGAAGACCTTGGCCGAGGCCGGGAGGACGGCCCTGCGGTAGTCGGCCGGGGCGAGGGCGCCCACCCAGGAGTCGAAGAGCTGAACGGCCGAGGCCCCGGCCTCGATCTGCACCCTGAGGAAGGCGGCGGTGATGGCGGCGAGCCGGTCGAGCAGCTCCGACCACAGCCCGGGGTCGCCGTACATCAGGGCCTTGGTGTGCTCGTGGTGGCGGGAGGGGCCGCCCTCCACGAGGTAGCTGGCGAGCGTGAAGGGGGCGCCGGCGAAGCCGATCAGGGGCGTGGCGCCGAGCTCGGCGGTGAGCATCCCGATGGCCTCGGTCACGTACTTGACGTCGTCCGGCTCCAGCGGACGCAGACGCGCCAGGTCCTGGCGGCTGCGGAAGGGCCGGGCGACGACCGGGCCGACGCCGGGCCGGATGTCGAGGTCGACGCCGATGGCCTTGAGCGGGATGACGATGTCGCTGAAGAGGACGGCGGCGTCGACCGCGTGGCGGCGCACCGGCTGGAGGGTGATCTCGGTGACCAGCTCGGGCCGCATGCAGGAGTCCAGCATCGCTATGCCCTCGCGCGCCTTGCGGTACTCGGGCAGGGAGCGCCCGGCCTGGCGCATGAACCAGACCGGCGTGTGCGGCACCGGCTCGCGGCGGCAGGCCCGCAGGAACGGAGAGTCGGTCACGGCGGCGTTCGCCGGGCGATTCGCAGTCACGTGCGGCAGTCTTTCATGTCCGGCTTTCATGTCCGGCCCTCTGTCCGGCCGGACGTCCCGAGCGCGCTGCCGGGTGTGGCTACCACCGTGCGGGGCCGTGGGAGCCTAGGGTTACCCGCCATGGCAGCGTCTCGCACTCACACGGCGGAGGAGTCCGGAGATATGCACGACCCCCTGGCGGGGGCGCCGCCGACCTTCCGGCAGGCGGTGGCGGCGCTGGAGGCTGCCGGGCCCCGGCCCGAGGTGCGGCTGGCGCCGCTGCCCGCGCCCCGGCGGATGGCGCCCTACGCCCACGCGCTGTCGGCGACGGTGGGGGTGGACGGCGAGGAGCTGGCCGACGGCCGCTTCGTGCTGCTGCACGACCCGGCGGGCGAGGAGGCCTGGCGGGGCGCGTTCCGGGTGGTGACGCTGGCCAGGGCCGACCTGGAGCCGGAGCTGGGCACGGACCCGCTGCTGCCGGAGGTGGCCTGGTCGTGGCTGACGGAGGCGCTGGACGGGCGGGGCCTTGAGCGGTGGGAGCCGAGCGGCACGGTGACGCGGGCGGGTTCGGCGTTCTTCGGCGGCCTCGCCGGGCGGCCGCCGCGCGCCGAGCTGGAGCTGCGGGCTTCGTGGACCCCGGCGGACATGGCGGCGGTCGGCGGGCATCTGCTGGCGTGGTGCGGGCTGCTGGCGCAGTGCGCGGGGCTGCCGCCGGAGGGCGGGAGCGGAGCGGTGACCGCGCTGCCGCGGCGGCGCGGGCCGCGCTGGACGTGAGCGGAGGGCCGGGCCCCGGCGTCCGCCGTGATGACGAGCGGGGATGACGCCGGGATGACGAATCACCGGTTCGTGATCATTCTCTAAAGGCGCCGGGCTCTCCTGCCGAAGGATTCAGTGACCCTTCCATCCGGATCACCCTGACTTATCGGCATAAGTCGGTTCACGTGGATCCTCCCCACCCCCCGTCTCCAGGAGGCCCGGTGTCTGTTCTTCTTGAGCACCCAACAAGCCTGGTCGCCTACCGCCCCAACAAGCCGACCGCCATGGTCGTCGTGGCCGACCCTCGCGTCCGTTCCACCGTGACCCGCCATCTGTGGGCCCTCGGCGTGCGGGATGTGATCGAGGCGTCGTCCATCGCGGAGGCCCGTCCCCGAGTCGCCAATCCGCGCGACATCTGCGTCGCCGACGTTCATCTCCCCGACGGTTCGGGGCTGACCCTGCTGTCCGAGACCCGCGCGGCGGGCTGGCCCAACGGGCTGGCGCTGTCGGCCGCCGACGACATCGGCGCGGTGCGCAACGCCCTGGCCGGCGGCGTGAAGTGCTACGTCGTCACCGGCACCCGGAACAACCTCGGCCCTCCGGTCCGGCACGGCGCCGCGCACATCGGCGCGGCCGCCGCCCGGATGCACCGCCGCCCGCCGGGCGCGCCCCGTCACCAGGGCGGCTACCGGGAGCTGTCCGGGCGCGAGGTCGAGGTGCTGCGGCTGGTGGCGGAGGGCCAGTCGAACAAGGCGATCGGCGTCTCCATGGGGCTGTCGGCGCTGACCGTCAAGAGCCACCTCGCCCGCATCGCGCGCAAGCTCGGCACGGGCGACCGCGCCGGGATGGTGGCGGTGGCGCTGCGGACCGGCATCATCCACTGACCGGACGAACCCTCCCCGGCGAGCCGGTGGCGCCGGAGGGGCGGCTGGCGTCCCGCCGCACGCCCGCCGAGTTCGCTCAGTATTCACCGCCGGACGCCCGCCCACCTGCCCGTTCCGCCGCCCAACGCCGTTTGCGCAGGTCGTCCGCCGACCCGGACGACCGGCCCCGCGCCCCCTCATCGGGGCGCGGGGAGACGTCGTGTACTGTGCGCACACAGTTACCCTTGACAGGTGACCGACGCTCAGCAGACCGCCGAAGCCTCCCCTGAAGTCTCCACGCGCGAGCCATCAGGTCCGGCGCCGGTCCCCCTGCTGGCGCCACGGGAGGGAGTGCCCCCGGTCACCGCGGACCCCGAAGCCCTCGCCGGCGTCGTCAGCGCCTTCGCGGCGGGCACCGGCCCGGTGGCCGTCGACGCCGAGCGGGCCTCCGGCTACCGGTACGGGCAGCGCGCCTACCTGGTGCAGCTGCGCCGCGCGGGCGCGGGCACCGCCCTGGTGGACCCGGCCGCCGTCCCCGACCTCTCCGCCCTCGGCGAGGCCCTGGCCCAGGCCGAGTGGGTGCTGCACGCCGCCACTCAGGATCTGCCGTGCCTGCGGGACATAGGCATGGTGCCGACCCGGCTGTTCGACACGGAGCTGGCCGGCCGCCTGGCGGGCTTCGCCCGGGTCGGGCTCGGCGTGATGGTCGAGACGGTGCTGGGCTACAGCCTGGAGAAGGGGCACTCGGCCGTCGACTGGTCCAGCCGTCCGCTGCCCGAGCCCTGGCTGCGGTACGCCGCCCTCGACGTGGAGCTGCTGGTGGACCTGCGCGACGCGCTGGAGGAGGAGCTCAGGCGGCAGGGAAAGCTGGAGTGGGCGCTGGAGGAGTTCGCCGCCATCGCCGCCGCTCCCCCGCCGCCGCCGCGCAAGGACCCCTGGCGCCGCACCTCCGGGCTGCACAAGGTGCGCCGCCGCCGCCAGCTCGCCGTCGTCCGCGAGCTGTGGACGGCGCGCGACCGGCTGGCGCGGCGCCGCGATCTCTCGCCCGGCAAGGTGCTCTCCGACGCGGCGATCATCGCCGCCGCCCAGGCGCTGCCGCCGGACGTCAAGACCCTGGCCGGGCTGCACGGCTTCGGCCACCGGATGGGCCGCCGCCAGCTCCAGCAGTGGCAGTCGGCCATCGACCGGGCCAGGGAGCTGCCGGAGGCGGAGCTGCCCCAGCCGGGGCTGCCCGCGGAGGGCCCGCCGCCGCCCCGGGCCTGGCCCGACCGCGACCCGGCCGCCGCCGCCCGGCTGGCCGCCGCCCGCGGCGCGGTCACCGCGCACGCCGAGGAGCTGCGGCTGCCCCAGGAGAACCTGCTGGCCCCGGACGTGGTGCGGCGGCTGTGCTGGGAGCCGCCGGCCGAGCGGACGCCGCAGGCGGTCTCGGAGGCGCTGCGCGGCCTGGG
Organism: Streptomyces sp. 6N223; assembly: GCF_052246635.1. Lineage (NCBI taxonomy): Bacteria > Bacillati > Actinomycetota > Actinomycetes > Kitasatosporales > Streptomycetaceae > Streptomyces > Streptomyces sp. 6N223. Next base: position 15,723 of record NZ_JBQQCA010000044.1, on the reverse strand, counting down.
GGCGCGGGAGTGGCAGATCGAGCAGACCGTCGAGGCGCTGACCGAGGCGCTCGGTGCCACGGCCTGAGCCGGGGGGCGCGGCCCGGGCACGCGGCCGCGCCGGAACGCGCCCGGCCCCGGGGGGAATCCCTGGTGACGGGCCTTGCCACGCTGTTACCCGCGAGTAGCATGGGTGGTGGACACCGGGAACCACCGTGGAGGAGAGCCATCGTGCCTCGTACCGTCAGGGACGTCGTCTTCGTCGACGGCGTCCGCACCCCATTCGGCAAGGCGGGCCCGAAGGGGCTGTATCACGAGACCCGGGCCGACGACCTGGTCATCGCCTGCATCCGCGAGCTGCTCCGGCGCAACCCCCAGCTGCCGCCCGAGCGCGTCGACGACGTTGCCGTCGCCGCGACCACCCAGATCGGCGACCAGGGCCTGACCATCGGCCGCACCGCCGCCGTCCTCGCCGGGCTTCCGAAGAGCGTTCCCGGCTACGCCATCGACCGCATGTGCGCGGGCGCCATGACGGCGGTGACCACCGTCTCGGGCGCGATCGCCTTCGGCGCGGCGGATCTCGCGATCGCCGGCGGCGTCGAGCACATGGGCCGCCACCCCATGGGCGAGGCGGTCGACCCCAACCCCCGCTTCGTCGCCGAGAAGCTGGTCGACGAGTCCGCCCTGCTCATGGGCATGACGGCGGAGAACCTGCACGACCGCTTCCCGAAGATCACCAGGGAGCGCGCCGACGAGTACGCCGTGCGCAGCCAGGAGAAGGCGGCCAAGGCGTACGCCGACGCCCGGATCCAGCCGGACCTGGTGCCGGTCGCCGTGCGCCGCACCGCTGCAGCCGACAGCGGCTCCGCCGCGGGCTCAGGCGGCGAGACGGGCTGGGGCCTGGCCACGGCCGACGAGCCGATGCGGCCGGGCACCACGCGGGAGGCCCTCGCGGGGCTGAAGACGCCCTTCCGCCCTCACGGCCGGGTCACCGCCGGCAACGCGGCGGGCCTCAACGACGGCGCCACCGCCTCCCTCATCGCCGCCGAGGACGTGGCGGCCGAGCTGGGCCTGCCGGTGAAGATGCGGCTGGTCTCCTACGCCTTCGCGGGCGTGGAGCCGGAGGTCATGGGCATCGGGCCGATCCCGTCGACGGAGAAGGCGCTGGCCAGGGCGGGCCTGACGATCGGCGACATCGGGCTGCTGGAGGTCAACGAGGCCTTCGCCGTCCAGGTCCTGGCGCTGCTGGACCACTACGGCATCGCCGACGACGACCCCCGGGTCAACCAGTACGGCGGCGCCATCGCCTACGGGCATCCGCTGGCCTCCTCGGGCGTGCGGCTGATGACGCAGCTGGCCCGCCAGTTCGAGGCCCAGCCGCACGTCCGCTACGGCCTGACCACCATGTGCGTGGGTATGGGCATGGGCGGCACGGTCATCTGGGAGAACCCGCACTGGGAGGGCCGTCCGTGAGCGACGCGCACGCGGCTGCCGGGCCGCAGACGACGACGATGACCGCACGCCGCCGCGTGGGCGGAGAAGCGAACAGGAGGCGCAGCAAGTGAGCGCGAGCGAGTCGGCGACCATCGCCGAGCTGCTGGAGAAGGCGGCGGAGCGGTTTCCCGGAGAGGTGGTCACCCAGGCGCACGTGCGGCACCTGGACCTGCCGCAGGGCGGCGGGCGCTTCGCGCTGATCACGCTGGACAACGGCTTCGACCACACCAAGCCCACCACCTTCGGGCCGCGGTCCCTGGCCCACCTCAACGCCGCGATCGACCAGGTGGCGGCGGAGGCCGAGGCGGGCGAGATCACCGGCGTCGGCCTGACCGGCAAGCCGTTCATCTTCGCCGTGGGCGCCGACCTCAAGGGCGTGGCGCAGCTCAAGGAGCACGAGGAGGCGGGGACGATCGCCCGCAGCGGGCAGGGCGTCTTCCGCCGCCTCGCCGCGCTGCCGGTGCCGAGCTTCGCGTACTACAACGGCGCGGCCATGGGCGGCGGCGTGGAGGTCGGGCTGCACTGCACCTACCGCACGGTCTCGCGCGCGGTCACGGCGTTCGCGCTGCCGGAGACCCTCATCGGCCTGGTGCCCGGCTGGGGCGGCTGCACCCTGCTGCCGAACCTCATCGGCGCCGACCGGGCGGTCACCGTCATCGTCGAGAACGCCCTGAGCCAGAACCGCATGCTCAGGGGCCCCCAGGTCTACGAGCTGGGCATCGCCGACGCCCTCTTCGACGGCGCCGACTTCCTCCAGCAGTCGCTGGTGTGGACCTCGGCCGTGCTGCGCGGCGAGGTCGAGGTGGTGCGGCAGGAGCCGGACCGCGGCGAGGCGTGGGACCGTGCCGTGGCCCGGGGCCGCCAGATCGCCGACGAGAAGGTGCACGGCGCCGCGCCCGCGGCGTACCGGGCGCTGGACATCATCGCGCGGGTGCGCGACGGCGACCTGCGCGAGGGCCTGGCCGCCGAGGAGCGGGCGCTGGCCGACCTGATCATGGGCGAGGAGCAGCGCAGCGCGCTGTACGCCTTCAACCTGGTGCAGCGGCGCGCCAAGCGGCCCGCCGGGGCGCCCGACCAGTCGCTGGCCCGCCCGGTCACCAAGGTAGGCGTGGTGGGCGCGGGCCTGATGGCCTCTCAGCTCGCGCTGCTGTTCGCCCGCCGCCTGGAGGTGCCTGTGGTGCTCACCGACATCGACCAGGAGCGGGTCGACAAGGGCGTGGGCTATGTCCACGAGCAGATCGACATGCTGCTGCTGAAGGGCCGCATCGGCCAGGACAAGGCCAACCGGCTCAAGGCGGCCGTCACCGGCACGCTGGACACCACCGCCGCCTTCTCCGACGCCGACTTCGTCATCGAGGCGGTCTTCGAGGAGATGACGGTCAAGCAGCAGGTGTTCGCGGAGGTGGAGGCGGTGGCGCCGGAACACGCGGTGCTGGCCACCAACACCTCCTCGCTGTCGGTCGGCGAGATGGCCTCGGGCCTGAAGCACCCCGAGCGGGTCGTCGGCTTCCACTTCTTCAACCCCGTGGCGGTGCTGCCGCTACTGGAGATCGCGCGGGCCGAGCGCACCGACGACGCCACGCTGGCCACGGCGTTCGCGGTGGCGAAGAAGCTGAAGAAGACGGCGGTGCTGGTGAAGGACTCGCCCGCGTTCGTCGTCAACCGCATCCTGACCCGCTTCATGGGCGAGGTGCTGCGCGCCATCGACGAGGGAACGCCGGTCGCGACGGCCGACGGGGCGCTGGCCCCCCTGGGGCTGCCGATGTCGCCGATCACGCTGCTGGAGCTGGTGGGGCCGGCCGTGGCGCACCACGTGGCGGGCACCCTGCACGGGGCGTTTCCCGACCGCTTCGCCGTCTCGGCCAACCTGGGCCGGGTCGTCGAGGCGGGCAAGAAGAGCCTGTACGCGCAGGGCACGACCGAGCTGGACCCGGAGGTGGCGGCGCTCTTCGAGACGGGGAACGCCGCGCTGACCGAGGAGCAGGTGCGGACGCGGGCGCTGGAGGCGATCGCCGAGGAGATCGGGCTGATGCTGGACGAGGGCGTGGTGGCCGAGGTGCAGGACATCGACCTGTGCCTGATCACGGGCGCCGGCTGGCCCTTCCACCTGGGCGGCGTCGCCCCCTACCTCGACCGAGAGGGCGTCTCGGAGCGCGTCGTCGGACGCCGCTTCCTGCCCGTCGGCGAGGCCGGCGTTCCGAGGTGAGCGAGGAACTGGGCGCGGCGGCCGGTCCCGAGGGGGGCCGGCCGCCGCTCGTCGTGGTGGACGGGGCGAACGTCGTCGGCTCGGTGCCCGACGGCTGGTGGCGGGACCGGCGCGGCGCGGCGGAGCGGCTGCGCGACCGGCTGGTGGCGTATCCGGAGCCGGCGGAGCTGGTACTGGTGGTCGAGGGCGCGGCGCGCGGCGTGGCCTCGGTGCCCGGCGTGCGGGTGGTCTCCGCCCCGGGCAGCGGGGACGACCGGATCGTGGAGCTGGTCGGCGCGGAGGGCGCTGGGCGGCGGTGCGTGGTGGTGACGGCGGACCGGGGTCTGCGGGCGCGGGTGGTGGCGCTGGGGGCGGAGGTTGCCGGGCCCAAAAGTGTGCTGCGCCAGGGGCGATGAGTTCCGCGGGACCCCCCGGTCTAACCTTTCGACCGGCCCCGCTGGGGGGCCGGGCCCGAGGGGAGAGCAGTGCCCATGTCGAAGAAGATCTTTGTCAACCTGCCGGTCAAGGACCTGAACCGCTCGAAGGCGTTCTTCAAGGAGATCGGCTACTCGTTCGACGAGCAGTTCAGCGACGAGAACGCCGCGTGCCTCGTGATCAGCGAGCACATCTACGCGATGCTGCTGGTCGAGCCGTTCTTCAAGACCTTCACCACCAGGGAGATCGTCGACGCCTCGTCCAGCGTGGAGGCGATCATCGCGCTGTCGGCCGACAGCCGGGGTGAGGTGGACGAGTTGGTCGACCGGGCGCTCGCGGCGGGTGGCACGTCGCCCCGGGAGCCGCAGGACGAGGGCTTCATGTACGGGCGCAGCTTCACCGACCCCGACGGCCACCTGTGGGAGATCATCTGGATGGACATGTCGGCCATGGAGGGGCAGCAGGAGCAGGGCTGAACGCCGTCCGCCCGGGCCCGGGCGCCTGCCCCCTGCCCCCTATCCCTTGCCGACCCCGTCAGCCCAGCCGGTCGTCGCCCACGAAGTCGCCGCGGACCGGCTGGGCCTGCTGGGCCGACAGGTCCTGCTGGGGCAGGCGGGCGACGTGGCCGGTGACCTGGCGGGCGATGTCGGGGCCGGTGAGGCCGACGGCCGTCAGCAGCTCGTCGCGCGCGCCGTGGTCGAGGAAGCGGGCCGGGAGGCCGAAGTCGCGCAGCGGCACGTCGACGTCGGCGTCGCGCAGGGCCTGAGCGATGGCCGAGCCGACGCCGCCCGAGCGGGCGTTGTCCTCGACGGTGACCACCATGCGGTGGCGGGCGGCCAGGCCCGGCAGCGCCTCGTCCACCGGCTTGACCCAGCGGGGGTCCACCACGGTGGCGCTGATGCCCTGCCGGTCGAGGTGCTCGGCGGCCTCCAGGCAGACCTGGGCGAGCGCGCCGACGGAGACGATGAGCACGTCGGGGCTGTCGGTGCCGGGCCGGCGCAGCACGTCCATGCCGCCGACCGTGCCGAGGGCGGGGACGGCCGGGCCGACCTTCCCCTTGGAGTACCGCACGACGGTGGGGGCGTCGTCGACCTCGACGGCCTCGCGGAGCTGGGCGCGCAGCTGGTCGGCGTCGCGCGGGGCGGCGAGCCTGAGGCCCGGGACGCACTGGAGGATCGACATGTCCCACATGCCGTGGTGCGAGGGGCCGTCGGGGCCGGTGATGCCGGCCCGGTCGAGCACGAAGGTGACGCCGCAGCGGTGGAGCGCCACGTCCATCAGGAGCTGGTCGAAGGCGCGGTTGAGGAAGGTGGCGTAGACGGCGAAGACGGGGTGGAGGCCGCCGGTGGCCAGGCCCGCGGCGGAGACGGTGCCGTGCTGCTCGGCGATGCCGACGTCGAAGACCCGCTCGGGGAACTCCTGGGCGAAGGCGTGGAGGCCGACGGGGCGGAGCATGGCGGCGGTGATGGCGACGATGTCCTCGCGCTCCCGGCCGAGCCGGACGATCTCCTCGCCGAAGACGTCGGTCCAGTCGGCGGCGCGTGAGGTCTTCGCGGGCAGGCCGGTGTCGGGGTGGATGACGCCGACCGAGTGGAACTGGTCGGCCTCGTCGTCGCGGGCGGGCTGGTAGCCGCGGCCCTTCTCGGTGATGCAGTGGACGATGACGGGGCCGCCGAAGCGCTTGGCGCGGTGCAGGGCGGACTCCAGGGCCTGGATGTCGTGGCCGTCGATGGGCCCGACGTACTTCAGGCCCAGGTCCTCGAACATGCCCTGCGGGGCGATGACGTCCTTCAGGCCCTTCTTGGCGCCGTGGAGGGTCTCGTAGAGGGGCTTGCCGACGACGGGGGTCCTGTTGAGCATCTGCTTGCCGCGGGCGAGGAAGCGCTCGTAGCCGTCGGTGGTGCGCAGGGTGGCGAGGTGGTTGGCGAGGCCGCCGATGGTGGGGGCGTACGAGCGCTCGTTGTCGTTGACGACGATGACCAGGGGGCGGTCCTTGGCGGCGGCGATGTTGTTCAGCGCCTCCCAGGCCATGCCGCCGGTCAGCGCGCCGTCGCCGGTGACGGCGACGACGTGGCGGTGGGACTGGCCCCGCAGCTCGTTGGCCTTGGCCAGCCCGTCGGCCCAGCCCAGCACGGTCGAGGCGTGACTGTTCTCGATCACGTCGTGATCGGATTCGGCGCGCGAGGGATACCCCGACAGGCCGCCGCTGGCGCGCAGCCGGGAGAAGTCGCGGCGGCCGGTGAGCAGCTTGTGGACGTAACTCTGGTGGCCGGTGTCCCACAGGATGCGGTCGGCGGGCGAGGCGAAGACGCGGTGGAGGGCGATGGTGAGCTCGACGACGCCGAGGTTCGGGCCCAGGTGCCCGCCGGTCTTGGCGACGGAGGTGATCAGGAAGGAGCGGATCTCCCCGGCCAGTTGGTCGAGTTGCTGGGGGGTGAGCCGGTCCAGATCACGCGGTCCCGAGATGCGGGTCAGCAGCGGCACCGTTCCTCCTTGCGGGTCGCACGCGTCGTCTTCTCGCCCGCGGGGCCGGTGGTGTGAGCGGCCCTGCCGGTTCGTCGAGTCTAGTGTTCCGTCCCCGGACGGCGGCGGGGCGGTCGGCCGCATACGTCCGGCGCAGGGGCGTGCCCGGGCCACTGTGCGCAGCCCGGGCCGCTCTTTGACCGAATGTGTCGATTATGTTGCGATTCAAGTCCGCCCGGCGGTCCTCTGGGTACGCCGGGAGAGCGAGTCCACGACCACCGCGATCAGGAGCACGGCACCGGTGATCATGTACTGGATCTCGCTGGACATGTTCATGAGGTTCAGGCCGGTGGTGATGGACTGGATGACGAGGGTGCCCAGGAACGCCGACCAGACCCAGCCCCGGCCGCCGAAGAGGCTGGTGCCGCCGATGACGGCGGCGGCGATGACGTTCATCAGCAGGTTGCCCGAGCCCAGGGACTTCGAGGCGCCGCCGGCCTGGGCGGCCCAGAAGAGGCCGCCGAGCGCGGCGAGGGTGCTCGCGAGGGTGAAGACCGTGAGCCGGACGCGCTCGACGTTGATGCCGGCGCGGCGGGCGGCCTCGGCGTTGCCGCCGACGGCGAAGATCTGCCGCCCGTAGGTGGTGCGCCGCACGACGAAGTCGACGATCAGCAGGACGGCCAGGAAGATCACCAGCGCCAGTGGCAGGCCGCGGTGCTGGTTCAGGGTGTAGGCGGTGACGAAGGAGGCGACCGCGATCAGGCCGGTGCGCAGCAGGATCTCGCCGCGCGTGCGGGTGGGCAGCCCGGCCCTCTGACGGCGGCGCGTGTCGCGCAGCAGGGCCAGCAGGTAGCCGCCGGTCAGGACGGTGGCCAGCGAGTAGGCGGCTGAGATGTCCGAGAAGTAGAAGTTGCCGAAGTCGCGGACGAGGCTGTCGCTGGGGATGTTGATGGTGCCTTCCTCGCCCATCACCCAGATCTGCATGCCGCTCCAGCCGAGGAAGCCGGCGAGGGTGACGACGAACGCCGGGACGCCGACGCGGGCGAAGAAGAAGCCGTGGATGGTGCCGACGGCCGCGCCCGCGGCGATGGCGGTGAGGATGGCGAGCAGGTCGTCCCAGCCGTGGGTGACCGACAGCACGGCCCACAGTGCGGCCGACAGGCCCGCCATGGAGCCGACGGAGAGGTCGATCTCGCCCAGCAGCAGGACCAGGACGATCCCGACGGCCATGATGCCGGGACCGGCGATGTAGACGCTGATGTTGCTCAGGGTGCGCGGGGTGAGGAAGGTGCCGGTCTCGGCCTCGAAGATGATGGCGATGACGATGAGGCCGACGATGACGGGCAGGGAGCCGAGCTCGCCGCCGCGCACGCGGCGTACGAAGTCCTGGAGGTGCCCGGACAGGCCCTGCTGACGGACGAGCAGCCGGGGGTCGCCGGAGGGCTCGCCCGTCCCGTTCGCCTCCGCCTCGGTCTTGCGCAGCGTGGGCTCGGTGCTCACGATTCCTCCTTGTTCGCCGCGCCGTCGGCGGGCCGGTCCGACTCGCCGTGGGCGGAGGCGCGGCGGGGGCGGCGGCCGAGGCGGCGGCTGGCGGCGTTGTCGGTGGCGCCGGTGATGGCGGCGACGATCGTCTCGTTGGAGGTGTCCTCGACGCGGAAGAGGCCGTTGTTGCGGCCGAGCCGCAGCACGGCGACCTCGTCGGCGACGGCCTGCACGTCGGCCATGTTGTGGCTGATGAGGACGACGGCCAGGCCCTGGTCCCGCAGCCGCTCCACCAGGTCGAGGACCTGCGCGGTCTGCTCGACGCCGAGCGCGGCCGTGGGCTCGTCGAGGATTACGACCTCGGGCGAGCCGACCAGGGCGCGGGCGATCGCCACGACCTGCCGCTGGCCGCCGGAGAGCGAGGCGACGGGGATGCGCACGTTCGGGATGCGGATGGAGAGGGTGTCCAGGAGTTCCCGGGCGCGCTGCTCCATGGCGACCTGGTCCAGCACGTGGCGGGTCCTGATCTCGCGGCCGAGGAAGAGGTTGGCGACCACGTCGAGGTTGTCGCACAGCGCGAGGTCCTGGTAGACGGTGGCGATGCCGAGATCCTGGGCGTCGTGCGGCCGGGCGATGTGGACCGGTCTGCCCTTGAACGAGATGCTGCCGGAGTCCAGGGGGTGTACCCCGGCGATGGTCTTGATGAGGGTGGACTTTCCGGCGCCGTTGTCGCCCACCAGGGCGGTCACCTCGCCGGAGCGGATCTCCAGATCAACGTCGGTGAGCGCCTGCACGGCGCCGAACCGTTTGGAGACACCGCGCAGCGCCAGGACGGGGGTGGCGGTCATGCTCGGCTCCTTCTCCGCTCGTTGTGGGGCGTGGAGCGGCCCGGGGCGGCCCCGGTATGGGGCTGCCCCGGGCGCGGTGGTGTGCGGTGGTGCGGTGGTGCGGGGGGTGTGACGGACGGCCGTGGGCGTCGCCGGCGTGTCAGCGGATGCCGGCGTCCTCGCAGGCCTGGGCGAACTCGCCCTCGCAGACCTGCTCGACGGTGTAGTAGTCGTCGGTGATGACGGTGTCGGTGATGTTGTCGACGGTCACGGCGACGGGGTCGAGCAGCTGGGCGGGGATGCCCTCGGTGGTGGGGCTGTCCACGGTGGTGGGGGCCAGCTCGCTGCCGAACTCCTCGCCGCGCAGCAGGCGGACGGCCATCTCGGCGGCGGTCTCGGCCTCCGGCCGGTACGCCTTGAAGATGGTGAAGGTCTGCGTTCCGGCCGCGATGCGCTGGAGGGCGGCGAGCTCGGCGTCCTGGCCGCCGACCGGGATGCCGCTGATGCCGGCGGACTGCAACGCGTTCACCACGCCCGCGGCCATGCCGTCGTTGGCGACGTAGACCGCGTCGAAGCCGTCCGCGCCGAGGGAGTCGATGGCGGCGGTCATCTCCTGGTTGGCGATCGCGCCGTCCCACTCCTCGACGTCCTGCTCGAAGACGATGTCGACGGCGCCGTCGAGCACGGAGTGGGCGCCGCTCTTGAACAGCCCGGCGTTCGGGTCGGTGGGAGCGCCGTTGATCATCACGACCCGGGCGCCCTCCGCGTCCTGGCCGAGGGTGTCGAGCAGGGTCTGGCCCTGGAGTTCGCCGACGCGCTCGTTGTCGTAGGAGACGTACCCCTCGATGGGGCCTTCGGCCAGGCGGTCGTAGGCGACCACCGGCACGCCCTCGGCGGCGGCGTCCTCGACCCAGGAGGAGGTGGCGGCGGAGTCCACCGCGTCGAGGACGATGACGTCCGCGCCCGCCGCGAGCAGCGCGTCGAACTGCTGCTTCTGCGTGTTGGAGTCGTTGGACGCGTTGTTGTACCTGACGTCGCAGTCGGGGCACATCTCCTCGACCTTGGCCTCGAAGAAGGTCCGGTCGAAGGTCTCGTACCGGGTGGTGACGTCATCGGGCAGCAGCAGACCGATGGTTCCCGACTGTTCGCCGCCTTCGTCCTCATCGTCCCCGCCTCCGGCCTCTCCACAGGCGGCCAGGGCGGTGGCCAGGACAATCGATACGGCTCCGGTGGCGGCTATTCGCGTTAAACGACGCATGGATCGACGCATAGGGGTTGGCCTCTCCGACTCGGGCCGCGGCGTCGCGGCCGTTGATCGGAGGCGAGCTAACTCCTCAGGGAAAGCCGCCGTCAATACTTAAAACAGTTCTCAACCAAAGTGAGACCGGGCGCGCGGAATTGGGAGATATTTTTTTATCCTGTGGGTTTATCAGTTAGCGCGGCGGGACCGCGGGGGTCAGCAGCATCCCCTCGCCCATTTCCCGCAACGCCAGCGCCAGCGCGCCCAGCACCTCGGCCCGGCCGCCGAGCGCGCCGGGGACCAGGGTGAGCTGGCGCGCGGCGCTGGGTATGGCGTACCGGCCCACCGAGTCCCGGATCGGGCCGAGCGCCGTCTCGCCCGCCTCGGCCAGGTCGCCGCCGAGCACCACCCGGCTGGGGTTGAGCAGGTTGCACAACTGGGCGACGCCGCTGCCGATGTGACGGCCGATGTCGGCGATGACGCGGCGGCAGCCGGGGTCGCCGTCCCGGGCGAGCTGCACCACCCGGCGCATGGTCAGCTCGGTGCCGTGGCTGGCGTGCAGGAGCGGCAGCACGTGGCGCGCGGCGGTGAAGGTCTCCAGGCAGCCGCGGTTGCCGCAGCGGCAGACCGGGCCCGACTCGTCCAGCGTGATGTGGCCCATCTCGCCCGCCGTGCCGCCCGGGCCGCGGTAGATCTGGCCGTTGATGACCAGCCCGGCGCCGACGCCGCTGGCCACCTTGATGTACGCCAGGTCCTTCGAGCCGCGCCCGCTGCCCCAGACCAGCTCGCCCAGGGCCCCGAGGTTGGCGTCGTTGTCGACGTGGACGGGAACGCCGATCCGGGCGGCCAGCTCCTCGCGCGGGTTGGTGCCGCGCCAGCCGGGGAGTATGGCGGTGGAGCCCAGCGCGCCGGTGGCCACGTCGATCGGGCCGGGCACGCCCAGGCCGACGCCGATGATCTTGTTCCGGTCCACGCCCGCGATCGACAGCAGCCGCCCCACCAGCTTCTCGGCACGGTCGAAGCCCTGGTCCGCCGAGGCGTCCACGTCGAAGGGCTCGGCCTCCTCGGCCAGCACCTGGTGGGCGAGGTTGCCCACCGCCACCCGCAGGTGGGAGTGGCCGAAGTCGACGCCGACGACGATCCCGGCGTCGGAGGAGAGCGAGACGCTGCGCGCGCGCCGGCCGCTGGCCGAGACGGTGCGCACGTCGACCGTCCCCAGGTCCTTCAACTCCCGAACGATGTTGGAGACGGTGGCGGCGGACAGGCCCGTGGTACGGGCGATCTCCGCCTGTGTCAGGGACCCCGCGGCGCGCACCGCGCGGACCACGCGTTCGAGATTGGCCCGGTGCAGGGAGGACTGCGACCCCGGAGTCTCCACGGCTCTCTCCACTTCCGGTGTCCCGGGCAGGGCGGCTCGGCGGTCGGGACACCGCGCCCACTATATGAACTCGGGGCGGTCCGCGGGAGAACGGCGGTGAAACCGCTTGCAGGAAGCGGTCAGCGGACGGCGCCCGCCGTGAGGCCGGACTGCACCTGGTGCTGGAAGGTCACGTACACCACCAGCACCGGGAGCATGGCCATGGTCACGCCCGCGTACAGGGCGCCCCAGTCGCCCTCGTAGCCCTGCTGCACCATCAGGGCGGCCAGGCCCTGCGGCAGCACGGCGTCGTCCTCGCTGCCGAGGTTGAGCACCCGGGGCAGCACGAACTGGTTCCACTGGCCGAGGAAGTTGAAGATGCCGATGCTGATCAGGCCCGGGCGGGCCATCGGCATCATGATCTGGAAGAAGGTCCTGGTGTGCGAGGCGCCGTCGAGGGTTGCGGCCTCCTGCACCGCGCCGGGCAGCGTGCGGAAGAACGCCACCAGGAAGAAGACCGTGAACGGCAGCGAGTAGGCGATGTAGACCACGATCAGGCCCTGCCGGGTGTTCAGCAGCCCCATGTTGTTGAGGATGAAGAACAGCGGGACCAGGGCCAGGAAGACCGGGAACATCATGCCGCCGGAGAAGAGCAGGTAGATCAGGCGGTTGCCCGGGAAGCGGAAGCGCGCCAGCACGTACGCCGCCATGGCGCCGAGCAGCATGGTGCCGGTGAGCGAGCCCGACAGGATGATCAGCGAGTTGAGGGTGTAGCGGCCGATGTTGGCGTTGGACCAGGCGTGGGTGAAGTTGTCCCACTCCAGGCTGGTCGGCAGGCCGAAGGGGTCGGAGACGAGGTCGCCGTGGGGGCGGAAGGAGGAGATCAGCACCCACAGCAGCGGGCCGGCGGCCATGAACGTCCACAGCACGAGGAAGGAGTGGGCGAAGGCGTTGAGCACGCGGCCCTCACCGCGGCGGCCGGCCGGCGGCGGGTCGGTGCTCTTGGCGGCGGTCGCCTCCTCGGGCCGCTCGACGGACCGGGTGGTGGTCATGTTCTCTGCCTCCATCGGCTAGAACTCGATCCGTTCGCGCCTGCCAAGACGCATGACGAGCACGGCGAAGACCAGGGTGATCAGGAAGAGAGCGACGCCGATGGTGGTGGCATAGCCCGCCTGGCCGTCCCGGATCATCTTCTCGTAGAGGTAGACGGGCAGCACGTCGATGCCGTGCTCCGGGACCATGATGTTCACCAGTGCGAAGGAGTCGATCGCCTGGATGCCCATGTAGATCCAGCCGATCTGGACGGTGTCCCAGATCAGCGGGAGGGTGACGCGGAAGAAGGTGACGGGGCGGCTGGCGCCGTCCAGCAGCGCGGCCTCGTACACGTCACGCGGAACGGAGCTCATCGCGGCGGAGAAGAGCACCACGTAGAAGCCGACGAAGGACCAGCACAGCACCGTCAGGACGCAGTAGACCGCGAGATCGCCGCCGAGCCAGTCGTCCTGTCGCAGGGAGGTGAGGCCGACCACGTCGAGGCCCTCGTTGAGCGCCCCGCTGCGCGGGCTGTAGATGCGGGTCCAGATCACCGCGATGATCGCTATCGACAGCACCTGCGGAAAGAAATAGAAGATCTTGTACAGGCGCGATCCGGCGACGCCGGAAACCGCCTCGTTCGGGCGCTGCCGTCCCCCGGCGTTCAGCATGAAGGCGAAGAAGAGGCCGAGGGAGAGGGTGATGAGCGGGGCGGCGATCAGCAGCAGCACGCTGTTGCGGGTGGCGTCCCAGAACTGCTCGTCGTTCCAGAGGCGCTCGTAGTTTTCCAGGCCCGTGAAGGTGTAGTCGCTCGAAAAGCCCGTCCAGTCGGTCATCGAGTAGTAGAACGCCTGGAGGAAGGGCGAGACGACGAGGAAGGCGTACACCACCACCGGCGCCAGCAGGAACCAGGCGATGAAGCGGTACTGGTCGAGCTTGCGGTAGCGGCGGTCGTACCGCACCCGGGTGGGGGTGAGGCGGGGCGGAAGGAAGACCGCCGCGACGAGCAGCGGCACGGGGGCCGGGGCGGGCGGCGGGGGCCGCCGCCCGCTCGGCGTGGCGTCCTTCGCGGTGTTGTCCGACACGGCCAGGTCGTCCATGCGGGGGTCCCAACTCTCCGGTCGTCAGGTGTGCTGGAACTTCTCGATGGAGTCGTCCTGCGCGGTGGCGTCGGCGGCCTGCTGGCAGGCGTCGATGGCCTCGTCGGGCGTCAGGTCGCCCTTCATCATGGCCGAGACGGCGCCCCCGATGTCCTCGTTGTTCAGCTCCCGGTACCAGTCCTGTATCCGGATGATGAGGACGTTGTCGCCCGCGGCGTTGAACGTCTCCACCGCGCTGGCCAGGCCGGGGCCGAGCGGCAGGCCCTGCTCGGCGCCGCGCACGCAGGTGAGGGAGGAGACCAGCCGCGTGAAGTTCTGGGCGGACTCCTTGCCGAGCATGATGCGGAGGAACTCCATGCCGCCGGCGACGTTGCGCGCCTCGGCGGGGACGATGAACGGCTCGCCGGCCGTCGCCCAGATCGTCTCGAACGGCATGGCGTCGCCGTCGTCCAGGCTGGTGGGCGGGCCGACCGCCATGTCGAAGTCGTCCGGGGTGGTCTCCTTCGCCTCGTTCTCCACCCAGGAGCCGTTGGGGATGAACAGGGCGTTGCCGGCGGTCCACTCGGCCTGGGAGTCCTCGTGCGTCATGCCCGGGGTGCCCTCCAGGATCAGGCCGCGCGCGTAGAGCTCGTGGTACGCCTCGAAGGCGGCGCGCACGGCGTCGTGGCGCCAGGCGTTGGGCTCCAGGTTGTCGATGGCGCGCATCACGTCGGCGCCGCCGATCTTGGCGATGAAGGGGTAGAGGGTGAAGTTGAAGTAGTACGGGTACTGGCCGGCGTAGGTCCAGCCCGCCATGCCCTGCCGCTTCGCCTTCTCGCAGACGTCGATCATCTCGTCCCAGGTTCTCGGGTACTCGGCGTCGAGGCGCTGGAGGGCGGTGCGGGAGTACCACTGGCCGTAGATGTGATAGGCGTAGTTGAGCCGCCACACGGCCTGGGAGCCGAACTGCCCCATCTCCACGGTGCCGGGCATCAGGGTGTCGCGCACGGTGGAGTTGGGGTCGTCGAGGCTGGGCGCGTCGAGCAGTTCGGTCAGGTCCTGCACCTGGTCGTTGCGGATCAGGGCGGCGATGTCCATCGCCTCGGCGCCGGAGTTGTCGATGACGTCCGGCGGCTCGCCCTGGACCATGCGGGGCTGGAGCCGGGACTGGATCTCCTGCGTCTTGGAGTGGTCGACGCTGCCGTAGCTGCGCTCGTAGACCTTCTCGGCGTCGATGGCGTACTGGTCGCCGAAGCCGCCGTCGAAGATGACGACCTCGAGGTCGCCGTCGGGGTTGGCGCCGAGCGGATTGTCCTTGGTGGGGTCGACCCGCTCGATGGTGTCGTTGCCGTCACCGCCCCCGCTGGCGCAGGAGCTGAGCGCCCCGATCGCGGGCACCGCGAGCAGCCCCGCGGCGGTCGATCTGATGAGCGTGCGGCGGTTGACGTGCGGACTGGACGTCATGGTGATGTCCTCGCCTTCTGGGGGCCCGGATCTCGACAGGTATAGTCCAATCGGCCCGACCACGGAAGATCGCGGACGGGGTTCGGCGGCAGGCTTTTCCGAGTCGAGATCTCCGCGACACATGGCGCATGCCGCGGGCTTGACCGCCCGCCCCGTGCGGCCCGGGGACGGCCGGGGGCTGACGCCCCCGGACCCCTTGGCTTGCGGGGGCTGCGCCCCCGCACCCCCCATGCGCGCACCGTCCCGCGGCAGCCCCGAGCCGCCCGCGGACAGCCCCAGATCCTGCGGGCCCGCGCCCGCACCGCGGGCGAAGCCGCGCAGGAGCCCACGCCGCGCCCCCCAGGCCCACCGGGACCAGCGCCCCCGCGGCCCACGCGCACACTGCCCCGCAGTACGCTCCACCGCACCGCCCCCGCAGACACCCCGGATTCTGCGGGCCCGCGCCCCGCACCGCGCCGCGGGCGAAGCCGCGCAGGAGCCCACGCCCCGGCCCTCGGGATCTCCGGGACCAGCGCCCCCGCCTTCACGCGCGCATCGCCTTGCGGCTGCGCTGCGGGCGGACCCGCGCAGCCGCCTACGCCCCCAGACCGCTGGCGCTTCCGGGGCCAGCGCACACTC
Source organism: Streptomyces sp. 6N223 (assembly GCF_052246635.1). Classification (NCBI taxonomy): domain Bacteria; kingdom Bacillati; phylum Actinomycetota; class Actinomycetes; order Kitasatosporales; family Streptomycetaceae; genus Streptomyces; species Streptomyces sp. 6N223. The sequence continues at coordinate 68 of NZ_JBQQCA010000044.1, read as the reverse complement.
TGGGGCCCTCGCCCGCGCCGCGGGTCCGCGGCCGGGCGGGGACGGATGAGGGGGTTGGGGGGGGGGGG
>NZ_JBQQCA010000043.1:0-60699 GCF_052246635.1 Streptomyces sp. 6N223 | reverse complement strand
ATCAACATCCTGGAGCGAGACGGGGACCCCGATATCTCCCTGTTCACCCAGCACACACGGGTGAAGCAGATCCTCCAGGAACGCACCGATCGCCAACGGTCCGGACTGCCCTTGGACCAGGACTCCAACACCCGGCTCTGCCGCTGCGGAGAGCGAAATATCCGACCAACGCTCAACTCTGAGCAATAAGTAGGAAGCAGCCACCGCATGAACCTCGACCTGCTCACCGCCGTCACGATCTTCGCCCTGAGTGTCCTCGTCGGCTACGAGGTGATCAGCAAGGTCCCCGCGACCCTGCACACCCCGCTGATGTCGGGCGCCAACTCCATCCACGGCGTCGTCCTGATCGGCGCCATGCTGATCACCGCCAGCGCCAACAGCTTCGCCGAGTACGCCGTCGCCTTCGTCGCCGTCGCCTTCGGCGCCATGAACGTGGTCGGCGGCTACGCCGTCACCGACCGGATGCTCGACATGTTCCGCGCCCGGCCCGCCGGGCCCAAGGCCGCCGAGCGGGAGAGGAAGACGTCATGAGCACCACGGAGACCACCGCCCGGTACGTGCTGCTGGCCGCCGCCTGCTGCTTCGTCCTCGGCCTGCACCTGATGAACTCCCCAGCCACCGCCCGGCGCGGCAACACCCTCTCCGCCGCGGCCATGGCCGCCGCCGTCGCCGCCACCGCCGCGCTGCTCGTCGACGCCGACGCCATCACCGCCACCGGCTGGATCGTGCTGCTGACCGCCGCGGCGCTCGGCTCCGCCGCCGGCCTGTACGCCGCCCGCACCGTCCAGATGACGGCGATGCCGCAGCTCGTCAGCCTCTTCAACGCGGTCGGCGGCGGCGCGGCGGCCCTGCTCGCCGTCGACCACCTGATCCAGGTCCACGACCCTGACGCGCTCGCCTCCCGCTTCACGATCCCCGGAGCGCTGGACATCGTCATCGGCGCGGTCACCTTCTCCGGCTCCCTGGTCGCCGCGGGCAAGCTCCAGGGCGTGGTGCCCGGCCGCCCGATCGTCTTCCGCGGCGCCCGCGCCGTCAACGTCGCCCTGGCGGTGGCCTTCGTCGCCGGCGGCGCGTGGCTGGTGGCCGACCCCGGCAGCGTGCCGGCGCTGCTGGTGCTGCTGGCGGCCGGGCTGGCGTTCGGTGTCACCATGGTGCTGCCGATCGGCGGCGCGGACATGCCCGTCGTCATCTCGCTGCTGAACGCCTTCACCGGCACCGCCGTCGCCATGGCCGGCTTCGTGCTCGACGAGCCCGCCCTGATCATCGCCGGCGCCCTGGTCGGCGCCTCCGGCGGCATCCTCACCAAGCTGATGGCCGACGCGATGAACCGCTCCATCCCCGCCATCGTCGTCGGCGGCTTCGGCACCGGCGACGAGGCGCAGGCCGCGGGGGCCGAGGCCGCCGCCCAGGTCCGCTCGGTCACCGCCGACGACGTGGCCATCCAGCTCGCCTACGCCGGCAAGGTCATCGTGGTGCCCGGCTACGGCCTGGCCGCCGCGCAGGCCCAGCACGAGCTGGGCGAGCTGGCGGAGCTGCTGGCCGAGCGCGGGGTGGACGTCAGCTACGCCATCCACCCGGTCGCCGGCCGGATGCCCGGCCACATGAACGTGCTGCTGGCCGAGGCCAACGTGCCCTACCCGCTGCTGCGCGAGATGGAGGACATCAACTCCGAGTTCCCGCAGGCCGACGTCGCCCTCGTCATCGGCGCCAACGACGTGACCAACCCGGCGGCCCGGCGGCCGGGCAACGCGATCTCAGGCATGCCGATCCTGGACGTCGACCGCGCCCGGAGCATCGTGGTCGTCAAGCGCTCCATGGGCCACGGCTACGCCGGGATCGACAACGAGCTGTACGCGGACCCGAAGACGGGGATGCTCTTCGCCGACGCGAAACACGCGCTGGCCGAACTGACGGCGGCGGTACGGACGTTCGTCACCTAGGAGGCCGTCGGCCACCCGCACCACGCCGGGGCTTGAGGTGACCGATAATTTCCGGAAGGCTTCCGGACGATGGTGCCGGAAGGTGATTGAGCCGCCATGAGCAGGTCAATACTCCGTAACGGAGGGATTCGATGAATGGCCGTGGCGGTGGCGGAGTTGGCCTCTGACCTGCTGCCGCCCGCCGTACCGGGCGCTTCCGAAACGTTTCCGGGTCCCCGGTGCCGGCGTCGCTCGGCACGGAGGGCGCGTGGCGTGCTTCCGAGCGCCTCGGTGCTACCCCGGCGCGCGGGCCGCAAGGCTCTTGACGGGCACCCTCGGTAGTCAGACAATCCGACGGAGCCATGGAAAGGCGGCTCCTGACCGACGGATGGGCGGACGTCATGGGTGGTACGGGACTTGAGGCGGGCCGGACCGCGCCTCGTGCCGTGCTCCGCCTCCGCCTGCTGACCTCCCGTCGCCACATCGATCTGCTGCGGGTGTGCAGCGCGATCAGTCCGCGGCGCTGAACCGGACGTCGAGCCTTCCTGCGTCTCCGCACGTCTCCGTCCGCTTCCACGTCTGCCTCCTGTCCTGTTCGCTTCCCGCGATCCCTCTCCCCCTTCTTCTCCTCTCCCTCTCCCTGCACGACGTTTCGAAGGAGAGCCCATGTCAGGCACGCCGCAGAACGCCGCACACGCCTTCCGGGGCAGAATCGGCCCCGACGCCAGCAGCGGCTTCTACGCCGCCCCGCACCGGTATCACCTCTTTCTCACGCTGTCCTGTCCGGACTGTCTGCGGATAGCGATCACCTACGACCTGCTCCGCCTGCACGAGCGCGTGAGCCTCACCCTGCTGCCCGCCATACCCGACGAGGGCGGCGGAGCCGCCGGCGCCGGCGGATACGCCGCGCTGCGCCCGGCGTACGAGGCGACCGAGCACCACGCCACGGGCCCGGCCGCGGCCCCGGTGCTGGCCGACCGCTGGACCGGGCGGATCGTCAGCAACCACCCGCCGCACATCATGCGGGACCTGGCCGCCCGCTTCGGCGGCGACGGGCCCGAGCTGTACCCGACCGAGCTGGCCGACGACATCGGCATGGTCGCCGAGCTGTGCGAACAGGGCGTCAGCGAGGCCGCGCAGCGCGCCGGGCAGGCGGCCCCGGCCAGCGACCGGGAGCGGGAACGCGCCCTGGACACGCTGCTGACGGTGATGTGCGCGCTGGAGGACCGGCTCGCCAGCGGGCGGCCGTACCTCCTCGGGCACGCGCTCACCGCCGCCGACGTGCACCTGTGGGTGGCGCTGGTGCAGCTCGACACCGTGCACCGCTGGCACCTGGACGCCGACGCCGTCCACCGGGTCGCCGCGCATCCCCGGCTGTGGGCGTACGCCCACCGGATGCTCGCCGAGCCCGCCTTCCGGCGGCGGCTTCGGCTGGCCGACATCACCGAGCGGCACCACCACGAGTGCCAGGGGCTGGAAGCGGCGGGGGCCGCCGTCCAGATCATCGACTGGACCACCTCGGGCGTGCCCGACCCGGCGCCGCATCACCGCTGACCGGGCGTCACTCCGGGCCCGTCAGCCCGCCCGGTGCCCGAACGGCAGCCCCTCCCAGGGCAGTTCGCGCGCCTCGGGGTCGGAGCGGCGCTGCGCGCGCGCCCGGCCGGCGGGGGCGGGCAGCACCTCGGCGGGCCTCTCGCCCAGGCGTTCCATCCAGGCGAGCAACGCCGCGCGCAGCCGGTCGGCCACGGCCCGGTGCGAGTCGAGCCCGGCGAGGTTGTCCAGCTCGTACGGGTCGGCGGCGAGGTCGTACAGCTCGGTCTCGACGTAGCGCGGGGCGTCCGCGTCGTGCCACGGGTCGGCCTCGCCCTCGGGCGCGGCCACCGCGTACTTCCACCGGGTGGTGCGCACCGCCCGCCCCACCTGCGACTCGCTGATCTGGATGAACACCTCCTCGGGACGCCCGGGGTCCTCGCCGCCGCCCAGCAGCGGCAGGAAGGAGCGGCCCTGCACCCCCTCGGGCACCGGCACCCCGGCGGCCTCCATCAGCGTCGGCACCAGGTCCACGGTGCTCACCGGATGCCGGATCCGGCCGCCGCCTGTGAAGCCGGGGCCGGTAAGCGCCAGCGGCACCCGCACCGAGGAGTCGTGCGCCGAGCGCTTGTACTCGGCGTTGCGGGTGCGGAAGTGCGAGCCGTGGTCGGCGGTGTAGGCCAGGATGGTGCGCTCGTCGATGTCGAGGCTGCGCAGCGCGTCCCGCAGCCGCCCGATTCCCTCGTCCACGCGCTTGATCTGGCCGAGGTAGCCGCCCAGGTGCCGCAGCGCCCCGCCCTGGGGCGCGCCGGGGCTGAGCGCCGCCAGGTCCGGCGGCAGCCAGCGCCCGGCGTATCGCTCGCGGTAGCCCTCGGGCGCGGGGTAGTCGTCGGTGGCGTTCTGGTGGTGCGGCTCCAGCAGCGACAGGAAGAGGAGGAAGGGCCGGTCGTGGTGGTCGGCGGCGAAGCGGATCGCCGCGTCGATCAGCGCGTCGGAGCGGTAGCCCGGCAGCCGCACGGCCCGCCCCTCCTCGTCGTACAGCACGGTGCGGTAGGCGTCGGAGGTGAACTCCAGCAGCTCGCTGGCCAGCCACCGCTGGTAGCCGGCGCGCCGCTGGGGCGGCACCGGCCCCGCACCCTCGCCCGGGCCCTGCCCGGCCAGGTGCCACTTGCCGATGTAGCCGGTGGCGTATCCGGCCTCGGCGAAGGAGCGCGCCAGGGTGGGGACGTCCTCCGGCAGCGGCAGTCCGTTGCGGTGCACCCCGGTGGCGGTGGGCCAGCGGCCGGTCTGCAGCGCCGCCCGGGCCGGGGCGCACACCGGCTGTGGGGTGATGGCGTGCTCCACCAGGGTGCCGGCGCGCGCGATCCGGTCGAACTCCGGGGTGACACCGGCGGGGTTGCCGTGCACGCCGGCGGTGTCCCAGCGCTGCTGGTCGGTCAGGACGACGATGACGTGGGGGTGGGTGCGGGGGTGCGGGTGGCTGGTGCTCATGGAGCGGGATTCTCCCAGGGGCTACCGGGCGGCGGCACTGGTCGCGGCGCCGGAGGGCTCGCCGAAGGACGGCGCGGGGATGTCGGTGGGCTCCAGCAGGACGCTCTCGCGCCCGTCGACGCCCTCCGCCACCGTGCCGTCGATGGTGATCCGGCGCAGCGTGCGCGTGTGGTCGTCGGAGTCGTCCACGCCGTAGTGCTGGGTGGCGCGGTTGTCCCACAGCGCGACGTCGCCCGAACGCCACTGCCAGCGCACGGTGTTCTCCGGGCGCTCGATGTGGCTCTGGAACAGCTCGAACAGCAGCCGCGAGTCCTTCGGCCCCACACCCGCGATCCGCTGCACGAAGTTGCCGAGCAGCAGGGTGCGTTCCCCGGTCTCGGGGTGGACGCGCACCACCGGGTGCTCGGTGCGGAACCGCGTGGAGACGAACACCTTGTAGTAGCGGTCGAGCTGCTCGCCGTCGGCCCCCGGGTGGGCGGCGGCGTAGTCGAACTCGTTGGAGTGCACGGCGCGCAGCCCGTCGGCGAGGACGCGCAGCGACTCGGGCAGCTTGGCGTAGGCGGCCGCGGTGTTGGCCCACAGCGTGTTGCCGCCGTAGGGCGGGACGGTCACGGCGCGCAGGATCGAGAACGCGGGGTAGGCGGGCACGAAGGTGACGTCGGTGTGCCACTGGTTGGCGCGGCCGCCGTGCTCGGAGTCGATGGGGAAGGCGTACCGCCCGTCGGCCGACGGCACGGTGGGGTGGGCGACGGGCGTGCCGAGCAGGCGGCCGAACGCCTCGTGGCGCTCCTCGTCGAGGTGCTCCTGACCCCGGAAGAAGATCACCTTGTGCCGCAGCACGGCCGCCCGGATGGCGGCGACGGTCTCCGGCGGCAGGTCCCCGCCGAGGCGTACGCCCTCGATCACGGCGCCGATCCGGCCGCCGAGGCGGGTGGTGGGCAGGGGAGTGGCGGGCTCGGTGGCTGCGGTGGGTGCGGTGGTCATGGTGGTGCCTTTCGCCGCGGGATTCGTCTCGCAGCGAGAGAAATCCTCGCGGTGCCGGGGCGTCAACACGCTTTCCGCCGCCCCACCGCCCGTTCGGTGCTTGAATCGGCGTCCTGAGCACGGCGATTGCGCCGTGCGGCACCGCCCGAATGTTCACGCAAACGAAAAGTCACGTCAAAAAGCCGTCACCGCCCGCGAGCGCGGACGGCACGAGGGGAGCCGCGCGATGAGCATGCCGTTCGCAGGCCCGGGAGCGCCCGCCGTGGGCGACGGGCGCCGGGACGCCAACGCCGCCGCCGTACTGCGCGCCGTCCTCGACCACGGCCCGCTGGCCCGCAGCCGCATCGCCCGGCTCTCCGGGCTCAGCTCCGCCGCCGTCTCCCGCCAGTACCTGGGGCTGGCCCGCCTCGGGCTGGTGCGCGAACGCCCCGAGCTGACGGTGGCCGGCGCGGTCGGGCGCCCGCAGGTGCCGGTGGACATCGACACCGACGGCCCGCTCGTGGGCGGCCTGCACCTCGGCGTGCCCTTGGCCACCCACTGCCTGCTCGACCTGCGGGGCCGGGTGGTGGCGCGCGGCCAGACCCGCTACGCCGGGCTGAGCGCCGAGGCGGCGGTGCGGGCCGCGGCCGGGCCGCTGCCCGCCTTCCTCGCCGAACGCGCCCAGGGCCGGCGGGTGCTCGGCTTCGGCGCGGTCATCGGCGGCTGGGTCGACCCGGAGGAGGGCAGCGTCGTGCGCCACCACCAGCTCCGCATGGACCGGCTGCCGCTGCGCGCCGCCCTGGAGCGGGCGTTGGGGCTGCCGGTGCGGGTGGACAACCACGCCCGCGCCATCGCCCAGTCCGAGATCCTCTTCGGCCGCCCGGCCGCCCGCCGCAGCCTGGTCCACCTCTTCGTCGGGAACGTGGTGGACGCCGCCGTCGGCATCGCCGGGGTGGTCCACCGCGGCCCCCGCTCCGCCGCCGGGGACGTGGCCCACCTGCCGGTGGCCGATGGGGGAGAGAGCGGCGGGGACGGGGAGGACGGCGCGCGCTGCGGCTGCGGGCGCGCCGGCTGCCTGGAGGCGTTGGCGGGCGACGCCGCGCTGTGCGAGCGCGCGGTGCGCGAGGGCATCATCCCCGAGCCCTCGGTGATGCTGCTGGTGGACGCCGCCGCGACCGGGGACCGGCGCGCCGACCGGCTGCTGCGGCGGCGGGCCCGGCTGGTGGGGCGGGCGGCGGCGCTGCTGACCGACGTGCTCAACCCCGAGGTGATCGTCGTCACGGAGACCTCCAGCATGCTCAACGCCGAATACCTCGCCGTGATGGGCGCCGAGCTGGCCGAGCGCTCGCACGTCTGCGACGACCCGGGACGCCTGGTCGGCCCGCACGCCGGGCCCGCGGTGCTGCCCGTCGCGGGCGGCACCCCGGCGCTGGCCGCGCTCTACCGCAGCCCGCTGCGGGCGGCGTCGGGCGGGGCATCGGATTCGGACGGATGTTGACCGAAGCGGAACGTTCCTGTCAGGCTTGCTCACGTGAAACACGATCTGCGCCTTGTGTCCCGCAGGCACGTCGACCTCCGTCGGCAGGCCAGCGCGATCTGTGCCGCGCGGATCCCCTCCCGCCCGTGCTGACGCGTTGATGCGCCGTTCCGGCTGATCCGCTCGCCCTTTCCCGGCGTTTCCCCTCCTCAGGCTCCTCAACCTCCCGACTCCGCTTCCGCCGCGCACCCCCGCATGCGCGGGTCATCACGATCACCGAGGCACACTCATGGAATCGTTTCCTACTTCTCCTATCGGAATTGCCAGGCGCGGCATGCTGCGCGCCGCCGGCGCCGGCTCCCTGCTGCTGACGCTCGCCGCCTGCCGCTCCGCCGCCCAGCACAGCGAGGGCGCCTCGGACTCCGCCACCCCCCAGCGCGGCGGCACGCTCACCATCGCCCACCACGTCGACTTCACCCCCGCGCTGCTGTTCACCCAGAGCGCCATGAACCTCCTGCAGCGGCTGGTGTTCAACACCCTCACTCGCTACGACGACAACCTGGAGCCCCAGCCGGAACTCGCCGAGTCCTGGGACGTCAGCGAGGACGGCACCCGCGTCACCTTCCGGCTGCGCCAGGGCGTGAGCTACCACGACGGGCGGGCGTTCACCGCCGACGACGTGGTCTTCGCCATCGAGAACCTCACCAACCCCGAGCGTTCCGCCCAGCTCCGCTCCACCGCCGAGGCCATCACCGGCATCGACAAGCGCGGCGACCACGAGGTCCGCCTCACCCTCGACCACCCGGTCAGCAACCTCTTCGACCTGTTCGAGTTCATGATCATCCCCGACCGGAACACCATCGAGCAGGCCGTCACCGGCGACCGGCTCAACGGCACCGGCCCCTTCCGGCTCGACGAGTGGCGCCCCGGCTCCGGCCTCGCCCTCTCCCGCAACGACGCCTACTGGCGCCCGGACCGCCCCTACCTCGACGGCGTCGAGATCCGCGTCATCACCCAGTCCGACTCCCTCGTCTCCTCCCTGCGCACCGGCCAGTCGCAGCTCGCCGTCGGCGAGGCCGTCGCCGGCCGCGACGCCGCCCGCCTGGAGAACGACGCGCAGTTCCGGATCACCACCTACGACATCGGCGGCGGCTGCTCCTACGTCGGCGCCAACGTCGCCGTCGAACCCACCAACGACAAGCGGGTCCGGCAGGCCGTCGCCTGGGCGCTGGACCGCGAACGCGTCGTCGAACAGGCCAAGGGCGGCTACGGCCTGCCCAGCGCCTCGCCCTGGCCGGAGTCCTCCCCGGCGTTCAGCGATACCCACCGCACCCACTACACCCACGACCCCGACCGCGCCCGCGCCCTGCTCCGCGAGGCGGGCCACGACAGCCTCAGCCTGCCGCTGGGCTACACCGCCGTGCCCGCCACCCAGACCATCGCCGAGATGGTCCAGTACGACCTCCAGCAGGTCGGCATCGACGTCCGGCTGGAGCCCTACGACTCCGCCGCCGCCCAGCAGCGCCTCATCGCCGGCGAGATGCCCGCGCTGTGGACCATGAGCCACGGCTTCGCCCAGGTCACGCCCTCCACCCTCGCCGTCAGCGCCTACCCCTTCAACGAGGCCCACAACACCTCGCACTTCAGCTCCGAGGAGTACACCGATCTCGTGCAGGACGCCTGGCGCCGCACCGACCCGGGCGACGACACCTCCCTCGGCCTCTACCGGCGGATATCCGAACTCCTCCTCGACGAGGCGTTCATCATCGACATCTGCGTGAACGCCAACGTCCAGGTCGCCAGCACGCGGCTGCACGGCGCGAGCATCAACAAGTTCAGCTACCTCACCCTCGACGACGCCTACCTCGCGTGACCGCCATGCGTACCTACCTCCTCAAACGCGTCCCCTCCGCCCTGCTGGTGCTGCTGCTCGCCTCCTTCGCGATCTTCCTCATCCTGCGGCTCATCCCCGGCGACCCGGCCGCCATCCTCGCCGGCCCCGACGCCTCACCCGACACCGTCGAGGCCATCCGCCACGGCCTGGGCCTGGAAGAGCCCGTCGTCACCCAGTACGCCGCCTGGCTCGGCGACCTGCTGCGCGGCGACCTCGGCCCCTCCTACACCATCGGCGGCGACGTCGCCGAGCTCATCGGCAACGGCCTCGGCGCCACGGCCGAACTCGCCCTCGGCGCGTGGCTGTTCGTCGTCGTCCTCGGCCTGGCCGCCGGCGTCCTCGGCGCCACCTCCCGCCGCCGCCCCGTCCGCGCCGCCGTCCGCGTCTTCACCACCGGCTCGCCCTGGCCGTGCCGCCCTTCGTCACCGGCGTCGTCCTCGTCCTCGTCTTCGCCGTCGGCCTCGGCTGGCTGCCCTCCGGCGGCCACCTGTCCATCCTCGAAGCGCCCGACCTCGGCGCCCAGTACCTGCTGATGCCCGCGTTCTGCCTCGCCCTCCCCAGCGCCGCCGTCCTCGGCCGCTACCTCCAGGACGGCCTGGAACGCGCCCTGGCCGAGGACTACGTGCGCACCGCCACCGCGCTCGGCGTCCCCCGCCGCCGCATCATCTGGCGCCACGCCCTGCCCAACGCCCTGCCGCCCGCCCTCACCGTCCTCGGCATGCAGACCGGCCACCTGCTCGGCGGCGCCATCCTCGTCGAGGCCATCTTCGCCTGGCCCGGCCTCGGCCAGCTCGCCCAGCAGGGCGTCGTCTCCCGCGACTACCCCGTGGTGCAGGCCCTCCTGCTGCTCCTCGTCGCGGTCTTCGTCGTCATCCAGCTCCTCACCGACATCGCCTACGCCCTGCTCGACCCCCGCATCCGGTGGGAGTGACGCCATGACCAGCACAACGACCAGCAAAACCACCAGCACAACGACCAGCACAACCGCCATCACCGCGCGTGCGGCGCGCGCCCGCAACCCCTATCTCGCCGGTCTGCTCTCCCCGCGCGGCCTCACCGGCCTCGCCCTCGTCGGCGTCATTGCCCTGGCCGGGCTCCTCGCCCCCCTCCTCGCCTCCCACGACCCGACCGCGCAGAGCAACGACGCCCTGCTCGGCCCCGGCGCCCCCGGCCACCTCCTCGGCACCGACGACGTCGGCCGCGACCTGCTCAGCCGCGTCCTGTACGGCATCCGCACCGACCTGTCGATCATCCTCATCGCCGTCCCCGTCGCCGCCCTCGCCGGCACCCTCCTCGCCCTGCTCTCCACCGCCTCACGCGCCACCGACGTCGTCGTGCAGCGCCTCTTCGACCTGGTGCTGGCGTTCCCGGGCCTGATCCTCGCCCTCGCCATCACCGCGATCATGGGCCCCGGCTACTGGCCCGTCATCATCGTCATCGCCCTCGCCGAGGCCCCCGGCTTCGGGCGCGTGCTGCGCGGCGGCATCCTCGTCCAGCGCGAACGCGAATACGCCGTCGCCGCCCGCGCCGGCGGCTCCTCCGCCGCCCGCGTGCTGATCCGGCACGTGCTGCCCAACGCCGTCGACCCGGTCGTCGTCCAACTCGCGGTCTCCCTCCCCGTCGCCGTCTTCATCGAGGGCGCCATGAGCTTCCTCGGCGTGGGCGTCCGCCCCCCGGACCCCACCCTCGGCAGCGTCCTCAGCCAGGCCATGCCCTACCTCTCCGACCACCCGCACCTCGCCGCCGCCCCACTGATCGCGGTGACCGGGCTCGTCCTCGGCTTCACCCTCGTCGCGGAGGCCCTGAACAGGGGGATACGCCGATGACTCCGGCCCTTGACGTCACCGACCTGCGCGTGGAATTCACCACCGCCCACGGCCCCGTGCGCGCCGTGGACGGCGTCAGCCTCCGCCTCGCGCCCGGCGAAACCCTCGGCATCGTCGGCGAGTCCGGCTCCGGGAAGTCCACCACCGCCCTCGCCCTGATGCGGATGCTGCCCGGCACCGGCCGCATCACCGGCGGCACGGTCCGCCTCGGCGACCTCGACCTCACCGCCGCCGACCCACCGCGGCTGCGCGCCGCGCGCGGCGCCCGCGTCTCGATGATCTTCCAGGACCCGATGACCGCCCTCAACCCGGTGCTGTCCATCGGCCGCCACCTTCAGGAGGCGCTGCGCGCCCACGGCCGCCCCTCGCGCGCCCGCGCCCTCGAACTCCTCGACCTCGTCGGCATCCCCGACCCCGCGCGCCGCATCGGCGACTACCCGCACCAGTTCTCCGGCGGCCAGCGGCAGCGCATCGTGATTGCCCTGGCCCTGGCCAACGAGCCGGAGGTGCTGCTCGCCGACGAGCCGACCACGGCGCTGGACGCCACCGTCCAGGACCAGATCCTCAGCCTCCTGGACCGCCTCAACCGCGAGACGGGCACGGCGATCCTGCTCATCACCCACAACATGGGCGTCGTCGCCCGCTCCTGCCGCCGGTTGCTCGTGATGTACGGCGGCCGCGTCGTCGAGGAGGGCCTCACCGAGCGCGTCCTCGCTCACCCCCGCCACCCCTACACGGCAGGCCTCCTCGCCGCCGTCCCCCGCCTCGACACCCCCTCCGGCACCCGCCTCACCGCCATCCCCGGCGCCCCGCCCGCTCGCCTGGACCGCACACCGGGCTGCGCCTTCGCGCCGCGCTGCGCGCTCGCCGAGGACCGCTGCGGGGCGGCGCCGCCGCTGGTGGCGACGGCGGACGGCACACGGACGGCCTGCTGGGTGACCGGCCAGGGCTCCGCCCCGGACCCCGCCGGAAGCCCCGCCCCCGGGCCCCTGGCCGCCCACATCCCGGCACCCCACCCGGGGCTGGGCGCCGCCGTCACCATCCCCCTCCAGGGAGGGGGTGGGGGAGGGCCCACCCCTCTCCTCGCCGTCACCGGTTTGCGCAAGACCTTCCCCCGTCGCGGCCACCGCCTGCGGAGCGACCCGCTCGTCGCGCTGGACGGCGTCGACCTCACCCTCACCGCGGGCGAAACCCTCGGCCTCGTCGGCGAGTCCGGCAGCGGCAAGTCGACGCTCGCCCGCACCCTCATCCACGTCCACCCCGCCACCGCCGGCGGCATCCGCTTCCGCGGCCAGGACGTCACCACGCCCACCCGCGCCGCCCTCAAGGAGCTTCGCCGCGAGGTGCAGATGGTCTTCCAGGACCCCTACGCCTCCCTCAACCCCCGCATGACGGTCGGCCAGATCATCGCCGAGCCGCTCATCGCCCACCGGATCGGCGACGACGCCGCCGCACGCAGCCGCCGGGTCGCCGACCTCCTGAAGCAGGTCGGCCTCGACCCGGAGGCCGCCGCCCGCTTCCCCCGCGACTTCTCCGGCGGCCAGCGGCAGCGCATCGGCATCGCCCGCGCCCTCGCGCCCAAGCCCGCCGTGCTCATCTGCGACGAGCCGGTCTCCGCCCTCGACGTCTCCGTGCAGGCCCAGATCATCAACCTCCTCACCGACCTCCAGCAGAGCCTCGGCCTGGCCATGATCTTCATCGCCCACGACCTCGCCGTGGTCCGCCAGGTCAGCCACCGCATCGCCGTGATGCGCGCCGGCCGCATCGTGGAGACCGGAGACGCCGACGAGGTCTGCGAACGCCCGCGCCACGACTACACCCGCGCGCTGCTGGCCGCGGCCCCCGTGCCCGACCCGGCCGTCGAGGCCGACCGCCGCCGCCGCGGCGACGCCCTCGCGAAGGCCGCCGCCTCATGACCGGCAACGCCTGCTGCGGACCACGGCGCGAGAAGACCGGACAGCGGCCCCCGCTCCTCCACCTCGCCGCGCCCCGACGCCCCTCACCGGCCGCGCGGAAGCCGCGCGAGCAGGTGACCCTCCCCGGCGGCGTCTTCGCCATGGGCGACGCCTTCGCCGAGGGCTACCACGCCGACGCCGAACGCCCCGTCCGCGAGGTCCGCGTCAGGCCCTTCCGCATCGACGCCACCGCCGTCACCAACGCCGACTTCGCGGCGTTCGCCGACGCCACCGGCTACACCACCGAGGCCGAACGCTTCGGCAGCTCCTACGTCTTCCACCTCCTCCTCGCGCCCGGCGCCGAGGCCGCCGTGCTCGGCCGCTTGCCGCAGGCCCCGTGGTGGCTCGGCGTGCGCGGCGCGAGCTGGCGCGCCCCCGAGGGCCCCGGGTCCGGCGTGGACGACCGGCCCGACCACCCGGTCGTCCACGTCTCCCACAACGACGCCCTCGCCTACTGCGCCTGGGCCGGGACCCGGCTGCCCACCGAGGCCGAGTGGGAGTACGCCGCGCGCGGCGGCGCCGAGGGCCTGCGCTACCCCTGGGGCAACGAACTCACGCCCGGCGGCCGCGAGATGTGCAACATCTGGCGCGGGACGTTCCCCACGCGATCCTCCCGGCCCGGCGGCCGCACCGGCACCGTGCCGGTCACGGCGTACGAGCCGAACGGATTCGGCCTCCACAACGTCTCCGGCAACGTCTGGGAGTGGTGCGCCGACTGGTTCGCCCCGGGCGAGAGGCTCATCCGCGGCGGCTCCTACCTCTGCCACGCCTCCTACTGCAACCGCTACCGCGTGGCCGCCCGCTCCCACAACACCCCGGACTCCTCCACCGGCCACGGCGGATTCCGCTGCGCCACCGACCTGCCCCACTCCTCCCCACAGGAAGGAACCCGCCCTTGAAGGCCGTGATGGTGATGTTCGACAGCCTCAACCGGCACATGCTCCCGCCCTACGGCGCCGAGTGGACGCACGCCCCCAACTTCAGCCGCCTCGCCGCCCGCACCGTCACCTTCGACGCCTGCTACGCCGGGTCCCTGCCGTGCATGCCGGCCCGCCGCGAACTCCACACCGGCCGCCACAACTTCCTCCACCGCGGCTGGGGCCCGCTGGAGCCCTTCGACGACTCCATGCCCGAACTCCTCAAGCGGCACGGCGTCCACACCCACCTCGTCACCGACCACCAGCACTACTTCGAGGACGGCGGCGCCACCTACCACACCCGCTACAGCACCTGGGAGTTCTTCCGAGGCCAGGAGGGCGACCCCTGGAAGGGCCAGGTCCGTGACCCCCGCCCACCGCGCGGCGGCGACCTGCACGCCACCCGCAACGCCCTCTACCGCCAGGACCTCGTCAACCGCCAGCACCTGGACGCCGAGGAGAAGCAGCCGCAGACCCTCACCTTCGACGCGGGCCTGGAGTTCCTCGCCACCAACCACGCCCACACCAACTGGTTCCTCCAGATCGAGACCTTCGACCCCCACGAGCCGTTCTTCACCCACCAGCGGTACAAGGACCTCTACCAGCACGACTACGACGGCCCCCACTTCGACTGGCCCGACTACGCCCGCGTCACCGAGACCGACGAGCAGGCCGCCCACGCCCGCTACGAGTACGCCGCGCTGCTGTCCATGTGCGACCACTCCCTCGGCCGCGTCCTCGACGCCTTCGACGAGTACGCGCTGTGGGACGACACCCTGCTCGTCGTCTGCACCGACCACGGCTTCCTCCTCGGCGAGAAGGGCTGGTGGGCCAAGGTCGTCCAGCCCTGGTACAACGAGCTGGCCCACACCCCCCTCTTCGTCCACGACCCCTGGCTGCCCCACCGCGACGGCACCCGCCACGCCGGGCTCGTGCAGACCATCGACATCGCCCCCACCCTGCTGGAGTTCTTCGGCGTCCCCCGCACCCCCGACATGCGCGGCCGCCCGCTCCGCGACGCCGTCGAACCCGACGACGCCCCCGGCCAGCCGCTGCGCGACGCCGCCCTCTTCGGCATCTTCGGCGGCCACGTCAACGTCACCGACGGCCGCTACGTCTACATGCGGGCCTGCGCGGGCGAGGACAACCAGCCGCTGTTCGAGCACACCCTCATGCCCACCCGCATCCGGGGCCGCTTCACCCCCGCGGAGCTCGCCGACGCCGAGCTGGTGCCGGCCGAGGCGTTCCCCTTCACCAAGGGCACCCCGACCCTCCGGATCCCCGCCGCCACCGCCCCGTTCCTGTCGCCCGCGCGCTTCGGCAGCCTCCTGTTCGACCTGGCCACCGACCCGGACCAGGAGCACCCCATCGCCGACGACGCCACCGAGCTGCGCATGATCCGGCTGCTGGTCGGGGCGTTGCGCGAGCACGACGCGCCCATCAGCCAGTACGAACGCCTCGGCGTGCCGCGGGACCCCGACGAGGTCGGCGAGGAACACCTGCTCGTCGCCGCCCAGCGCGCCACCGCCGACGCCGCCCGCCTGCCCGCCCCCCGCTCCGACGACTTCCCCGCCGGCCGCCTGAACCTGCGCACCCCGCTCACCGAGCTCCTCGCCGAGCCGCTGGCCGCCGACGCCGTACGCCGCCACCTGCCGGGACTGCTGGACTCCGAGCTCCTCACCGTGCGCGGCGGCGGCTCCCTGCTGCAACTCGCCGGCGCCACCGGCGGCGCCGGAGGCCTGGGCCGCGGGCGCCTGGCCGCCCTCGCCGAGGAGCTGGCCCACCTCTTCCCCACCCGCGAGGACAACCCGCTCCTCGCCCCGGAACACCCCGTGAGGAGCACGCCATGACGCCCCCGCCCCACCGACGCGACCCCTACGACGGCTTCCCCGGCACCGTCGGCCGCACCTTCGCCGAGTCGACCCCCGCCTGGCCGGCGCCGCGCCGCGCCCCCGAGCGGGCGCCGAACATCCTCGTCGTCCTCGTCGACGACATGGGCTACAGCGACATCGGCCCCTTCGGCTCCGAGATCCCCACCCCCACGCTCGACGCCCTCGCCGCCGGCGGCCTGACCCTCACCAACTACCACACCATGCCGCTGTGCTCCCCGGCCCGCGCCGCCCTGCTCACCGGCCTCAACCCGCACCGCGTCGGCTACGCCATGGTCGCCAACGCCGACCCCGGCTTCCCCGGCTACGGCATGGAGATCGCCGACGACATCCCCACCCTCGCCGAGACCCTCCACGACGCGGGCTACGCCACCTACGCCGTCGGCAAGTGGCACCTGGCCCGCGACTCCGCCTCCAACGCCGCCGACGACCGCCGCAACTGGCCGCTGCGGAAGGGCTTCGACCAGTACTACGGCGTTCTCGAAGGGCTCACCAGCCTCTTCCACCCCCACCAGCTCGTCCGCGACAACACCCCCCTGGACATCGACGCCTTCCCCGAGGGCTACTACTACACCGACGACATCACCGACCGGGCCATCGCCATGGTCAAGTCCCTGCGCGCCCACGACGCCGACAAGCCGTTCCTGCTCTACCTCGCGCACAACGCCGTCCACGGCCCGCTCCAGGCCAGGCCCGAGGACATCGCCCGCCACCGCGGCCGCTACGACGACGGCTGGGACCGGCTGCGCGCCCACCGCTTCGCCCGCCAGCTCGCCGCCGGCCTCTTCCCGCCCGGCACCGCCCTGCCGCCCCGCAACCACGAGGCCGGGCACGAGGTCGGCCCCTGGGAGGAGCTGGGCGAGGACCGGCAGCGGCTCTACGCCCGCTACATGGAGGTCTACGCGGCGATGGTGCAGAACATCGACGCCAACCTCGGCCGCCTCCTCGGCACCCTGGAGGCCCTCGGCGACCTCGACAACACCATCGTCGTCTTCACCTCCGACAACGGCGGCACCGGCGAGGGCGGCGCCGAGGGCACCCGCAGCTACTTCAGCCGCTTCGTGCACCACCCCCGCCTGCCCGAGGACTGGGTCCCCGACGTGGACCGCGACCCCGGGCTGATCGGCGGCCCGCGCACCCTCGTCCACTACCCGCGCGGCTGGGGCATGGCCTCCAACACCCCCTTCCGCCTCTACAAGGGCCAGACCTACGCCGGCGGCGTGCGCGTGCCGTTCGTCATCTCCTGGCCCGCCGGGCTGCGCCGACCCGCCGGGGACGACGGCATCCGCCACCAGTACCAGTACGTCACCGACATCGCCCCCACCCTTCTCGCCCTGGCCGGCGTCGAGCGCCCCGCCGAGCGCCACGGCCACCCCGTCGAGGAGCCGGACGGCGTCAGCTTCGGCCCCGTCCTCGCCGACCCCTCCGCCCCCAGCACCCACCCCGAGCAGTACTGCGAGATGACCGGCAACCGCAGCTACTACCGCGACGGCCTCAAGCTCGTCACCCTCCACCGCCCCGGCGCGCCCTACGACGACGGCGAGTGGGCGCTGTACGACATCCGCACCGATCCGACCGAGACCACCGACCTCGCCGCCGAACGCCCCGGCGACGTCAAGGAGCTGGCCGCCGCCTGGGAGGCCGCCGCCTGGCGCGACGGCGTCTTCCCGCTCGCCGACGCCAGCGGCGCCCTCGCCCTGCGCAACCCCGCCGAGCAGCGCCTCACCCGCCCCCTCACCCTGCTGCCCGGCACGCCCGAGCTGGAGCGCTACCGCTCCTCCCGCCTCATCGCCTTCCGCTCCTTCGCCATCACCGTCGCCCTCGCCCACCACGGCCCCGGCGACGCCGGCGTGCTCGTCTCCCACGGCGACCAGGGCGGCGGCTACGCCCTCTACGTCGCCGAGGACGGCCGCCTGCGCCTCGTCTACAACGAGTACGGCGCGCTGCACGACGCCGACGCCGGCCCGCTGCCCCCCGGCCCGCACACCGTCGAGGTGGCCGCCACCGCCCTGCCCGGCATCCGCTGGTCCTTCGACATCGCGGTCGACGGCGTACCCGCCGGGCGCCTCGCCGCCGTCCACCAGCTCATCGGCATGGCGCCGTTCCAGGGCATCAGCGTCGGCATCGACCGCAAGTCCCCCGTCTCCTGGCCCCTCCACGAGCGGCACGGCGCCTTCCGCTACACCGGCTCGCTCGCCTCGGTCACCTACACCCCCGGCGAGCCCGCGCCCTACGACCCCCAGCTCATCGCCCGGACCCTGCGGGAGGCCGCCGCGGCCTACGAGTAGCGGCGGGCGGGGCCGGGGGTCTTGACGCACCTATCACATTCCTCAACACTCTCGCACTGTTACGACCAGGTCTCGCCGCGATGTCCGCGCCGTCGCGTCACCCCCCACACCGGCAGGAGAACCCCGATGCCCCGCCTCCTCCCCACCCTCCCCGCACTCCGCAGGAGAACACCCTTCGCCCTGGTGGCGCTGCTCCTCGCGGCCCTCCTCACCGGCCAGCTCGCCTCCGCGGCCAGCGGCGACCCCAGCCACGCCCCCAAGCCCGGTCCCAGGCCGGTCCAGCAGGAGTACGCGGGCTACCTCTTCACGTACTTCACCGGCGAGGGCACCGCCGACGGCGAACAGGTCTACTTCGCCCTCAGCGAGGGCAACGATCCCCTCCACTGGCAGGAGCTCAACGGCGGCGCGCCCGTGCTGACCTCGAACGTGGGCGACCAGGGCGTGCGCGACCCGTTCATCATCCGCTCGCCCGAGGGCGACCGCTTCTACATGATCGCCACCGACCTCCGGATCTACGGCAACGGCGACTGGGACGGCGCGCAGCGCCACGGCAGCAAGTCCATCGTGGTGTGGGAGTCCACCGACCTGGTCAACTGGTCCGCCCCCCGCCTGGCGGAGGTCTCGCCCGACACGGCAGGCAACACCTGGGCGCCCGAGGCGTACTACGACGAGACGCTCGGCGCGTACGTCGTCTTCTGGGCCTCCAAGATCTACGCCGAGGACGACCCCGACCACACCGGCACCACCCACAACCGCATGATGTACGCCACCACCGAGGACTTCGTCACCTTCAGCGAGGCGCAGGTCTGGAACGACCCCGGCTACGCGGTGATCGACTCCACCCTCATCAAGGACGGCAACACCTACCACCGCTTCACCAAGGACGAGCGCGGCCAGGGCGAGAGCCCCTGCGGGAAGTTCATCGCCCAGGAGACCGCCACCGACATCCTCGACTCCTCCTACGACCTGGTCGCCGACTGCGTCGGCTCCGGCAGCATCAGCCAGGGGGAGGGGCCGCTGATCTTCAAGTCCAACACCGAGGAGAAGTGGCACCTCTTCATCGACGAGTTCGGCGGCCGCGGCTACGTGCCCTTCGAGACCACCGACCTCGACTCGGGCCAGTGGACCGTCTCGGCCGACTACGCCCTGCCCGCCAACCCGCGCCACGGCACGGTGCTGCCGCTGACGCAGGAGGAGTACGACCGCGTGGCCGCGGCGTTCTAGCGTCTGGCACCCCGGCGGGCACGCCCGCACCACCGTCCGCCGGACCGGCCCGCTCGGAGCGGGCGAGCTCCGAGTCGTCGTCGAACGATGCGATCGTCTCCTCATGTCGCCGGGCCGTCGCGGAGTACGCCCCGCACGGTGTCGAGCCGGACGCCCGGGTCGAACTCCTGTAGCCACCAGGTCGCGCCGGCGTTCGCGTACGGCTCGGGGTCGGTGCCGGAGGGCAGGCTGACGGCGATGTCGTAGGCGGCCATGTCGCCGTGGCGCAGCTCGGTGAGGGTGCCGACGACCTCGGCGAGCTGGTCGGGGTGCTCGATATTGACCGGGAAGAAGCCGTCGAGCCGGGCGGCCCGGCGCATCGGCTTGACGTTGCCGGGGAATCCGGCGGCCCACACCGGCACGCCGGGCCGCTGAACCGGCCGCGGCAGGAACGTGATGTCGTCGATGGTGTAGTGCTCGCCGCGGTGGTGCACCGGCTCGCCGGACCAGGCGGCGGCCAGGATCGCCAGGGTCTCGTCGAGCATCTGCCCGCGCCGCCGGTCCTCGAGCTGCTCGCCGGTCTTGGACAGCTCGCCGCCGAACCGGTCGCTGCCGATGCCGACGCCGAGGGTGAGGCGGCCGTCGCTGAGCAGGTCCAGCGCCGCGGTCTCCCGCGCGACCTTGGCCGGCCGGCGGCGGGGGAGCGCCGACACCATGGGGCCGAGCCGCAGCCGCCCGGTCGCGGTCGCGATCGCCGCCAGCGTGATCCACGGGTCGGCGACCTGGCGGACCGGCGCCCGCCAGCACAGGTGATCCCACACGAAGCAGCCGTCCCACCCGGCTTCCTCCGCGTCGGCGGCGAGACGCGCGATCACCCGTGGGTCGGCGAGGTCGTCGAAGAGCGGAAGCCACAGGGCCGACCGAAGCCGGTTCATCGGCGGTCACCTTCCGTGTGCCGCACCAGGGCCGGTACGAAGTCGTCCCACACCGGCCTGGGCAGGTCGTGTCCGGCCCTCTTGAGGACCAGCAGCTCCGCACCGGGGACCGCGTCGCGCAGCGCCTTGCCGTGCGGCAGCGGCAGGAGTGGGTCGTGGTCGCCGTGGACCACGAGCGTCGGCGCCGTGATGTCGCCGAAGCCGCCTCGGGCCGGCCCGTCGACCTCGATGGCGTAGTGGTTGACCAGAGTCGACGCGTAGCTCCTGGCGCGCGCCACGTCACGTTCGACCAACGCCCGGATCGCGGCCTCGTCGAAGTACGGCGAGCCACCGGCGTACGCCCTCGCGCCGGCGAGCACGTACTCGACGACCGCGGCCGTGTCGGAGGAATCCGGCTCGGCCGGCATGGCCAGGCCGCTCGAGGGCGGCGGCAGGTCGTCGGCCCCGGTCGAGGTCGAGACGAACGTCAGCGACGCGACCCGATCGGGATGGTCCACTCCGAGGATGAGTCCGGTCCCGCCGAACATCGATTGACAGACCACATGGGCGCGCTCGATGCCCAAGGCGTCCTGGATGCCGAGCACGTCCCGGGTCAGGTCGGTGAACGAGTACGCCGGCTGTCCCGGCGGGTAGCAGGTCGAGCGACCGGTGTCCCGATGGTCGTACCGGACCACGAACCGATCACGGGCGGCGATCTGTTCGCACAGTTCGGCGTCCCACCACAGCATCGAGGCAGCCGACCCGGCGACCAGCATGATCGCCGGGGTCGCGCGGTCGCCGAAGGTCTCGACACACAGCTCGACGCCGTCGATGTTGAGGAGTTGTTCGCCGTGGGATTGATGAATTGCCATGCCTGGCACGCTAAAGCCCGCGACTCCACCGCGAAAAGCGATGATTTACGATCGATTCGATCGCTCACGGCGATGGGCGCTGCGACGCCGGACCTCGCGACCGACGTCGAGTTGCGCCACCTGGCGGCGCTGGCCGCCATCGCCGAGGAGGGCTCGTTCGGCCGGGCGGTCCCAGGCCAGTACGGCTCACCCCACCCGGCTCCGTGGTCCTGGGCCAGGGTCGCGAACTGCTGGCGACAGCGGCGGCACTGGCCGACGGCCGGATCGACATCGGCACGTTCCAGAGCGTGTCCAACGTGATCCTGCCGACGGTCGTACGCCGGGCTGCGAGGAGGAATAGTCAAGACTTGTGGATCGGCTGTCACGGCTCGAGCGACGCCGCTGCTGGGTGACTCGCGGCAGACCTGGACGGGTTCGCGCTGACGGTGCCGGCCCTACATCCCACCGCGGTCAAACCGGCAACCATGCTGATCTGGGCCGAGCCTGTTTCGGGTCGGCTCGAGCCCTGCTAACGGTGGCGCTGTGTTGCAAGCGGCGAGCCCAGCTTCATGGCGCCTCACCGGTGTGTTCATGGATCGCGTGGACGATGGTTTTCCAGTCGGTCCGCTCGACGCCGCGCCGCGGTCGCGGTCGCGGCCGTCATGACCGACCTGCCTGCCGCTCGCGCAGGGATCCAGCGACGGCTTGCTGCGCCAAGAAGAGGAGGAGCCCGGTAGAGAGGGCGGTGGCGCCCAGCCAGAATCTGCCGGTGTCCTCCAGCAGTGCCGTTCCGACCACCGGGCCGAGGGTGATGCCGAGGCTCCAGGTGCTCGAAGCGATGCCCATGTATCCGCCGCGCAGATCGGGCGGCGCCAAGTCAGCGAACGTGGCGCCGAACTGGACCGCCATCCCGACCTGCGCGAGGGTGAGGATGAGGACCGCGGCGGCATAGCCGGCGCTGCCCTGAGCCACGGTGGCCAGACCGCCGCCCAGCCCCGCCAACAGCATCGAGGTGGCGAGTACGGTCCCGCGGTCGCGATGCGCCAGCACAACGGCGGCCAGCGGCTGAAGGATGACGATGGCGAGGCCGTTGAGGGCGAGCACGGCGCCGTACGTGGCCGGGCCGTGCCCCTGCGCCGTCATCAGCAGCGGCAGCGTGGCGAACGCCTGCATGAGCAGCGTGAAGTAGGCCACGTGGATCAGAGCCATGGTGA
Source organism: Streptomyces sp. 6N223 (assembly GCF_052246635.1). Taxonomy (NCBI): domain Bacteria; kingdom Bacillati; phylum Actinomycetota; class Actinomycetes; order Kitasatosporales; family Streptomycetaceae; genus Streptomyces; species Streptomyces sp. 6N223. Next base: position 38,368 of record NZ_JBQQCA010000043.1, on the reverse strand, counting down.
CCATCAGGCGGTCGCCGAGCAACGCCGGGAGCAGCGCACGTCGAGGGTGGCTCGAGGTCGAGCGGGTCTCCGGCACCGCAGCCACCACGATCAACGCCGCGGCCAGCATGGCGACGGCGTTCAACCAGAACAGCAGGCCGTAGCCCCGACTTGCCAAGACCCCGGCAGCCGTTGCGGCGATGGCGTACCCGAGGTTCGCTGCCCAGTAGAGGAGGCTGTACGCCCGCACCCGCTGTTCAGGCGGAAGGTCCGCCACGGCCGCCGAGCCGGCCGGGCGGAAGAGCCCCGCGGTCAGGCCGTAGCCGACTGCCGCGGCCCAGATGACCGGCGTCGTGTCGGCCGATCCCAGGGCGGCCAGCGCGATGGACGTCCCCAGGAACCCCAGGAGCATCGTCTGTCGACGCCCGACCCGGTCCCCGAGCCATCCCCCCAGCAATTGCGACCCGAAGTCGCCGATGCCCACAGCCGCCACCACGGCACCGGCCGCCGTCGGAGCCATCCCCTGCTCCTGGGTCAGGTACAGCACAAGCATCGGCTGCACGAACGCGCCGGCTCTGGCAACGAGATGGACCGCCCCCAGGGTCCACGCCAGGGCTGGCAGCCCGAACGGTGGCCGGCGTGTGTGGTTCCCAGTACCGGCGTCGACTCTTGCTGTCGAGACTGTCATGCCGTCGACGCTACGAGCGATGAGTGATCGAGAAAAGCGAATGTTTTCGATCGAATCCATCGCGATGTGCTATACATGCACTCATGGCCAAGCTCGACCTGCGGCAGCTGGCGACGATGATCGCGATCGCCGAGGAGGGGACGTTCTCCCGAGCGGCGAACAGGCTGGGCTACACCCAGTCGAGCGTGAGCCAGCACATCGCATCGCTGGAGAAGACCCTTGGCGGCCCGGTGTTTGACCGGCCCGGTGGCCCAAGGCCGGTGCGGATAACCCCTCTCGGAGCCGTGGTGCTCGAGCAAGGCAGGGAACTGCTCTCCAAGGCCGAAGCGCTGGGACACGCCGTTGATCGATTCAAGGCCGGCGATGGCCGAATCGACGTCGGCACCCTGCAGAGCGTCTCCAACGTGATCCTTCCCACCGTGCTGCGCCGCCTTCGGGACGAGCATCCCAACTGCGAGATCAGGCTCTCGGAAGCGGAACCGGACGAGGCACAGATCGGCGATCTCGACGTCTTGTTCTACGACGGACCGATCAGCGACGAAGCGGAACACGTCCTGCTGATGGAGGACCCCTACCTGGTAGTGGCGCATCCAGGAGACCTGCCGGCCGGCCCCGTGCCCGCGAAGAAGCTGGACGGGAAGGCGATGGTGGCCTGGCCGGCGACCTGTGACCAGCCCAGATTGGAGAAGTCCCTGGCGCACGCGGGCGCACAGCCGCGCATCGTGTTCCGCTCAGCGGGCAACGAAACGATCCTGTCGATGGTGCGCGCCGGCATGGGGCTCGCCGTTCTGCCCTGGCTTGCGATTCACCACGTCGTGTGCCGCGACTGTGGCGCGATTCATGGACCAGAAGGCTGGCCAGATCTGCAGGTTCACGAGCTTGACCCCGCACCCACCCGCGAGATCTACCTTCACTGGCCCCCCGGACGCGGCGATCAGTCGCCGCTCGCGGCCCGCACCATCGAGATCGCCGTCGAAGTCTCGCGCGAGCTGGCTCAGCAGGCTCCACCAGCCCGAACCTAACCCGGGAACCAGCTGCTTCGGCGGTGACGGAGCACACCTTCACCCGGGGTCTGGCGTCACCCTCTGCCACCACCGAAAGTGATACAGGGCCGAAGGCTGTACAGACCCGGGCGTCGGGCAGCTGATAATGCGTTGTCAGCCTCAGCTCAGCTGCGAGAGCATCCGACGCATGGAAGCGCCAGCTGTATCGGTGCGGGTAGATTCGCCATCGGCTACTGGCTTCATTCTCGTTGGACTGGTCGCGGGCTTGCCACGATGGCGGCCGCGGCTCTTGTCAGCCAGGGTTTTCAGCTGGTGGGGATCGACCGGATCGAAATCCATCACGATGCTGCCAACCTTGCCAGCGGAGGGGTGGCCTTCCGGCTGGGATTCACCGAGGTCGAGCGCGGACAAGCTCCTGAAGGGCCGGTCGCCCCCGGGGAAGTGGGATTGATGTCGTCTGGCGGATGACCGCCGACCAGTGGAAGGCCAGAGTGGCTGAGCGAGCGAGCTGAACGAGGGCAACCGAGTGCCTTCTCTTGGGGCCCTGTCCCCTGTTGGGTCTGTGCGGGCTGCGAGCCACCGGGACGGTCGGTCGGGTGGTCAGCCGGCCTTGGCGGGTTCTTCGGCTCGGGCGCGGGTGCCAGTTGCCGGTGTCACCTAGCAGTATCCGTCTTCTGCGGTCTGGAAACACGAACAGCCAGGCGGTCAGCCAACCTCGGGCAGGACCGCCGCCATCGCGTGGCGCGCCTTGCGGTGGGGCAACGGGAAGATGATCTTCAAGCCCTGCTCGCTGCCCGGCGGGAAGATGATGAAGGACGAGTTGAGCAGGCGCTCCTTGATCGTCGAGCGAACCAGACCGGCGAGCGGAATCATCATCCGGAGATCCCCCGGCCATTCATTTTCCCCCCTCGTCCCAAAAATGAATATACGACGGCCGGTCATCGCCACATAGAAGGGAGCGCGCCTCGGGATCACGGTCAGTGTCCCGAAGCTGAGGAGCGTGGAGACCGTCGTCGACGCCACCAGCCTGGCCACTGAGACGGTGCTCAGGTTTACGATGGCCGTAACCTCAACCCGCTCGCCAGGTTCGAGCATGGGGCCGACGGCCTCGAACAGCAGCCTGCGGCGCTTTGCGAGCATAGTTCTGCTCCTGACGGTTGGCGTGAATGAGACGAACAGCCCCGTCGGCCTGTGGCCGAACGGCCTTGACCCGGGCAGAGACCCGGGCAGAAGGCCGGCCATCATCACGGCGCCGAGTAAGCGCCGCTCCCTGGTCCGGTGGTGTCAGTTCTCATCGATATTATCCGACGCCATGATGGCCGCAGCCGAGGAACTCGGCCTCGGCTGCATCGGCTGGTCCGGGAGCGGCAACACCGACCGATCCTGGACATGGTGCTCAACGTCGACCCGCGCAGATCACCGACTGGGGCGAGCGCGGCGCCGGCGGCGGCACGTCCTGAGCCGTCCTGACCCAGCCCGGCCGTCCTCCGGCAGGGCCGGGCCGATCAGCCGGCCCCGCCGGGAGCCGCCAGCAGCCCGTCCAGCAGGTCGTTGCGGAACTTCCCCTCCGGGTCGTGCTCCGCCGCCAGCCGCGTGAAGTCCGCCAGGCGCTCGTACCGCGCGGCCACCACCCCCGCCCCGGCCGTGGTCACCTTCCCCCAGTGCGGCCGGGCCCCCAGCGGCAGCAGCCGCTCCTCGACCGCCGCCAGCACCGGCGTCACCGCCTCGGCGTCCTTCACCCACGTGAAGTGGAACGCCACCGAGTCCCGCCCGTACGCCGGGCTCAGCCACAGCTCGTCGGCCGCGATCGTCCGCACCTCCGAGACCTGCAGCACGCCCGCGAACGCCGGACCCAGCCCCCGCAGCGCCGCGAACGCCTCCGCCGCCGCCCCCCGCGGCAGGAACAGCTCCGACTGCAGCTCCTCGCCGCGGCTCGGCGTGAACTCCGGCCGGAAGTGCGGCAGCCGCTCGTGCCACGGCCCCGGAACGCCGAGCTGCTCCGTGCAGAACTCCGCGGGCATCCCCGGCACCGGATGCCACGGCTCCCGCTCCAGGCCCCCGCCCTGCCAGCCCTCGCCCGGGTGCCCGGCGCCCTCCCGGTCGGTCCGCCGCTTGAGCACGATGTTCGCCCGCCCGCCGTGCCAGTCGGTGAAGACGCTGACGCTGTACGCCGCGCCCGCCACCTCGCCGACGAAGCGCTCGCCCAGCCCCTCCAGCGGCACCCCGCCGTACACCCACTGCGCCACCTCGAACGCCGGCTCGATCTCCAGCGTCACCCCGGTCACCACCCCCAGCGCGCCGAGGCTGACGACCGCGCCCGCGAAGCCCTCGTCTCCGGGCCCGAGCCTCGCGGGATCCCCCTCCGGCCCGACGATCTCCAGCCCCGCCACCGCCGAGGCCAGGCCCTTCAGCCTGTTCCCCGAGCCGTGCGTGCCCGTCGCGACCGAGCCCGCCACCGAGATGTGCGGCAGCGAGGCCATGTTCGCCAGCGCGAACCCGGCCGCATGCAACGCCGCCGCCACCTCGGCGTACCGCATCCCGGCGCCGACCGTCACGCGCCGCGCGCCCGCGTCGATCTCGATCCGGCGCGGCAGCCCGTCCACCAGCACCAGGTCCCCGCCGGTGTCCGCGAGGCGGTTGAACGAGTGCCCGCTCCCCAGCGCCCGCACCCGCTCGGCCCCGGCCACGATCCGCCGCAGCTCGTCCACGCTCGCCGGCCGGTGCACGCGCTCCGCGCCGAAGGTGATGTTGCCTGCCCAGTTGTGCGCGGGCGCGCTGATCGTCGTCATGCGCTGACCGTAGTACGAGCCCGGGAGCGCGAACAGATGCGTTGCTCTCGGCAACCCGCCGCCTCCGCTGGGCCAGTCCGCGATTGGGCGGCCGTTCGCGGGGGAAGAGCGAGGCACGTGCGCTGGAAGACCCACGGTCAGCGGCGGATCTACGCCGACCCCTGGCTGAACCTGGACCTCGTCGACGTCGAGCAGCCGGACGGGCGTCGCTACGAACATCACGTCGTGCGCCTGCGGAACCTCGCCGTCGCGGCCGTGGTCAACGACCGCCGAGAGGTCCTGATGATGTGGCGGCACCGGTTCGTCACGGACGCATGGGCATGGGAGCTGCCCATGGGGCTCATCGAGGACGGGGAGTCCCCCGAGCAGGCGGCGGCCCGCGAGGCCGAGGAGGAGACCGGCTGGCGGCCGGGCCGCATGCGGCCGCTGGTCTACGCCGAGCCGGCGAACGGCATCACGGACGCGCGACACCACGTGTTCCGCGCGGACGGCGCCACCCACGTCGGCCCTCCCACGGAGCGCAACGAGTCGGACCGGATCGAGTGGGTGCCGCTGACGTCGGTACGCGACATGATCGACGGCCGCGAGGTCGTCAGCGGTGCGTCGCTCGTCGGTCTGCTGTACCTGCTGCTGGACGAGGTCAGCCGCCCCTGAGCGTGGACAAGTGGTACGGCACGTCGTGGTCGGGGACTTGAGGGTCCAGCGGATCGAGGGAAGGGCGGGCGGCGGTCATGGACGATCGTCTGGCCTGAGGGCACGCTCCACAGGGAGGCGGACGGGTTCCTGCGTGAACATGAGGGCTCGGGACGGCGGCGCCCGGTGCACCACCGCGAACGCCTCGATTCTGACGGGGCGTTGAGTCGCCCCATCGACGTCCCCCCGCCTCCTCCGGATTGATACCTGAGGTCACGCGCGGCCAGCCAGGCGCAACGTTGGCGTGTCAGGATGCAGGTGTGACGAGGGAACACGAGCTCGTGGCGCATCGCCACGCGAAGCCGAAGGGTATAGGCAGCGGCCGCTGTTGACCGGTCGCCGGTGACCGCCGCGTCGCCACCCTCCCCTCCCGACCCCCGTCCTCTCCCACCCCGCCGCCCCGCGCCGCAGTGTGCCCGCACCCGCGTGAGGTCCGGCATCGCATCCGCGCCCTCCTCCCAGGAGTATCCGTTGAATTCAGCAGTGAGATCTGCCCTGCCGCGCCGCCGCCGCGCCCTGGCCACCGCCGCGCTGGCGCTGACCGGCGTGGCCGTCGCGCCCCTCACCCCGGCCGTCGCCTCTTCCGATCACCGCCCGCGCCAGGGCACCGGCGTGGCCCTCGAGTGGTACGACGTCACGGCCGAGACCATCGCCGCCGCTCCTGCCACGACCCAGGTCACCAACAGCCGCACCTGGGCCATCTCCTGGCTCGCCGCCGCGCGCGCCCTCGACGGCGGCCGCCAGTCGCCCGACTACCAGGACGCGGCGCTGGCCGGGGCCGTCCACCACGCCCTCACCTCCCTCGTCCCGGACCGTGCCGACGAGCTCGACGCCGCGCTGGAGGGCACGCTCGAGCGCATCCCGGACGGTCCGGCCGAGGACCAGGGCCTAGCCGCCGGCGAGGCCGAGGCACAGGCGGTGCTGGCCGACCGCGAGGGCGACGGGCTCGATCCGGCGTCGGTCAACGTGGAGTTCTCCGTGCCCGAGCCCGCGCCCGGCGTATGGCAGCCCACCCCGCCCGACCACGGCCCGCCGCTCCAGGCCGGCACCCGGAACGCCCGCCCCTTCCTCCTGAACGCCGCCGACCAGTACCGCCCCGGGCCGCCGCCCGCGCCCGGCTCCGAGGCAGCCCTCGCCGACCTGGCGGAGGTGCGCGAGTACGGGGCCGCCGACAGCACCGCGCGCACCGAGGAGCAGACCGAGGTCGCCCAGTTCTGGTACGGCTCCTCCCTCACCCTCTACACCGAGCCGCTGCGCGTCGCCCTGTCCCGTGCGGGGGAGTCCGGGGATCCCCTGACCGACCGGGCGAGGCTGGTGGCGCTCTTCCACGTCGCGCTGGTGGACACCGCGATCGCCACCTCCGACACCAAGTACGCCTATCTCGCCTGGCGTCCCGTCACCGCGATCCGCGCACAGGACGACCCGGAGTGGACCCCGCTTCACACCACGCCCTCGCACCCTGACTACCCCAGCGGCCACAACACCTACTCCGGCGCCGCGGAAGGCGTTCTGACCGCCCTGACCGGCGAGCTGACCGAGCCCTTCGACCTGACGAGCCCGACCGCCCCCGGCGTCACCCGCACCTTCACCAGCTGGCGCCAGCTGACGACGGAGAACATCGACGCCCGCGTCTACTCCGGCATCCACACCAGGACCGCCGACGAGGTGGGCGTCCAACTCGGCCTGGACGTGGCGCAACACACCCTCAGAAACGTGCGGCTGCTGTTCGACGAGTAGCACCGGGCGGCGTTCCTGCCCCCGCCCCGCCGCCTCCCCGCAAGCTCGTCCGGCGGGACGGGGGCAGGCCATCGCGGCAGGTCATCTCGTATGGCGGGCGCGCGTTGACGGGCCACACCGTACGTGCTTCCATGCGATACATGCCTGGTGCACAGACCCTGACACGCCGCCGCTGCGTGGACTTCGTCCGCGTCGCGGCCGCGATGTGTCGGGCCTGACGCCGGCCGGCCGCCGCTGAGCCACGCTCCCGGCCGTCTCCCACCCCGGGATCCACACCATCCACCTCAGTACCCACGCGTTTACCGGGCACCTTCCGGAGCTCCACCAGTGTCCAGGGGCGTCGCCGTGCCGCCGTGTGCGCCCCATGCCATCACCGCGAGCCGGGCTCGCCGTCGCCCACCTCCTCAACGGAACCCCGCCGCCCCGCCACGGCCTGCTCTGAACGGAGACGCACATCGTGACCCTCACCTTCCACTGGTTCCTGCCGACCAACGGCGACAGCCGCCACGTCGTCGGTGGCGGCCACGGCACGCCGGTCACATCCGCCGGGGGAGACCGTCCTCCGACCGTGGGCTATCTCTCGCAGATCGCCCGCGCCGCCGAGCAGCTCGGCTTCACCGGCGCGCTGACCCCCACCGGAGCCTGGTGCGAGGACGCCTGGCTGACGACCGCCATGGTCGCCCAGCACGCCGAACGCCTGAAGTTCCTCGTCGCCTTCCGCCCCGGCTTCGTCTCGCCCACCCTGGCCGCACAGATGGCCGCCACCTACCAGCGCCAGACCGGCGGGCGGCTGCTGCTGAACGTCGTCACCGGCGGCGAGAGCCGCGAGCAGCGCGCCTACGGCGACTTCCTCGACAAGGACGCCCGCTACGCCCGCACCAACGAGTTCCTGCACATCGTGCGCGAGCTGTGGCGCGGCAGGACCGTCGGCCTGGTCGGCGACCACCTGCGGGTCGAGGCGGCCCAGCTGACCCGGCTGCCCGACCCGGTGCCCGAGGTGTACTTCGGTGGCTCCTCACCCGCCGCGCTCGGTGTCGCCGCACGCCACAGCGATGTCTATCTCACGTGGGGCGAGCCGCCCTCCCAGGTCGCCGAGAAGATCGCCCGGGTCCGCGCCCTTGCCGAGGCGGAGGGCCGCACCCTGCGGTTCGGCATCCGGCTCCACGTCATCAACCGCGACACGACGGAGGAGGCGTGGGCCGAGGCCCGGCGGCTGCTGGCCGGCTTCGACGCGGAGACCGTCCGCAGCGTGCAGGAGGGGCTGGGCCGCAGCGAGTCGGAGGGGCAGCGGCGGATGCTGGCGTTGCACGGCGGCGGGCGGGACCGGCTTGAGGTCCACCCGGGGCTGTGGGCGGGGATCGGCCTGGTGCGCGGTGGCGCGGGCACGGCATTGGTCGGCAGCCACGATGAGGTCGCCGACCTCATCGCCGAGTACCACCAGTTGGGCATTGAGGAGTTCGTTCTCTCCGGCTACCCGCACCTGGAGGCCGCCTACTGGTTCGGCGAGGGCGTGCTGCCGCTGCTGAAGCGCCGGGGCCTGTGGCAGCCCCCGGCGGACGTCCCCGTCCACCAGTCGGTCGAGGCGCCGTTCGCCGCCACCTCCGCCACCCCGGCCGTGCCCGCCGGGCGGACCTGACGGCCGGCATCGCCGCTCCACCATCGAGCTCCCCACGAGAGGTCAACCGCTCCCATGGCAACCATCCTGTCCGTCTCCGGCAGCCCGTCCGCCACCTCCCGCACCTCCCGCCTGCTCCGGCACCTGGACTCCCGGCTCGCCGCCCAGGGCCACGATGTCGTGCCGCTGGACGTCCGCACCCTGCCACCCGAGGCCCTCACCGGCGGCGACCCCCGGCATCCCGCCATCGTCGAGGCCGCCGGACTGGTGGCATGGGCCGCCGGCCTGGTCATTGGCACCCCCATCTACAAGGCCGCCTACTCGGGGCTGCTCAAGTCCCTGCTCGACCTGCTGCCGCAGGGCGCCTTCGCGGGCAAGACCGTGCTGCCGCTGGCCACCGGCGGCACCACCGCGCACGTGCTGGCCGTCGACTACGCGCTGCGCCCGGTGCTCTCCGCCCTCGGCGCCACGCACGTCACTCCCGGCTGGTTCGTGCTCGACCGCGACCTGGGCACCACCGAGGACGGCTCCCTCACCATCGAGCCCGCCACGGCCGGCCCTCTGGAACGCGTCGTCGATCAGTTCTCCGCCGCACTCGACCACGCGGCCCCGGTGGCGGTCCAGGTGCGTTGACGTACTGACCACGAGCGCTGTCGACCGGCGTGCGGGGGCGCCGAGGCGCTAGGAGACGCCCGCCTTCGCCTCCCCGGCGCGCGGCCGGTGGGCGGGACCCGTGTCCGCCGCGCCGTCGGTGATCTCGAAGCTCGTGGCCGCGTCGTACGCCGCGCGGTCCAGGATCTTCTCCCGTGCCGCCACGATCACCGGAACGGTCGCCTGTCCGGCGACGTTGGTCGCGGTCCTGATCATGTCCAGGATGGGGTCGATGGCCAGGAGCAGGCCGACGCCCTCCAGGGGGAGGCCCAGGGTGGACAGGGTCAGGGTCGTGATGACCGTGGCGTTGGTCAGGCCGGCTGTGGCGGCGGAGCCGATCACCGAGACGAAGACGATGAGCAGGTACTCCCTCAGTCCCAGGTCGACGCCGAAAATCTCCGCGACGAAGATCGCGGCCAGAGCCGGGTAGATCGCGGCGCAGCCGTCCATCTTCGTCGTCGCGCCGAACGGAACGGCGAACGAGCCGTACTCGTGCGGGACGCCGAGGCGCTCGGTGACCTTCTGGGTGACCGGCAGGGTGCCGACCGAGGAGCGGGAGACGAAGGCGAGCTGGATGGCCGGCCAGGCGGCGCGGTAGAACTGGAGGGGGTTGACCCCGGCGGCCAGGCGCAGCAGCAGCGGGTAGACGCCCAGCAGCACCAGCGCGCAGCCCACGTACACGTCCACCGTGAAGGTCGCGTAGTCGCCGAGCAGGTCCCAGCCGTACTCGTTGATCGCGCGTCCGATGAGGCCGACGGTGCCCAGCGGGGCGAGCCGGATGATCCACCACAGGGCCTTCTGGAGAAGCGCGAGCGCGGTTTCGCCGAAGGTGATCAGCGGGGTGGCGCGGACGCCGAGTTGCAGGGCGGCGATGCCGGTGACGGCGGCGAGGAAGACGATCTGGAGGACGTTCAGCTCGGTGAAGGGGCTGACGACGTCGGTGGGGATGATGCCGGTGAGGAAGTCAAGCCAGGAGCCCTCGGCGTCCGGCGGCGCGCCGTCCGCCGGGGTCAGGCCGGTGCCGGCGCCGGGATCGGTGAGCAGGCCGATGCCGATGCCGATGGCGACGGCGATCAGCGAGGTCGCCAGGAACCACAGCAGGGTGCGGCCGGCCAGCCGCGCGGCGTTGGACACCCCGCGCAGCCGGGTGATCGAGACCGCGATGGCGAGGAAGACGAGCGGGCCGACGGCCAGGCGCAGGAGCTGGACGAAGGTGTCGGCGATCTCCTCAAGGGTGCGGCCGAGCCAGTCGACGTTCCAGGTGCGGGCGATCCAGCCCAGCAGCGCGCCGAGCGCGAGGCCCGTCAGGATCTGGGCCCAGAACGGCGGCAGGGGTATCCGTATCCGCCGAGCAGACGTAGGGGAAGACACAGGCACACTCCGGTGAGGGGTGGGTCAGGGGTGGGTCAGGGAGGCGCGCGGGCTGCCACCGCCGCGTACATGACAGGAACACAACGCCGGGCCTGGAGGGCGTCACGCCAGTGCGCGCATGACAGGCCGGGTGACGCCCACCACGCGCGGCGAGACGGCGGCCGGGGCCCGGGTCAGGGCAGAGCCGTTACGCCCGCGGCCGCCGCCTCGCGGGCGTAACGGCTCGGCGGCCGGGGGAGCCCGTAGTGCTCGCGCAGGGTGGTGCCGGTGTACTCGGTGCGGAACAGGCCTCGCCGCCGGAGGATCGGCACCACGTGGTCGGCGAAGAGGTCGAAGCCGCCGGTCAGCCACGGCGGCATGATGTTGAAGCCGTCCGCCGCCCCGTTCTCGAACCACTCCTGGATCTGGTCGGCGACATGCTCCGGCGTGCCCGCCACCACGCGGTGGCCGCGGGCCCCGGCGAGGCGGTGCAGCAGCTGGCGGACGGTGGGCCGCTCCCGGTCGATGATGTCGAGGATCAGCTGGAAGCGGCTCCCGAGGGCGCGTTCCCCCGAGTTCTCGATGAGCTCGCGCGGCACCGGCCGGTCCAGGTCGGCCACGTCGAGACGCATCCCGAGCAGGCGGTGGAGCAGGTCGAGGGAGTAGGCGGGCTGGGTCAGCTCGTTGAACTCCTCGTGCAGCGCGCGCGCCTCGGCCTCGGTGGACCCGATGAACGGGCTGATGCCCGGCAGGATCAGCACCCCGTCGGGGTCGCGGCCTTCCACGGCGGCGCGGCGTTTGATGTCGGCGTAGAACTCCTGGGCGCTGCCGAGGGTCTGGTGGGCGGTGAAGACCGCCTCGGCGTAGCGGGCCGCGAAGGACCGGCCGTCCTCGGAGGAGCCCGCCTGCACGTAGACGGGGCGGCCCTGGGGGGTGCGCGGGGTGTTGAGCGGGCCGCGCACCTTCAGGTGGCGCCCGGTGTGGTCGATGGTGTGGATCCGGTCGGTGTCGGCGAAGACGCCGGAGGCCGGGTCGTTGACCAGCGCCCCGTCCTCCCAGGAGTCCCACAGCGCGGACACCACGTCCAGGAACTCGCGGGCGCGGTCGTAGCGTTCGGCGTGCACGGGGTGGGCGTCGAGGCCGAAGTTCCGCGCCGCCTGCGGGGCGCCGGTGGTGACGATGTTCCAGCCGGCCCGGCCCCCGCTGAGGTGGTCCAGGGAGGCGAAGAGCCGGGCCAGGTTGTACGGCTCGGTGTAGGTGGTCGAGGCGGTGGCGATCAGCCCGATGCGCTCGGTGACGGCGGCGATCGCGGACAGCCAGGTGAACGGCTCCAAGCGGAACCGGCTGGCGTAGCGCACGTTGTCCGGCAGCGAGGGACCGTCTGCGAGGAAGACGCCGTCGAGGGCGGCGGCCTCGGCGCGGCGGGCGATCTCCTGGTAGTAGGTGATGTCCATGATCCGCTCGGGCCGGGAGGCGGGGTGGCGCCAGGCAGCCTCGTGGTGGCCGCCGGGATAGATGAAGAGGTTGAGGCGGAGCTGTCGGTGGTCGCGGGTCATGCTTCTTCAGTCCTTCTGGGCGACGGGATCGGGGGCGGCGTCGGCGGCGTCGGCGAGCGGATCGACGCCGAGCTGGGAGAGCAGCCGGGCGCGCAGGGCGGCGTACGCCGGGTCGCCGGGAGTGCGCGGGGCAGGCAGCTCGACCCGCAGGTCGGCGCCGATGCGCCCCCGGTCGAGCACCACCACCCGGTCGGCCAGCGCGATGGCCTCGTCCACGTCGTGGGTCACCAGCAGCACCGCCGGCCGGTGGCGTTCGCACAGCCGCCGCAGCAGGGCGTGCATCCGGATCCGGGTCAGGGCGTCGAGCGCGCCGAACGGCTCGTCGGCCAGGAGGAGGGCCGGGTCGCGCACGAGGGAGCGGGCGAGTGCGACCCGCTGCTGCTCGCCGCCGGACAGCTCGACGGGCCAGGCGCGCTCACGGCCCGCCAGGCCCACCTCGGCGAGCGCGATGCGGCCCCGGTCGGCGGCGTCGGACCCGGTGAGGCCGAGCACGACGTTGTCCAGCACCCGCTTCCACGGCAGCAGCCGGGCGTCCTGGAAGACGACGGAGATGCGGTCGGGGGCGGCGAGTTCGTCGAAGCCGGTGACCTCGTAGTCGAGGCCGGCCAGCACCCGCAGCAGGGTGCTCTTGCCGGAGCCGCTGCGGCCGATCAGCGCGACGAACTCCCCCTGGGCGATGGTCAGGTCGAGTTTGTCCAGCACCACGCGGTCCCCGAAGGACCGCACCAGGCCGGAGATCCGGACGGCGGAGGTCGTGGAGTCGCCGGAGAGATTCAGTCCGCCAGGATGCGTCGCCACGACAGCGCCCTCCTCTCCGCCAGCCGCACCAGCCCGTCGGAGCCCAGGCCCAGCAGCCCGTAGAGCACGAGGCCGACGATGATGACATCGGTCTGCCCGTAGGTGCGTGCCAGCTCCATCATGTAGCCGATGCCGCTGGTGGCGTTGACCTGTTCGACGACGACCAGGGACAGCCAGGCCGACGTCACCGCGAACCGCATCCCCAGGAGGAAGCCCGGCAGCGCGCCGGGCAGCACCACGTGCCGCAGGAACCGGGCGCGGCTGAGCCGCACCGCCTCGGCGAGCTCGACGTAGCGGCCGTCGATCGTGCGCAGGCCGTTGTGGGTGTGGATGTAGACGGGGACCAGCACCGACAGGGCGATGGTGATGACCTTCATCGACTCGCCGATGCCGAACCACAGGATCAGCAGGGGGATCATCGCCAGCGCCGGGATGGACCGCTTGATCTGCACCGGGCCGTCGATCACGCCCTCGCCGAACCGGCTCAGGCCCGCGACCACGGCCAGCACCAGGCCGGCGCCGGTGCCGAACGCCAGCCCGAGCAGGGCGCGTTCGGCGGAGGTCCACAGGTTCTCCTGGAGCCGGCCGTCCTCGATCAGCTCGGCCGCCGTGGCGACCACGTCCCAGGGCGCGGTGAGGTTGCGCTCGTCGATCCAGCCGGTGGCCGAGCCGACGGACCAGACGACCAGCAGCAGCACCGGGCCGATGGCCCAGCCGAAGGGGATGGCCCGGCCCGGCCCGAGCCGGCGCCGGCCGCGCCGTGGCGTCGCGGCCGGCGCGCCGCCGGGGGTGGTCGCCGCCGTCGGCTCCTGGCCCTGCGGCCGGGACACCGAGGCGACGCGGGCGGGCCGCCGTCCGGAGATTCCGGTGCTCATCACGCTCCCCCCGTCCCGTCGTCCTCCGCGATGGCGTCCGCGGCGACGGACTCGAAGCGTCGGTCGAAGAGCGTCTCGGCGTCGAAGGACTCGTTGCCGGTCGCCTCGGCGAGCAGCTCGATGGTCTCCTGCTGGCGTTCAATGGCGCCGGACCAGTCGGCGGGGATGTCCGGATCGCCGTTCAGCTCGACCAGGTACTCGCCGTCCTCGCGAGACAGGCCCTGGTCCTCCACGTAGTAGCCCTCGATCCACTCCTCGGGGTGTTCGTTGATCCAGATCTGCGCCCGGGCCCACACCTGGACGAACTCCCGCACGGCGGCCGCCTTCTCCGGATCCGCGACCGTGGAGGTGGGCACCCACAGGTGACCCGGGTCGTCGCGCAGCCCGTGCTTGATGGTCGTGCCACCGTCCGGCCCGTACAGGTCCAGGTAACGCCGGATGTTGACCGAGCCGATCGGGGCCGCGTCGACCTCGCCGTTGCCCAGCGCGGTCGGGTACACGTCGGCTGTGCTCGGCATCTCGACCAGTTCCACGTCGTCGCGGGTGAGCCCGGCCTCTTGGAGGATGCGCAGCACCAAGACGCCCTGGGCCTGGCCCGGGCTGTAGGCGATGCGCTTGCCGCGCAGGTCCTCCAGGGCCCGGATGTCCGCCCCCGGCGCGATGCCCAGCTCGTAGATGGGGTTGCTGACCGGGTCCTTGCGGAACACCGCCGCGACGAGCCTGGTGTCCAGGCCGGTCCAGTGGGCGTGGATCGAGGGGATCTCGGCGGACGAGCAGACGTCCAGCTCACTGGCGCGGAACGCCTCGGAGCACTGGGGCCCGCCCGAGAGCTCGGCCCATTCGACGTCGAAGCTCAGCTCGTTGATCAGCCCCGACAGCCTGAGGGCGACCTCGATCTCCGGCGTTCCGATCGTCAGCTTCGTGTCGGGGTCAACGGACTCGGGTATCTCGGCCTCGGCGAGTTCGGCGCCACTGACGGCCTCCTCCTCGCCGGCGCAGCCGCTCAGGAGGAGGGAAACGGCCAGGACGCCCACGGCCGCGGGGCGTCTCGTCGCGAAACGGGCAGGGGAAAAGAGGGCAGCAAAGCCAAAGGTGGGCATGCGTCATTCCAGGAATTGATCGGGCTTTCCCAGGAGCGGAGAAAGGATGCGCCTAAGAGAGGGAGTATCGCTGTGGGAAACGTTGGAGAACGTCGAGGATCAGCGACAGATGGCGGTGGCGACGCGCAGCAGGTCGACCGCGCGTCGCTGGAAGAACCGGCCTGAGGTGCGCATAGCGTGACGCTAACGAACACCTGGACGAATGGTCAAGCGTTCTCAAAGCGGCAGGAATTCACAGAGCGAAGAGCCGTCAAGGCTGCGTCAAGGCTCCCTTCATTCTTCGCCATCTTCCCTCATCGTGAGGCCATCGGCTTGTCACGATGTTTCCCGCGAGAGGTCCCTGGCCGGGCTTGCCATGTGCCTTCGTTGCGCCCTCTGACGCGCACATGGATGGCGGCCAACACTGCGTGAATTCCGGCCGACTCGCCCCGAACCGTACGCTCCGTGCATACCCGTCACTCTCACGAGGCACGTATACCTCATGTGAGCGACGACGCCAGCGATAGCACCGCCCCCGACCGCGAGACGACGCCCGACAGCCTCTCCCGTTCCGAGCAACTCCTCTTCGGCGGCCCGCTGTTGTACGACACCGGCTGGTCCAGCCACGACGGCGCCTTCTCCCGCCTCACCCTCGTCTCGATGCTGCGGACCATGCCGCGCCTGATCCTCACCACCGTGCGGCTGGCCCGCCAGGCCGACACCCCCGCCCTGCGCGTCGTCGCCGGCGCCGAGATCGGCCGCGGCGTCGCCCAGGCCGTCGGCCTGGTCGCGGTCAACGCCGTGCTGGAGGCGTTGCTCGCGGGCGGCCAGGTGCCCGACCGGCTGCGCGACGCCGCGCCCGCGCTCGCCGTCGTCGCCATCGCCGCCCTCGTCGGCGCCATCCTCGCCTCCGCCTCCACCTACGGCTCCGGCCGCCTGGAGCCCAAGGTGGAGCGGGTCGCCACCGAGCGGTACCTGGAGCGCGCCTGGCGGGTGGAGCTCGCGGCCATCGAGGACGACGAGTTCCACCGCCTCCTGGACGCCGCCCAGTACGGCGCGGTCTCCGCCCGCCGCATGATCCCCTACTGCGTGCAGGTCATCAACGCGCTGCTGTCGCTGGCCGCCTCCGCCAGCGTCCTGACGGTCCTTCACCCCATGCTGCTGCCGCTGCTGGTGCTCATGACCGTGCCCAGCATGTGGAGCACGCTGGTGACCGCCCGCCGCCGCTACGAGTCGTTCCGCGCCTGGGTGCAGCACCACCGCGCCAGCCGCGTCCTCAGCAGCGAGCTGACCGCTACCGAGCCCGCCGCCGAGATCCGCGTCCACCAGGTGGGCCCGTTCCTGCTCAAGCACTTCCGCGCCATGTCCGCCAGCTCCGAGGCCGAGCAGACCCGCCTGGCCCGCCTGGACGCCCGCACCGGCCTGTGGGCCTCGGCCTGGACGGGGCTCGCCGGCTGCGTCACCTACCTCACCCTGGGCGGCCTGGCCTGGAGCGGCGCGGTCGAGATGGCCGTCGCGGGCACCGCCGTGCTCGCCATCCGCACCGGCTCCGCCAGCCTGAGCGGCATGGTCCACGCCGTCAACGCCCTCTACGACGAGAGCCTCTTCGTCGCCGACCTCGACCGGCTGTGCGACCAGGCCGCCAACTGGACCATCCCCGTCGGCGGCAAGCCGATGCCGGAGAAGGTCGGCGAGATCCGCTTCGAGGACGTCACCTTCCGCTACCCCGGCGCCGACCCGGACGCCTCACCGGCGTTGCGCGAGGTGACCCTCAGCATCCCGGCGGGCCGGATCACCGCTCTGGTGGGGGAGAACGGCTCCGGCAAGACCACCCTGGTCAAGCTGCTCGCCGGGCTCTACCTCCCCGACAGCGGCCACGTCCGCTACGACCAGGTGTCCACCGAACACGCCGACCGCCACGAGCTGTTCGCCCGCATCGCCATGGTCGCCCAGGACTTCAACCGCTGGCGCTTCACCGCCCGCGTCAACGTCGCCATCGGCGACCCCAGCGCCCCCATCGACGACGAACGCCTCGCCGCCGCCGCCGGCCACGCCGGCGCCGACGAGGTCATCGGCGGGCTGCCGCGCGGCTGGAGCACCCTGCTGGCCCGCGGCTACCAGGGCGGCCACCAGCTCAGCGGCGGCCAGTGGCAGCGCATCGGCATCTCCCGCGCCCACTACCGGGACGCCGAGATACTCATCGTGGACGAGCCCACCGCCGCCCTCGACGCCAAGGAGGAGCAGCGCGTCTTCGACCAGATCCGCGCCCTGGCCGAGTCCGGGCAGACCATCATCCTCATCACCCACCGCATGGCCTCGGTCCGCCACGCCGACCTCGTCCACGTCCTGCACCAGGGACGGCTGGTGGAGTCCGGCAGCCCGGCGGAGCTGCTGCGTCTGTCCGGCGGCCACTTCCGCGAGCTGTACGCCATCCAGGCCGCCCAGTTCGGCGCGCCCCTCGCGTCCGAACGCGCCCCTTCTCCATGAGGCGAGCAAAGAGCCATGAGAAACGGATGGGCTGGGAAAGAGCCCCAGTGTGAAATGCGGCAGATCGCGGTGGCGACGGCGCATGGCGCGCTGTTGACGAACGCGCGGACGAATGGCCAAGTGCTTTGGGATTGGGCCGACTTCAGGCAATCGCCGACGCGCCCGCCGCGTGCCGTATGACATGAATATTAATCCAGCAGGGCTTTGAGAAATCGCATCACCCGTGCGGGTGAATCACAGCTCGCAGTCATCTCGTAGCGGATAGTGTGAAGGGCCTCAAGTCAGCTACGGGTGAGGGAGTTGGCCATGGACGCGGTGGAGCGCCTGATCTGGGACCTGCGCAGCAAGGATCAGTGGGGAGCGGGCAGGGTCGAGGCGACCGAGTACGGCGTGCCGAACATCGAGCGTCTCACCCGCCTGGACGCCCACGCCGCCGTCATTCGTTCGTGCAACATCCTGTACATCCCCGGCCTCCTCCAGCATCCCGCGTACGCCCTGGCCACCACCAAGGCCGCGTTCCCCCGGCTCCCCGAGGCGGAGCTGCGCCGCTGGATCCTGATGCGTTCGGCCCGCACCCATGCGTTTCTCGACCTGCTGCGGTCCGACCGACTGACGGGCCTCTTCGTCGTGGGCCAACAGGCAATCATGCACGAGGCCAGCGGAGATGCACACATCAGGCAGCTTGAGCACCTGCTCGACGTCATCGACGCCCACTCGCAGATCCAGGTGCTGATCCTGCCCTTTCACACGGTCCCCCCGGCTTTCACCACGCAGCTGTTCCTATGGGCTTTCAGGGGCGAGGGTTCGGGGGACACGGCGAACAGGACAACTCCCGCCTGCGCCTACACGGAGAGCGCCGCTGGCGGAACCTACACTACTCGCATTGACGATCTTGCCCGGATGCGGTCGGCATGGGCCGACTTGGTCAACGCCTCGATGGGGCCAGCCGAGTCGCGCAGCTATATCGCAGAAGTTCTTGGAGCCTGAGACCAAATGATCAACCCCCCCATGCACCACGGCGTTCCGTTCCGCACGTCGAGCCACAGCGCCAACGACTGTGTCGCCGTCGCAGTGCCCTTCCGCACCTCCAGCCACAGCAACAACGACTGCGTGGCCGTGGCCGCCACCCCCGCCACGGTCGCCGTTGCCGACACCAAGACCCGGCATGCCGAGGTCATGGAGGTTGCCCCTGCCGCCTGGGAGGCTTTCATCGAGCACGTGAGGAGCTGACCCGCATACGCCGGAGCCCGGTCGCGCACGACGCGACCGGGCTCCGCGCCGCGTAAAACCCCATTGCCCGGCCAGGGCCCACCTGCGACGCTTGCCGCCATGGCAACGGCCCACGACGTCTCCGCCCTCTTCGCCGGCGGCCGGCTGGTCGCGATCCCCCGCAAGAGGGCCCGCCGCGAGCAGTTACTCGCGCACCTCGCACGGACGCTGTTCGACCCCGACATCGCCTACACCGAGCAGGAAGTCAACGAGGCGCTGCTCACCGTCCACGACGACTGCGCGGCGCTGCGGCGCTACCTGGTCGAGGAACGCCTGCTGGCCCGCACCAAGGACGGCAGTGTCTACTACCGGCCCTAACGGGTGTCTCCTCGATCACGACAGCGGGCGGCTTGGGCCGGGGAGTTCTTCTCCCAGCCCTGCTTGGCCGACTCGCGGCATCTGTCGGGGGCGTCTCCGGCTCGGCACTCCGATCGTGATCGGAGAGACGGAGTCACCGACCGTGGTGTCCGCTCAGCTCTTGCGTGCGGTGACCAGAGCGAAGGAGAGGAATTCCCTCGGCCAGCGCCCGGCCCCACAGCAGCCAGTCACGCCAGCCGTCCTGCTCCTGTAAGACACGACCTAGGCGGAAGGCAGGCGGACCTCCGACACCAGACCGTCGGGCCAGGTGACCGCCACGCTGTCGCCCCCGTCCCCGCCGTCCCCGCCGGGCCGGACGGTCACCGCGACGGCCGGGTCGGGCCCGTCCGGGTCGCGGTCGAGGACGACCGCCGCCGCCAGCACCTCGCCGAGCGGCAGCGGCTCCGCCGCGCGCGTCGCCAGCCACGGGATCGCGGTCCAGGCCCCCAGCGGGCTGGTGCCCTGCTCCAACGCCACGCCCGCCTCGTCGAGTCCGCGCAACGCGACGAGCCGCGAGTGGAGCCGGTCAGCCGTGGCCGCCCGCGCGCCCGGGCCGGTGTGCGGGCGATCCGCCGCCGTCACCGGCCAGCCGCCGAAGCGGACCGAGCGCCACTCCGGGCCAGCGGCGGGCGCGTCCACCCGCGCCAGCCGCACCTCGACGCCGCCCCGCACCAGCGACGCGACCGTGACGACCGGTCCCGGCGTCACCTCGCCGTTCCGCCCCGAGCCGTGATCCGGCGAGGTGTCGGCGCTCGCGTCCACCCAGCGGACCGGGCCGCGCGAGGCGGCGGCCAGCACGCCGCCCGGCAACTCGTGGGCGTACAGCGTCGTGAAGCCCGAGCGGTGCGTGGCGCGGCCCCGGTCGTCGACGACCACCACGGCGTTGTCCACCGGGTCGGCCACCGTCGCGCCGGTCAGCGGCGGCACGGTCGCGGTGGAGTAGCCGAGCCGGGCGTAGAGCGGCGAGTCGGCGCACTCAGCGCCCGGACGGGCGTGATCCGTGCCGTGGTTGAGGACGGTGGCGATGCCGTCGGCGGAGCGGGCGGAGATCAGCCAGCCCGGCGCCGCCGCCACCGCCGTGCCCGGCCGTCCCTCCTCCACCGGCAGCGGGCGTTCCACGGCCGTCCACACCGGGTGGTCGGCGGGCAGTGCCAGCCCCAGCATCCCCTTCGCCGCCCAGTACGGCGAGCCGGGCCCGGAGTACGCCTGCCGCATCGCGGGCCACGCCTCGTGCCAGCCCAGGGTCAGCAGCCCGGCCGCGTTCGGCGCCCCGCGCTCCGTGAAGTGCCGCACCATGCCGCTGGCGGTCCGCCGCACCAGGCCCGGGTCGAGCCCGCCGACGCCCGCCCCGTCCACGCCCGCGTACGCCGCCACCCACAGCGGCCCGGCGGCCGCGAAGCGGTAGACGAGGCTGCGGCCCTGCATCAGCGGCGAGCCGTCGGCGCCCACCAGCCGCACCGCGTCGTCCAGATAGCGCGCCAGGTCCGCCGCCCACCGCTCGCGCAGCGCGGGCGGGCACAAGGTGCCGGTGACGTCGAAGAGTTCGGTCCACAGCAGGGGGTAGAGGTGCAGCGCCCAGCCGGTGTAGTGGTCGTACGCCCGCTCCTCGGCGCCGTCGCTGAGCCAGCCGCCCTCGCGCCGCAGCGCGGCGTGCACGGCCAGGTCCTCCTCGATGTCCTCGGCCGACCACGTCCCCCCCGCCTCGCGCAGGAAGGACTCCACGACAATGCGGAACCACACCCAGTTGATGGGCGGGTAGGGCTGACCGACGACCGTGCCCAGCCATGCCAGCACCCGCTCGCGCACGCCGTCCGCCAGCCGGTCCCACAGCCAGGGCTTGGTGAGCTGGAGCACCAGCGCGATGGAGGCGGCCTCCACCTTGGCCTGGCCGAGCTGGTCGGGACGCGGCCAGCACTCGGGGTGCGCCGGGTCGGTCCCGGCGGCCAGGCCCTCGGCGTAACGCTCCATCAGCCCGGCCGGGTCGGCGCCGCGTTCGCCCGCGACGCGGAACCCGGCGAGCAGGAAGGAGCGGGCGAAGCCCTCCAGGCCGTCGGAGGCGGGGCCGGAGACGCTGGCCGGGCCCGGCAGGTCGTAGCGCGCCCCGGCGGGGGAGCGGTGAGGGCCGAGCGCGGCGAGCATGCGGTCGGCGAGCGCGGCCCAGTGCTCCCGCGTCCACCCGGTGTGCGGCGACAGCTTCCAGTCCAGAGCCGGGTGCGTCATGCCTGCACCGCCAGGGTCTGCCGGGTCACCGGGTCGATCGGCGGCAACCCGGCGGCGTACCGCTCGAGTTCGGAGAGGGCGGCGGCGGTCATCCGGCGGGTCTCCGAGCCGAGGGAGCCGGCGATGTGGGGCGTGATCATCACGTTCGGCAGCTCGTACAGCGGCGAGTGGGCGGGCAGCGGCTCCGGCTCGGTGACGTCGAGGATGGCGTGCAGTCCGCCGTCCGCGCACGCCTCCTCCAGCGCGGCGGTGTCCACCAGCGCGCCGCGCGCCGTGTTGATCAGCACCGCGTGCGGCGGCAGCGCGGCCAGCTCGGCCCGGCCGATCAGGTGCCGGGTCTCCGGCAGCGCGGGCGCGTGCAGGCTGAGCACCTCGGCCTGCGGCAGCGCCTCCTGGAGCGTGACCGGCTCGGCCCCGGCCGCCGCGATCTCGGCCGGGTCGGCGACCGGGTCGACGACCAGCACCCGTGCGAGACCGAGCTGGAGGAGCAGCTGCGCGACCCGCCGTCCGATCCGGGAGTAGCCGACGAGCACGACGGTGCGATCCCGGCCGCTGAGCTCGCCGTGCCGCTCGCGGTAGCTCCAGTCGGCGCGGTGGCGGCGGGCGTCGACGGCGAGGAAGGGCACCTTCTTGAACGCCCACAGCACGGCGGCCAGCGTGTACTGGGCGACGGGCTCGGCGTTGGCATCGGCGGCGGTGGTCACCAGCGTGCCCCGGTCGAAGACGGCGTCGCCGACGTGGTAGCGCACCGAGCCCGCCGCGTGCAGCACGGCCCGCAGCCGGGGCGCGTCGCGCAGCACGTCCTCGCTCAGCATCGGGCAGCCCCAGGAGGTGATCAGCACCTCCACCTCGGCCAGCCGCCGCCGCACCGCCGGGGAGTCCAGCTCGTGGGCGACCAGCGGCTCGCCCAGCGAGGCGGCGGCCCGCAGCCGGGCCAGCTCCGCCTCGCCGAACTGGACGTGGAACCACTCCTCGCTCATCGCCAGCAGCGTCTCGGGGCGGCGGGGCACGGCGGCCGTCACCGCGGGCTGCCCGCGGCCAGGGCCGAGCGCCACTTGATCACGAGGGAGTTGTCGTCGGGGAACTGTGTCACGCGAGTGCTCCACTGATACGGACCGAGGGTGACGGGAAACGGGTCGGGATCGGTAGGCAAGACGAGGGAGAGGAAGAAAATGTTCCAGACGATCCCGGTGATCCAGATGATCCAGATGATCCGGATGCTGAGAAACCGGAGATCGGGACGGTCACCACGCCGGGGCCCATCATGGGCAGCGCGCCTCCTCGGTCTCGGGTCTCGTCGCACGCGTCTCGATGCGCCACTTGTACGTGTGGAATAGTGCAGAGGTCAATCAGCTCGAAGGAGATCGATCAGAATCGGTCGCGGCCGAAGGTAACGATGAGCGCTCAACCCACCACGGACCGCTCCCTCGCAGTGCGTCGCCAGGAGCTGATCCTCAGCGCCGTACGCCGCCACGGCGCCGTGCGCCTGGCCGACCTGGTGGACCAGCTCGGCGTCTCCGCCGTCACCGTGCGGCGCGACGTCACGGCCCTGGCCGACCGCGGCCTGGTGGTGCGCGTCCACGGCGGCATCACGCTGCCCTACCGGGGCGGCCCCGAGCAGCCGCCGATGACCGCCAGGGCCCTGGTCGGCATGGTCGTGCCGTCCGTCGAGTACTACTGGCCCCACGTCATCCAGGGCGCCCAGGCCGCCGTGGCCGCCGCAGGCGGGCGCCTGGTGCTGCGCGTCTCCCGCTACGACGCGGCCGAGGACCGCCGCCAGGTCTCCAAGCTCCTCGATCGCGGCGTCGACACCCTGCTGGCCGCCCCCGCCACCGCCGGCGGCGCCGGCACCGACCTGCTGCGCTGGCTCGGCGGTCTCCCCGTCCCCGTCGTCCTGGTCGAACGCCTCCCCCCGCCCGAGCTGCCCACCCTCGCCCTGGACGCCGCCACCACGGCCCACGCCCTCGGCGCCGGCCTCGCCGTCCGCCACCTGGTCACCCTCGGCCACCGCCGCATAGCCCTGATCACCTCCCGCACCAGCCCCACCAGCCGCGCCCTCCACGCGGGCTGGCGCGAGACCGTCGCCTCCCTCGACCTCCCCCCGCACGACGGCCTCGCCCACGACGTGCCGACGTACGGCACCCTGGACTGGACCGACGCCTACGACGAGGTGCTCCACGACTGCCGCGAGCGCGGCGCGACCGCCCTGCTCGTCCACTCCGACCGCGAGGCGATCGGCATGGTCGAACGCGCCCGCGACCGCGGCCTGGCCGTCCCCGACGAACTGGCCGTCGTCTCCTACGACGACGAGGTCGCCGCCGCTTCCGACCCGCCCCTGACCGCCGTCCGCCCCGACAAGCACCGCCTCGGCGCCCTTGCCGCCGAACTCGCCCTCGCCCGCGCCGCCGCCTCCGAAGCGCGACCGGTACATCGCACCCAGCTATGGCCCACCATCGTCGTCCGCGACTCCTGCGGCGCCCGCCAGTCCGCCACGGAAGTGCGGTGAGACCACCCTCCTCGCCTTGGTATCGTGGACTGCGCGCACACACCTTGTCCGGGTGGCGGAATGGCAGACGCGCTAGCTTGAGGTGCTAGTGCCCGATTAAGGGCGTGGGGGTTCAAGTCCCCCCTCGGACACACACTTCCCCCACGGGTCGTGATTCGTGGGCAGGCGGAACCGGCACCCGCCTCCGGCTCCCGGCCGGATGCGGGTGTTCGGCGTCTCAGGGCTGTGACCCGGCCTTCCTCCTCTCACAGAGGGCGGGAGCTTGGTGTCCGGTTAAGCAGGGAGCGTTCAGCCGATAGTGATCCTTTCTCCTCGCGGGGTGTCGGCGGTCAGGGTCTGGGCCGCCGGATCGAACGTCAGTGACACCTGCTCAGCGCGCACGTGCGCCACTGCGTCCGCCGGCGTGACCGCCCGAGTCGCTGTGGGCGGCGACAGGCGGCCATCCTGTTCGGCGGACAGACGGATCACCAGGGCAGGCAGGTGGAGCAGCACCTGGTCCTCTCGGACGTAGGCATTGGGCGGGCGGTCGGGATCGGGCCGCGTGGCGCTGGTGTGGCCGTGGCGGCAGCGGTAGGCGGGCCTGCCGTGGGTCCAGCAGGACTCCATGAGCCGCTCGCACACCCCGCAGCGCAGCAGCCCGGCCAGGAGGTAGGTCCGCTTCGGGACACTCTCGCGGGGAGCGTGGAGGTGCTGGACGGTGACGAAGTCGGCCTCACTCACCAGCGCCGGATGCGCGGGCTTGGCGGAGATCACCCAGTCCTCAGGCGTGTTCCAGCGCATCACGTCCCGGTGCCCGAGGCTGGTGTTCTCCGGATCGAGCAGGTCGTGATCCGTGCGTTGCCGGTTCCACACTTGGCGGCGGGTGTAGCGAGGGTTGGCCAGAATCGCCCGCACCGCCGTCAATGCGGTGATGTGGCTGGAGGGGGGTGAACCCCGGCCGCGATTGACATGGCACACCCCCGCCACGGCAGCAGGTCGGCCTCGTCCAGGAGGCGTCGCAGCTGTGTGGCTGTGGGGGCGACGGCGGTGGCCAGGACGGCGGGGCCGGCCAGCGGCAGGAGTGCGACCTGGCCGCGTGCCGGGTCCTGGCCGAGCGGGCGCGGCCCGGGGTGGGCGGCGTTCGCGAGGCCGGCCGAGCCATGAGGGTCGACCACCAGGATCTGGCCCGTGGCACGGTGGCAGTTCAGGACGGCTGGTCCGTCCCAGCCGGGGGCGGAGGCGCCGAAGGTGGTGTGCTGGTCGAGGAGGGGACGCCCGTCGCGGCGCACGGTGAGGCGGCTGGCCAGCTGGCCGGGGGGTTCTGCCGCGCGGCCGAGGACGAGTTCTTCGCGTAGCACGAGCCGTGCGGTGGGGGCGAGATCGACGGTGTAAGTCTGCCGCAGGTCGCTGCCGTGGGTGCTGATCAGCGGCTGGGGCAGCCAGTGGAGAGTCGCGTCGTCGTCGACGGTGAGGCGCACGTCGTAGGTGGCGTGGTCGGGCGTGGGACCGGGGCCGGGAAGGGCGAGGGCGGCGGCGGCGGTGGTGATTTCGAGTTCGGCGCCCGTCTCGACGGTGACATCGAAGGCCAGCCGGTCGCCGCCCAGGGGTGCGCTCATTGCGCTGATGACGCAGACCCGTGCCCGGGTGCCGTGGGGGTGCAGGCGGCGCAGGTGGAAGGGTCCGTCGTTGTGGAGCAGCGGCAGCGTGGTCAGGCCGCCGCCGCTGGTGGCCCGCACGCGGGCGGTGGCACGGACACCGCCGCCGCCCGCGCTGCCCGTGTGTCGCGTGTGGGGGGAAGCGGTGGTCATGCGATGACGCTGGCCGTCTGCCAGGCGGTGAGACGTTCGGTGACCCAGTCGGCCACGGGCCGCACGCCGTCCTGGGTGGTGAGGGAGGTGAACGCGACGGGCAGGTCTTGGCGTTGCTTCGCGGCGTCGGCGGCCATGGTGGTCAGGTCGGAGCCGACGTAGGGGGCGAGGTCGGTCTTGTTGATGACGAGCAGGTCGGCGGTGGTGATGCCGGGGCCGCCCTTGCGGGGGATGTCGTCACCGGCGGCCACGTCGATGACGAAGATCTGCGCGTCCACCAGGCCCTTGGAGAAGGTGGCGGTGAGGTTGTCGCCGCCGGACTCGACCAGGATGAGGTCGAGAGGCGGGAGCGTCTCCTCCAGTTGTTCGACGGCTTCGAGGTTCGCGGAGATGTCGTCGCGGATGGCGGTGTGGGGGCAGGCGCCGGTCTCCACGGCCTGGATGCGTTCGGGTGGCAGCACGGCCTCGCGCCGCAGGAACTCGGCGTCCTCGCGGGTGTAGATGTCGTTGGTGACGACGGCGATGGACCGTTCGTCGCGCAGGGCGCGGCACAGGGCGGCGACGGTCGCGGTCTTGCCGGAGCCGACCGGTCCGCCCAGGCCGATGCGCAGCGCGCGACGGGAGCCGTCGTCTCGCCGTGTATCGGCGGCGCTGTGGGTGTGCCGGTGGGGGAAGGCGCCGGGTGGGTCGCGATGCACGGGATCTCCAGGCGTTGGTCAGGGTCGGTCTCGGTTCAGGAGGCGAAGAGGCGCACCGGCCAGTCGGCGTGGTGCTGGGCGGTGATGTCGAGCAGCGGGGCGGACGCCGAGGGGAGGGCGGTGGTGCCTTCCGTCTCCGTTCGGGCTGCCGCCCGTGCCGCGCGCTCGGCGACCTGGCCCAGCTCTCCTGAGAGGCGGGCCAGCGCGGCGGTGGCCTCGAACGGGTCCAGGCTCAGCAGCCGCACCGCCGCGGTCGCCGGGCCACTGGTGTTCTCGTATGCCGCCGCGTGGGCGGCGTCCAGGGGTGTCAGCCCTGCCGTGCGTGCGGCCAGGCCCAGCACGATGGGCTGGTGGGCGCCTCGGGGTCGGGCGTGCGCGAGGGCGGTCAGCTCGGGTGACGGCCAGGTCGCCTGGGCCGCGCGCACCATCTGCCGCCCCAGTCGTCGGGCCACGTTGCGCAGGGCGGGGGCGGGGGTGCGGGCGTCGGCGGCCTCGTCCAGGGCCAGCGGGTCGTATCCGGCGGAGGCCGCGGCGGCGAGCGCGGCGGCGACGAGCCCGGCCGTGTGGA
The DNA here is from genome assembly GCF_052246635.1 of Streptomyces sp. 6N223. Lineage (NCBI taxonomy): Bacteria > Bacillati > Actinomycetota > Actinomycetes > Kitasatosporales > Streptomycetaceae > Streptomyces > Streptomyces sp. 6N223. Next base: position 11,662 of record NZ_JBQQCA010000043.1, on the reverse strand, counting down.
GCCGGCCCCGGCAGAACTCCTCCAGGCCGCGCGCGTCACGGACGGCTCCCGAGGCGACGGCGGCCTCGACCCCGCCGGAGTGCGCGTGCCCTCCGGCGGGGAAGCGGCCGTCGGCCAAGACAAGCAGAGCAGCACGGCTCATCGTGTGGCGACGCACCTTCCGGGTCGTTCGGCTGTCGGCATTCAGAACAGGAAGTACCGCTGGGCCATCGGCAGTTCCGTGACGGGTTCCAGGACCATCTCCCGGCCGTCGACCGACGTCTTGGTGTCGCCGGTAGTGGCTCCCCCGATGGTCACCTCGTAGGTGTCGGGGTTGACGACGACTTCGGGGGTGGCGTTGTTCTCCTTCATGTCCGTCTTTCGCACGGTGCGCGTGTCGCCGATCGGCTCGAATCCCTTGCCCAGCCCGAGGCGTTCGGCCAGCCCCTTGTCCAGCGCCCGCTGGGTGGCGAAGTTGAACGAGTTCGCCGCCGGGGCCCGGCCCTTCGCGCCCCACACCGCGCGGGGCAGGACCGGCTGAGGGGTGGGGATCGAGGCGTTGGCGTCCCCGACCTGGGCATAGGCGATCTGGCCGCCCTTGACGACCATGTGCGGCTTGACGCCGAAGAACTTCGGTTCCCACAGCACCAGGTCGGCCAGCTTGCCTGCCTCCACCGACCCCACCACGTGGTCGATGCCCTGGGCGATCGCCGGGTTGATGGTGTACTTGGCGACGTAGCGGCGGGCGCGCAGGTTGTCCGCCTCGCCGTCGCCCGCCAGTGTCCCGTACCGGTTCTTCATCACGTGCGCCGTCTGCCAGGTGCGCATGATCATCTCGCCGATGCGGCCCATGGCCTGTGCGTCGGAGGACATCATCGAGATCGCGCCCATGTCGTGCAGCACGTCTTCGGCGGCCATCGTTGAGGGCCGGATGCGGGAGTCGGCGAACGCCGCGTCCGCCGGGATGTTCAGGTTGAGATGGTGGCAGACCACCATCATGTCGATGTGTTCCTTGACGGTGTTGATCGTGAAGGGGCGGGTCGGGTTGGTCGAGGCGGGCAGCACGTTGTCCCGGGAGACCATGGTGATCATGTCGGGGGCGTGGCCGCCGCCCGCGCCCTCGACGTGGAAGACGTGCAGACAACGCTCGCCGATGGCCTTGATCGTGCTCTCGACGAAGCCCGCCTCGTTGAGCGAGTCGGCGTGCAGGGCGAGCTGCACGCCTGTGTCGTCGCAGACGCGCAGGCACGCGTCGATGACGGCGGGGGTGGCCCCCCAGTCCTCGTGGATCTTGAAGCCGAGAACACCGGCGTCGACCTGGTTGTAGAGGGAGGCCGCGGAGACGGTGCTGCCCTTGCCCAGCAGACCAACGTTGACCGGGAAGGCGTCCAGAGCCTCAAAGAGCCGGGCGAGATGCCAGGAGCCGGGCGAGACGGTGGTGGCGGTGGAGCCTTCCGCCGGGCCGGTACCACCACCGATCAGCGTCGTCACGCCGGCCGCCAGCGCCTCGCCGATCTGCTCCGGGCACAGGAAGTGCACGTGTGTGTCCACGCCGCCGGCGGTGAGGATACGGCCGTTGCCTGAGATGACCTCGGTCTCCGGTCCGATCACGATGTTCGTCGGCGTCCCGGTCGGCGGGTGCGGCGGGTCCATCGTCTCGGGGTTGTACGCCTTGCCCAGCGCCTGGATCCGGCCGTCGCGGATGGCGACGTCCGCTTTGACCACGCCCCAGTGGTCCAGCACCACCGCACCGGTGATGACGGTGTCCGCCGGACGGCGCGCCTCACGCGGGCCGGGATCACGCGGCACATGGGACTGTCCCATCGACTCGCGGATCACCTTGCCGCCACCGAAGACCACCTCGTCGCCGCAGCGTCCGGGGCCGCCCGACCAGTCCTCGGTGACGCTGACGAACAGCGCGGTGTCGGCCAGCCGGATCCGGTCGCCGACCGTCGGCCCATACAGGTCGGTGTACGCCTCACGGGAGAGAACCTCAGGCATCGAGCTCCCCCTCCACCTCGCCACGCAGCCCCCGGACGACGCGTTCACCCGCGATGTCCACCAGCTCCACCCGACACCCCTCTTCCTCTTCCTCGTCGATTCCCTCCTGCGGCTCGAAACGCCGCGAGGTGCCGGCCGCCATGTTCAGCCGCTTGCCATTGGCCGCCTCACGGTCGAACTCCAGACCCGGATTGGCCTCCGCGAAGTGGTAGTGCGAGCCGACCTGGACGGGACGGTCGCCCGGATTACGCACGAACACCGTCGTGACCTCACGCCCCTCGTTGACGACGATCCCCTCCGCAGAGACGGGATGCACCACCTCCCCCGGATGCAGCCGCTGCTCCTTGGTCGTCACCTCGACCGGATTGTGGATCGTCACGAGCTTCGTGCCATCCGGGAAGGTGGCCTCCACCTGCACGTTCTCGATCATCTCGGCCACACCCTCCATCAGCTCCCCGGGCTTGAGGAGCTTGCGAGCGGAGTCCATGATGTCGTTGACCGACTTCCCCCTCCGGGCCTGTTCGTAGACGTGGACGGTCAGCAACGCCACGGCCTCCGGGTAGTTGAGCTCCACCTTGTCTTTCCTGCGGCGCTCGGCGACGTCCGCCGCCACATGAATCAGCAGGCGCTCCTGCTCATGCGGAGTGAGATGCATGGCACCCTTTCCCGGACCGGGCACACGCCCATGTGGCCGACACGACGCACCGATCATGACTACCAAGCCCGACCTCGAACGGAGAACGCCCCAGAGTTCGCCCGTAGGAGTGAAACCGGACAGCTAAACCACGAAGACGAACACGAACGCCCCGGAATCCACCAGCGGCCGGCGTACTCCTCCCCGCCACCTCCGCTGCCCACTCCGCTTCCCGCTCCCGCATGTCGCCCGAGCCGGGGGCGGCCAGGCAGGGGCGTCGACTCACCCGAGCCACGCAGCCTGCCGAAGAGTCACCACAATCTGCGCGGTGGGAAAGCTATCTCCAGCCGCCGGATGCGAGCCAATCGTGAACAAACCCCGGCCGAGCGGGCCGGCAAGCCACCAACGCCGCTGGCACGCCATTCGCCGACTGTCCGCAGAAACGAATGAATCCCATGGCCACGGAGGCATTCGATGGCATCAAATAGTGGGCCCTGCCGTTGCGGTGAGACAGCAAGGTGATCGGCGGCTGAACCGCGAGCCTCGACGGCCTCATCCCACGCGGTCGATCTGACGATCGACCGCGTCCACCTCGTGCATCAGCGGCAGGACCAGAGCAGCGGCATCTCCACCTGGGATGTGGTCGAGGAGCTCTGCTTCGGTGTCGTCTCCCGAGCGCCGCCCGCCGCGCGGGAAGTAGGTGCGCGTAGCGGGCCTGGAGATCACAAGTCGGGTGCTCGCCGCGGAGCCCCCGCCCCGTCTTCCTGATCACTTTCGAGGACACACCGGACGCCGCGTCGCTGCGGGACCGTCGGTGATCGCCTTCCTCATCGAGCCGGCCCAGGACATCGTCTCGCTCCCTCGGATCAAGCAAGATCCGGTATCAGCGTGTCCATCACACAGGGGGAGGCCCCATGAGGCCGTGCACAACGCATGAACACCAGCAGTCGCACACGCCCGTAGAAGCCCAGCTAACAGGCACAGCGACTGCGATGTCCGATCGGTTCTGGGAAAGGGCGTTTCCGCAGGTGAGAGACACAAAGGCGGAGTGTCCGAGGGGAGAGTTCAAGTCTCGGACACACACTTCCCCCACGGGCTTCGGTTCGTGGGCAGGCAGAACGGGCACCCGCTTCCGGCTCCCGGCCGGACGTGGGTGTTCCTCATCCCAGGGCTGTGACCTGGCCTTTCTCCTCTGACGACGGGCGGGATCTTGGTGTCCGGGTCGGCAGGTGAGCGTTCAGCCGATAGTGATCTTTTCCCTTCTCTGGGTGTCGGCGGTCAGGGTCTGGGCCACCGGATCGAAGGTCAGTGACACCTGCCGGGCGCGCACGTGCGCGCCCGCGTCCGCCGGCGTGACCGTCCCGGTCGCCGTGGGCGGCGGCAGGTGGCCGTCCCAGTCGGCGGACAGGCGGATTACCAGGGCCGGCAGATGCGCCAGCACCTGGTCCTCGCAGACGTATGCGTTGGGCGGGCGGTCGGGATCGGGCCGCGTGGCGCTGGTGTGGCCGTGGCGGCAGCGGTGGGCGGGCCGATTCCAGATCCAGCAGGACTCCACCTCCGCTCACACACCCCGCAGCGCAGCAGGCCAGCCAGGAGGTAGACCCGCTTCGGGGCGTTCTCACGGGCGGCGTGGATGGTCCGAACGGTGACGAAGTCGGCCTCGCTGACCAGCGCGGGGTGCGCTGGTTTGGTGGAGATGATCCAGTCGTCGGGGGGTGTTCCAGCGCATCACGTCCCGGTGCCCGAGGCTGGTGTTCTCCGGGTCGAGCAACTCGTGGTCGGTTCGCTGCCGGTTCCACACCTGGCGACCGGTGCAGCGGGGGTTGGCCAGAATCGCCCGCACCGCCGTCAGCCTCCACTTCTCAGCGGATGCGCCGAGGTAGCGGCCCTGGTCACGAGCCTGCACCGTCATCGCCGAGCGTACCCGCATGCGGGTACGGGCGATCTCCCGCTTGGACAGGATGCCCAGCAGGATCATCAACTCCTCATGCCCGGCGGCCTTCGGGTCCACCAACCCGCCGAGTTCCGGCACCCACAACTGCACGCCGAAGTGCCTGGCGGGCGGCCCGCGCGTCGGCGCCCGCGATCCACCGGTAGGAGCCCGAGCGGGACACGTCCAGCACCCGGCACATACGCTTGATACCGAAGGACTCGGCATGGGCGGAGATGAAGTCCCAAGCGGCGGTCCTCGCTTCATCTCCCGTGCGAAATACGCGGCCGCCCGGCGCAGGATCTCCCGCTCGAGATACCACTCCTTCTCCGCCTTGGCCAGACGCGCGTTCTCCGCCCGCAGCCGGGCCAACTCGTCCTCCACGCCCCGCGGCGCACCGCCGGCTGCCGGACGGCCATCCGCATCACGCACCCACGTACGCAGCGTCTCGGGATTGACGTTCAGATCGGCCGCGAACGTCCTTGAACGTCCGCCTGCCCGCCGAAGCCCGCCACAACGCGATCGCGTCAGACCGGAACTCCGCACTGTACTTCGAGGGCCGTGCCACGTAGATCTACACCTTCCAGGACCAAGAAGATCCATCGTCAGGTGTCCACACCACGGGGGTCACCTCAGCCGTTCCTGATCCCGTGCAGGAGTACGCGGAGGTGTGTCGAGGTGGTCGCGATGTCATGTCGGGATCTTCACTCTCGCGCACGTACTTCGGCAACCTGGGCGTCCGCCGGGCCCGCCGCCCCGTTCCGCCGCCTGGACCACCTGAGCCATCCGACCCACCGCCGCCCGTCTCGTCCGGTACGACGTCTTCATCGCCTGCGGCGACGACGACCGCGACTGGGTGCGGACATTCGTCCAGCGTCTGGCAGAGGTAGAGGCGGGGGGTGTGGGTGGCGTACGACGAGGTGGTGGAGCGGCTGGGAGCATACGGGTGCACGGCGTCAAGGATCTCCCGGGATCTCACACCGACAGCTGGCGGCGGCCATGGGAGTACTGCCCCCACGCAGTCCGGGGCCGCCGGGCGGGCGACCGCTTCGCGCACCGCCGCCAGTCCGCGAACGCAAACCGAGGGGTGAAATCGCGTCATGAATTCATTTCTGACCGAGTGATCGGCAGGCACCTCGACAAGGAGGCTCCGGGGCGTGCCGCGCGTCCCGGAGCTGAAAATCGGTTCTTCATTGGTGATGGGTTCACCGCTCTCACATACACCTCGATGAAAAGTTCGATTATTTCTCGACTCGTCAGGATCGCTGCCCTCTTGAGGCCCCCTATGGATGATTGGACGATCGGTCCGCGTCCAACCCGCGTGGGCGGCCGGCGGCTCGTCTGCCGGAGCTCACGCCTGCTCTTGGGAGGTCCCGCATGACCGATCGGCTCAGCCTCAGCCCCGATGTCGCACGGCAGTTGGCCACCACCACCAAGACCCGCCCGCAGATGCGCGGCATCACCCCCCGCTACGTGCTGCGCGCGCTGCCGTGGGTGGACATGGAATCCGGCATATACCGCGTCAACCGACGCCGGACGTTCGTCCTGGGCGACGACCGGGTCAGCAGCTACACGGACGACGGCACCCCCCGCATCATCCCCGAGGACCTGCGGGAACTGCCGTACCTGCGCGAGGCCGATCCGGCGCTGCTCTCCGAACTGGCCGCCGCCTTCACCGAAGCGAGCTTCCAGCCGGGCGAGCAACTGGCCGCGGAGGGCGCACCCGCCGAAAAGCTGTGGGTGCTCGTCAAAGGCCGGGCCGAGAAGCACATCACCGGCCCCTACGGAGACGATTCCGTACTCGAAGTCATCAGCGACGGCCAGTTCTTCGACCTGGGAGCCTGGAGCCGGAACGAGCCGATGCCCTACCAGGTCCGGGCCGTCAGCCCAGGCGTGGCGCTCTGCGTCGACCGCGCCGTGCTGACCGCGCTGGCCGACCGCGACGACACACTGCGGGCGGCCGTGGACGCCTTCACCGCCGGGGACGACACCGCCGGTGCGGAAGTCCCGGTGGACCTCGCCTCCGGCCACATCGGCGAGCCGGAACTCCCCGGCACCTACGTCGAGTACGAGGACGCACCACGCGAGTACCACCTGAGCCTGGCGCAGACCGTGCTGCGCGTGCACAGCCGCGTCGCCGACCTCTACAACGAGCCCATGGACCAGACCCGGGTCCAGGCCGACCTGACCGTCCAGGCGCTCCGCGAGCGTCAGGAGTCGATGGTCCTCAACCATCCCGAGTTCGGGCTGTTCAACAATGTCGCGCCGGGACAGCGCGTACCGGCCCGGCGCGGCCGACCGACCCCCGACGACCTCGACGAACTGCTGATCAAGGTCTGGAAGCAGCCCGCCTACTTCGTCGCCCACCCCAGGGCGATCGCCGCCTTCGGCCGCGAGTGTACCCGCCGGGGCGTGCCCCCGGTCATCGACACCCGGTTCGGCAGCCCGCTGCTGACCTGGCGCGGTGTACCGCTGCTCCCTTCCGACAAGGTGAAGCTGAACAGCGCGCACGGCACCACCGAGATCCTGCTCATGCGGGTCGGCGAAGCCCAGCAGGGCGTGGTGGGCCTGCGTCCCTCCAGCGTCCCCGATGAGGTGGAGCCCGGCCTGGCCATGCGGAACATGGGGGTCGACAAGAGGGGCATCACGTCCTACCTGATGACGGCCTATTTCAGCGCCGCCGTGCTGGTGGAGGACGCCGTCGCCGTACTCAAGGACGTCGAGGTGTCGCGCTTCTATGACTACGACTGACCTGCCCGGGGCCGGGCTCACGCCCCGGGCCGTGGCTCCGACCCCGACCCCCGGGTTCTCCCCGGAGAAGGCCCGGAAAGACGTTCCGATCCTGCACCGGACCGTCAACGGCCGCCCCTTGGTCTGGCTGGACAACGGCGCCACCACCCAGAAGCCGCGCCAGGTCATCGAGGCGCTCACCGCCTATTACAGCACCGCCAACTCCAACATCCACCGCGGCGCCCACACCCTGGCCCGGGAGGCCACCGAAGCCTACGAGTCGGGCCGGGCCAAGGTCGCCGACTTCCTCGGTGCCGAGTCTCCGGGCACCGTCGTCTTCGTACGCGGCACGACCGAGGCGATCAACCTGGTGGCGCAGAGCTGGGGACGGGCCAACCTCGGCCCCGGCGACGAGGTCCTCGTCCCGGTGCTGGAGCACCACTCCGACATCGTCCCCTGGCAGCGTGTCGCCGCCGAACGGCGAGCCCGGGTGGTCCCCGTCCCCCTGCTGCCGGACGGGAGCATCGACCAGGACGCCTACGCGGACCTGCTGTCGTTCCGCACCCAGCTCGTCGCCGTCAGCCACGCGTCGAACGTGCTCGGCACCGTCTCGCCAGTACGCGAGATGACCGCCCTCGCCCACCGCTACGGAGCGAAGGTGCTGGTGGACGGCGCGCAGGCGGTAGCCCACATGCCGGTGGACGTACAGGACCTCGACGCGGACTTCTACGTGTTCTCCGGGCATAAGATCTTCGCCCCCACTGGTATCGGCGCGCTCTACGCCAAGCCGGACGTGCTGGCCGCCATGCCGCCATGGCAGAGCGGCGGCAACATGATCGACGCGGTCGACTTCGACCACACCACCTACGCTCCCGACCCGCACCGGTTCGAGGCCGGCACCGGCAACATCGCCGACGTCGTCGGACTGTCGTCGGCCCTCGACTGGCTGACCTCCTTCGACCGGAAGGCGGTCGCCGCCTACGAGACGGAGCTCCTGGCCTACGCGACGCAGGCCCTCGCCACCGTCCCCGGCCTGGACCTGCTGGGCTCGGGACCGGACCGGATCGCCGTCCTGACCTTCACCCTGGCCGGACACGACCCGACAGCGGTCGCCGACTGGCTCGACCAGGACGGCATCGCCATCCGAGCCGGTCACCACTGCGCCCAACCGCTCCTGCGCCACTACGGCCTGGAAAGCGCGGCCCGCGCCTCACTCGCCCTCTACAACACCACAGAGGAGGTGGACCAGCTGGTGACCTCCCTGCACGAACTGCAGCAGACCGGCTGACCCGACGCACAGGTGGCCATCGGTGCGCGAGAGGACGCTGTTGGTTAATGCGGGGGCTATCTCGGTCCCGCTGAACATCGGCTCGGCGGGACCGAACGGTGCGAAGTGGCGGGGTGCGGGGCTCGGGTGCGCTGGTCCGCTTGGCGGCCCCGACAAGGGCTCCGACCAGCCGGGCCAGCACGCCGGGAGCCCTGCTTCCGGTCTCCTCGGCTGCGGCTCTCGTTACCGTGTACGCGCTGATCCGGCAGAGTGGCCGCCCTACCGGCGACGGTTCGGGACGTGGAGCCGGGTGCTGGTGGCCAAGGCGATCGTGTTGTGGGCCGTCACCTTCGTCGCCGGGCTGGCGGGAACGCTCGTCGCCACTCCGCTCGGTGAGCGGCTCGCCCGGGGCAACGGCGTCTACATCTTCCCAGTGTCGCCCTCGACCGAACTGCGGGTAGGGCTCGGGACCGCGGCGCTGCTCGCGACCGCCTCGGTCCTGGCCCTCTCCGTCGGCGCCATCTTCCGGCACAGTGCGGGCGCGGTGACCACCGTCATCGTGGCCCTCGTGCTGCCCTACATCCTGATCGCCATCCCGTTCATGCCCGCCAGCGTCTCGGACTGGCTTGCCCGGGTGACGCCGGGGGCGGCCTTCGCCCTCCAGCAGACGCTGGTGCCATATGACCAGGTCGCAAGCAATTACACGCCCTACTGCGGCTACTACCCCCTGGAACCGTGGGCCGGGTTCGCCGTCCTGGCCGGCTACGCGATGGTCAGCCTGGCCGCGGCGGCCTTCCTTCTCCGCAGGAGGGACGCATGAGAGCGGCCCTGCACGCCGAATGGACGAAAATGCGGACCGTCGCCAGCCCGCTGTGGCTGCTATTCGGCGCTATCGCGGCGACAGTGGCCCTGAGCGCCGGGGCGGCCTCGGTGGTGACCTGCACGTCCGCCGGCTGCGACGGCGACATGACCAAGCTCAGCCTCATGGGCGTCTATCTCGGCCAGGCGCTCGTCGCCATCCTGGCCGTGTTGGTCATCAGCGGCGAGTACAGCTCGGGCATGATCCGCACCACCCTGACGGCGATGCCGCAGCGGGCCACCGTCCTCGCGGCCAAGGCCATCACCCTCACCGGCGTCGTGGCCGTGGCCGGAACCGTCGCCGTCCTCGGGTCGCTGCTGGCCGGGCGGCTCATCCTGCCCGGCCCCGGCCACCAGGCCCTGTCTCTGGCCGAGGGGCCGACGCTGCGCGCGGCCTGGGAGACTTTCCACCTGGACGAGCTGTGCCCGCTGCTGGAGCGCGACTACGGCGCCGCGCCCCGGCGGGCGGCGGCCGGGCTGTCGATTCGTCGACGACGATCGCCATCGAGGCCGATGAGAACGACCCGGTCGGCGAGCACGTCACCTCCCACCTGACCGGGCTCGACGCCGACCAGCGCCTCACGGCCGCCCTCCGAGCAGTCGTCACGGAATGTGGTTTCCCCCTCAAAGGGGGCGCGAGTAGAGCAAAGAGAAAAAGCTGCGGATGCGGTGTCCAAAACAGGCTCGGATTGCGGCCCTTTCTCATGCGGGCCCACCACGCCCGACCAACCGGAAGCCGAGACCTCGGAGGTCCCCCGATCCGCCTGATACCCCCATCCACCGTGTCCGTCCCGGCCGCGCCCCGGCCACTACCCCAGCTCCGGCCGCCGACCGGCATGGCCCGCGCCGTGCGGGTCGGCGTGGGCGTCGGCTGCTGGTGACCGCGACGGCGACGGTGGCCGTCTGCCTGATGATCGCCGGCCCTGCCCAGGCGCAGCCGGAGACGATGCTGGCGGCAGCGGACTCGCTCGACACGGTGCTCAACAATCTCCGCAACTGGATCATGGGCATCGCCGCGACGCTGGCGACGGTCATGCTCAGCGTCGGCGGCGTGATCCGCATGATGGCCGGCGGCGACCCCGGCGAGATCGAGCGCTCGAATCGGGCGTTCAAGTCGGCGGCCTGGGGATACGGCATCGCCGCGCTCGCGCCGCTGGTCGTGGAAATCCTCAAGGGCATCGTGGGCGAGTGAGCCCGTGATCACCACACTGGGTTTCCGCCGCCGCCGCGCGGCGGCGGCGGCGCGGGCGTGCCGTCCGGCTGCTGGCCACCGCGGCCGGGGTGGTGCTGATCGGGCTGGCATCCGGCCCGGCTGCGGCCACCCCCGGCCACGACGCCGTGCCGGCCGCCGCACCCATGGCGGCGCCGGCAGCGCCCTGCGATAACCTGGACCGAGAAGCCCTCAGGAGATGAAATCCAGTGAAAGCACACGCGGCGATAGGCGCGCGCTTGCGAGCGGCCCGCGAGGAACGCGGTTTGACCCTGAAGGCGCTCGCTGACTCCATGGGCGTGACCTCCAGCCTTTTGTCGCAGATTGAGACTGACAAAGTCCAGCCATCTCTCAACACGCTTTACCAACTCGCGACTCGCCTCGACCTCTCCGTTGACGACCTGCTCGGCCTCAGTTCCGGCAAGCCCACCGCTGCGGACCCCGCCGTCGTCATCCAACACGCGTCGGAGAATCCGTCGCTCGAGATGTCAGGGGGCGTTCGCTGGGAGCGCCTCGCCAGCAGGTCGGGCCTGGGCTTGGAGCCCCTTCGCGTGACTTACCCCCCAGGAGCCGCGAGCTCCGCCGATCAGGAGATGCTCGCCACGACCGGCTTTGAGTTCGGTGTTGTGCTCTCCGGCAAGCTGACGCTGAGCATCGGATTCGAGACTCATGTACTCGGGGCAGGCGACTCAGTCTTTTTCGACCGGACCAGGCCGCACGTGTACATCAACGAGAGCGACGCCGAGGCGGGTGGCGTCTGGTTCGTCATTCGAAGTCTCTCCTCTATCACGACCGATTCGCCTCGAGGCGCGCACGACGCGACGCAGATCAGTTCGCTGATCGACGTGCTGCGCGTTCTCGACGCCAGTGACGACTGGTAAGGGCCACGCCGGCCGTTTGTCGGGCCGCTGCTCGAAGCCGCTGCGAGAGGGCGGAATGTGAGTGCATAGGTGATTTGTCGTCACGTGAACGTGTAGCGGGATGGTATCCCGGCCGGTTAGCGGCCATCGGGGCCGGTACGCGATGCGGGAGATCGTCAAGGCGCTGTTCTGC